>DATASF010000111.1:0-31219 GCA_036269335.1 Casimicrobiaceae bacterium
CCGGCGCTGGCGCCCGGAGCCAGGCAAGACGCTGCCCGCGCCTCCGGCAGGAGTCCCGCCGGTTGTTCGCTTCCGCAATCCCCTGGGCGGTGTGGTCGACTGGCAGGATGCGGTCAAGGGTCGGATCGAAGTCGGCAACGACGAGCTCGACGACCTGATCATCGCGCGGTCCGACGGCGCGCCGACCTACAATTTCTGCGTCGTCGTCGACGATCTGGACATGCGCATCACCCACGTGATCCGCGGCGACGACCACGTCAACAACACGCCGCGCCAGATCAACATGATCCGCGCGCTCGGTGGCGCCGAGCCGGTGTACGCGCATCTGCCTACCGTGCTTACCCCGGAGGGAGACAAGCTGTCGAAGCGGCACGGTGCGCGCGGCGTGCTGCAGTACCGCGACGATGGCTACTTGCCCGAGGCGGTTGTCAATTATCTGGCGCGCCTGGGCTGGGCGCACGGCGACGCCGAGGTCTTCTCGCGCGACGAGTTCGTCGACTGGTTCGACCTGGCGCACCTTTCATCGGCACCCGGGCGGTTCGATCCGGACAAGCTGAAGTGGGTGAATCACGAGCACATCAAGCGTCTGTCGACGGACGATCTCGGCCGGCGGCTGCGCCCGTTTCTCGAACGTGCCGGGCTCGACATCGCAGCCGGGCCGGCCCCCGCGAGCGTCGGCGAGCTTTTTCGCGACCGCACCGCGACGCTGGCGGAAATGGCCGACGCCGCGCACTACTTCTATGCGGACCCGGCGCGCGCCGCGAACGTCCCGACCAAGTTTGCCGAGGTGATGACGGATGCAGTCAGATCGGCCGTGCCGGAGCTCATCGTCGCATTGGAGAACATCGAGTGGAGCCGCGAGGCCATCGGGGCAACAATCAAGTCGGTGGCCGCGAAGCGCGGTCTGAAAACCTCGCAACTGATGATGGCGGCGCGGGCTCTGACGACGGGCGAACCGCAAACGCCGCCGATCGACGCGGTGCTGGCGCTCCTCGGCCGCCAGCGCGCGATCGACCGCCTGAGCCGCGGCCTCGCCGGGTAGAGGCGCGGCGTTTGTGCGCGGCGACCGCTTCAGGTAAAATGGGAATTTCCTGAACTTGTCGCCAATGACCAAGTTCGTTTTCGTGACCGGCGGCGTCGTTTCCTCATTGGGAAAGGGCATCGCCGCCGCGTCGCTGGCCGCGATTCTCACTTCGCGCGGCATCCGCGTCACCAATCTCAAGCTCGATCCCTACATCAACGTCGACCCGGGCACGATGAGCCCGTTCCAGCACGGCGAGGTATTCGTCACCGAGGACGGCGCCGAGACCGACCTGGACCTCGGCCATTACGAGCGCTTCACCGACGTCAAGATGGGCAAGCGCAACAATTTCACGACCGGCCAGATCTACGAAAGCGTCATCCGCAAGGAGCGCCGCGGCGACTACCTGGGCGGCACCGTGCAGGTCATTCCGCATATCACCGACGAGATCCAGGCCTGGATCGCCAACGGCGCCGGCGACGCGGAAGTAGCGGTAGTCGAGGTCGGCGGCACCGTCGGCGACATCGAGTCGCTGCCGTTCCTCGAAGCTATCCGCCAGCTCGGCATCAATCTGGGTCGCGAGAACGTCTGCTATATCCACCTGACCCTGGTGCCCTTCATCGCGACCGCCGGCGAAATGAAGACCAAGCCGACGCAGCATTCGGTCAAGGAGCTGCGCGAGATCGGTATCCAGCCCGACGTCGTTCTCTGTCGCGCCGACCGGCCGCTGCCCGAAGGGGACAGGCGCAAGATCGCGCTGTTCACCAACGTCCCGCCCGAGGCGGTGATTCCAGCGCTGGACACCGATTCGATCTACAAGATTCCCGCGGCGCTGCACGCCGAAGGCCTGGACGAGATCGTCTGCCGCAAGCTTAACCTGAGTCCGAAGCCGGCCGACCTGTCGGTCTGGACCAAGCTCGTCGACGCACTGGTGAATCCCGAGCATCGCGTCAACATCGCGATGGTCGGCAAATACGTCGATCTGACCGAGTCATACAAGTCGCTGTCGGAAGCACTGATCCACGCCGGCATCCACGCGCGCAGCCGGGTCGACATCCACTATGTCGACTCGGAAGCCGTCGAGCGCGACGGCATCGACTGCCTGAAGGGCATGGACGCGATACTGGTTCCGGGTGGATTCGGCAAGCGCGGCGTCGAAGGCAAGATCCGCGCGATTCGCTATGCGCGCGAGAACAAGGTGCCGTATCTGGGCATCTGCCTGGGCATGCAGCTCGCGGTGATCGAGCATGCGCGGCATCGCGCGGGACTCGCCGACGCCAACAGCACCGAGTTCGACGCCGACACGCCGCATCCTGTCGTCGCGCTGGTGACCGAATGGCAGAATCGCGATGGGACGATCGAGCAGCGCAGCGCGGACTCCGATCTCGGCGGAACGATGCGGCTCGGCGCCCAGCCCTGCGAGGTCGTGCCCGGCAGCCTCGCGCACCGCGTGTACGGCGCGACGACGGTCGCCGAGCGCCACCGCCATCGCTACGAAGTGAACAATCATTACCTGCCGCGGCTGGAGGCGACCGGTCTCGTCGTCGGCGCGCGCGCCAAAAGCGCGATGGCGGGCGATCTGTGCGAAATGATCGAGCTCGACGACCATCCGTGGTTTTTCGGCTGCCAGTACCACCCGGAGTTCACGTCGAACCCGCGGCGCGGCCATCCGCTGTTCATCGCCTTCGTCAAGGCGGCGCTCGAGCGGCAGCGCGCCGCGCAAAGCGAAACACCGCGCACCCGCGCGCAGCTCGTCGCGTAATTCTCACGATGAACCTGTGCGGATTCGAGGTCGGGCTGAACCGGCCTCTGTTCCTCATTGCCGGGCCGTGCGTCGTCGAGTCCGAACAGCTGCAGATCGACGTCGCCGGGCAGCTGAAGGAAATCTGCGCAGCATTGAGCATTCCGTTCGTGTTCAAGTCGTCGTACGACAAGGCCAATCGCAGCTCGTCCAAGTCGTTTCGCGGCGTCGGCATGCAGGAGGGCCTGCGCGTCCTTTCGGAGGTCCGGCGCCAGATCGGCGTGCCGGTGCTGACCGACGTGCACGCGGAGGACGAAATCGCCGAAGCGGCCGCGGTCGTCGACGTGCTGCAGACGCCGGCGTTCCTCTGCCGCCAGACCGACTTCATCCACGCGGTGGCGTCGGCCGGCAAGCCGGTGAATATCAAGAAAGGCCAGTTTCTCGCCCCCGAGGACATGCGCAACGTCGTCGACAAGGCGCGCGAGGCCAGCGGCCACGATAACATTCTCGTTTGCGAGCGGGGCGCGAGCTTCGGCTACCACAACCTGGTTTCGGACATGCGCGCACTGGCGATCATGCGCGCGACCGGCTGCCCGGTGGTGTTCGATGCGACCCATTCCGTCCAGCTTCCCGGCGGCCAGGGCGCGACCTCCGGCGGGCAGCGCGAGTTCGTGCCGGTGCTGGCGCGCGCCGCGGTCGCGGCCGGCGTCGCCGGCGTATTCATGGAAACGCATCCGGACCCGGCGCACGCCCTGTCGGACGGCCCGAACGCGTGGCCGCTCGGACGCATGCGCGAACTGCTGACGACGCTGGCGGAGCTCGACGCGACCGTCAAACGCCGCGGCTTTTCCGAAGCGTCACTGCTGTCGGAATGAGCGATGGAAATCCACAACGACAACAATCGGAATAAAGCATGAGCGCAATCGTCGACGTCATCGCCCGCGAGATCCTGGATTCTCGCGGCAACCCCACGATCGAAGCCGACGTGGTCCTCGAATCGGGCATCAGCGGCCGGGCAGCGGTCCCTTCGGGGGCGTCGACCGGATCGAAGGAAGCGATCGAGCTGCGCGACGGCGACGCCGCGCGCTACGGCGGCAAGGGCGTGCAGAAGGCGGTCGAGCACGTCAATACCGAAATCTGCGAAGCGATCATCGGGCTGGACGCCTCCGAGCAGGCGTTCATCGATCGCACGATGATCGACCTCGACGGCACCGACAACAAGGCGAGGCTCGGCGCCAACGCGATACTGGCCGTCTCCTGCGCCGTGGCCAAGGCTGCGGCCGAGGAATCGACGCTGCCGCTATACCGTTACCTGGGCGGGGCCGGGGAGATGGCGCTGCCGGTGCCGCTGATGAACGTGATCAACGGCGGCGCGCACGCGAACAACAGCGTCGACATGCAGGAATTCATGCTGGTGCCGCTCGGTGCGCCGACGTTTCGCGAAGCGCTGCGCTACGGCGCCGAGGTCTTCCATGCGCTGAAGAAGCTGATCGACGCCAAGGGCATGGCGACGACGGTCGGCGACGAGGGCGGATTCGCGCCCAACCTGGCGTCGAACGAGGCCGCGCTGCAGCTCTTGCTCGAGGCGATCGACAAGGCCGGCTACACGCCCGGCACCGACATCGCGCTGGCTCTCGATTGCGCCGCGTCAGAGTACTACAAAGACGGTATCTACGAGCTCGAATCGGAGGGCGCGAAACTGACCCGCTCGCAGATGGTCGATTACCTGGCGGCGTGGGTCGACAAGTACCCGATCATTTCGATCGAGGACGGCATGTCCGAGCACGACTGGGACGGCTGGAAGCTGTTGACCGATCGGCTGGGAAAGAAAGTGCAGATCGTCGGCGACGACCTGTTCGTGACCAGCACCAAAATCCTGAAGCAGGGCATCGCCCGAGGTGTGGCCAAGTCCATCCTGGTCAAGATCAACCAGATCGGGACGCTGACCGAGACCTTCGCCGCGATCAGCATGGCCATGCGCGCGGGCTACACGGCGATCGTCTCGCATCGCTCGGGCGAGACCGAGGACAGCCTGATCGCCGACATCGCCGTCGGCAGCAATGCCGGCCAGATCAAGACCGGATCGCTGTCGCGCTCCGATCGCGTGGCCAAATACAACCAGCTGCTGCGGATCGAGGAGGACTTGGGTGACGTCGCCAGTTATCCCGGTCGCGCGGCGTTCTATCAGCTCAAGTAAAGCCTCCGCTTGCGCCTGCTTGGACTCGTCTTCGCACTGCTGATCCTGGCCCTCCAGTACCCGCTGTGGCTCGGCAAGGGAGGATGGCTGCGCGTGCGCGAGCTAAACGGCCAGGTCGAGGCGCAGAAGGACGTCAACGCGGGATTGAAGGCGCGCAACGCCGCGCTGGACGCCGAAGTGCGCGATTTGAAGCAAGGCACCGAAGCGATCGAGGAGCGGGCGCGCTCGGAGCTCGGCATGATCCGCCAGGACGAGATTTTCTTCCAGCTCCCGGCCGCGACACCGGCGGGCGCTGCCGGGGGATCCGGGCCGCCGCCGACGCGCTAGTGCGCGCGCGTTTTCCTGGGCAGCGCGTGCGGGCGCGCCGGCCGTCGCCGATGTTTTGCTGTCGTTGTCTTCATCTCTTATGCCGCGTATCAGCTCTCCCGACAACCCGCGCCTGAAGGAAGCGGCGCGCCTGATCGCTTCATCGCGCGAGCGGCGCAAGTCCGGGCGCTGCGTGCTCGAAGGCGAGCACCTGGTCGACGTCTACAGCCGCCGTTACGGCCCACCCGAATCGCTGCTGGTCGCCGAATCCGCGGTCGAATGGCCGACGGTGCGGGCGTTGCTCGCGCGCGTGCCGCCGGCGCGTACCTTGATCGTCGCCGAGTCGGCGTGGGCGCAGCTCGCGCAACTGCCGGCTGCCGTCGGCGTGCTGGCGGTGGTTCCCGCCCCGGTGCCTGGCATCGAGCGCGCTGCCGACTTCTGCCTGCTGCTCGACGGCGTGCAGGACCCCGGCAACGTCGGATCGATGCTGCGCAGCGCCGCGGCGGCCGGTGTGGCCCAGGTCTTCATGTCGCCGCATTGCGCGTTCGCTTGGTCGCCCAAGGTGCTGCGGGCCGGCCAGGGGGCACATTTTCACCTGGCGATATACGAAGGCATCGACCTCGGCGGGTGGGCCCGCGCGTATCGCGGCAAGGTCGTCGCGATGGTCGCCGCGGAGGGAACGTCGCTGTACGAGGCCGACCTCAGCGGACCGGTGGCGATCGCGATCGGCAACGAAGGCGCGGGACTCTCGGACGATGTGATCGCCGCCGCGCGCCTGCGTGTCACGATTCCGATGCCGGGCGGATTCGAGCCGCTGAACGCCGCGGCCGCCGCCGCGATCTCGCTGTACGAGTGCGTCAGGCAGCGGTCGCGAGGCGGGTGCTGAGCGGCGCCTGCTAGATGGGCGGCACGGACACCGCCGAGAAGGTCGCATCCTGGCGGCAGCCGCCGCCTACATCCGGCGCGCTGAACGTGCCTTCGATGCCGAAATTGGTCTTCTTGATTTCCGACACCGTCGCGGACGTCGACACACCATCCGAACATTGGAAGGTGGCGGCCGGAATCTGGAACAGCTGTCCCTGCTGCCGCAGAGCGCCTGACAGGGTGCAGGAAAGCTGGCTGTCGTACCGGAAGGTGAACGTCAACGACGTACCGGTTACGTGCGTGACGCCTAGAATGAAACCGTCGGTGTAGGTGCTGACGTTGTTGCAACCCGAATTCGAATAGCTGCCGGCCTCCGTGCCGCTATACGATCCCCCGAGCGGAATCGACGTGAGCGCCTGGCGCTGGATCGCCTTGACCACGGTCGGGCCAGCGTTGAGCGCGTAGGTGAGATTGGCCGTGTAAGCGCCGGTCGGAACGAAAGACGCCGTGCCGACCTGCGCGCTGCCCGCGCCGTCGGCGGGATTCCAGGGCGCGCCGAAATAGGTGCCTGTCGTTGCATACAACTGGCCGTTGAAGTTCCCATTGGCGTCCCTGGTCAAGGTTGCAACATACCAGGTCGGCTTGTTGTCAGGGCCATAGATAAAGAACGTCACAAACAGGAAGGCATCGCTCTGCACGACATTGATGCCCCAGCCGCCGCCCGCCGTCGATTGCTCCGATGGATTGAACCAGATATCCGTGTAGTCGGAGGCGCCGGCGCGCAACGCCGTCGCGAAAAGCAGGACCGCCAGCAAAAGTCGTCGCATCATCGCTCTCCCGCCGAACAAAACGACAGTCTAGCAGCGAGGTGCGGATCGTGATGTAACCGAAGGTAACAACGCATCGATAGCGTCGCGTGATGGCAGCGTGGGCTGCGCGCCGTGTTTCGTGCACGCCAGCGAGCCTGCCGCGGCCGCGATGGAAAGCGCCCTCCGACGATCGCCGCCGGCATCGAGGGCGGCGGCATACGCGCCGGCGAATGCGTCGCCGGCACCGGTCGTATCGACGACGTGGACCTGCGGCGCGGCGATGTCGATCCGGTTGCGGCCGAGGACGCTGATCGCGCCGGCCGCGCCCCGCGTGACGACGACCTCGAGACCTTCGATTTCCGTCGCCGCCGCGGCGGCGAACGCATCGGCTTCTGTCGGCCAGCCAAGCATCGACGCAAGTGCCGACGCTTCGCTCTCGTTGACGATGAGCACGGCTAGCATCGCCAACAGCTCGCGCGTCACCGGCGCGGCCGGTGCGGCGTTGAGAACGATGGGCGTCCCGGACCGCGCGGCTCGCGCGATCAGCGCGGCGTTCGCCGACAGCGGGACTTCGTGTTGCAGCAGCAAAACGGCGCGCGGCCCGAGGACGGCATCGGGAACCGCTCCCGGATCGACTTTTTCATTGGCTCCCGGCACGACGACGATCGCATTTTCCCCCGCATCGTCGACGAGTATGGTTGCGCAGCCGGTCGATGCGTCGACGGCACGGACACCGGCGACGTCGACGTTCCCGGTCCGCAGCAGCGCCAGCGCGGCTTCGGCCGCGGCATCGCGCCCGACCGCACCGTACATCCGCACGACGGCACCGGCCCGCGCAGCCGCCAGCGCCTGATTGGCGCCCTTGCCGCCCGGATAGCTTGCAAAGCCGCTGCCGATCAGCGTTTCGCCGGGCGACGGCAGCCGCGGTACGCGCGTTACCAGGTCGAGGTTGATCGAGCCGAAAACGACGACCATGCCTAGCGGGCCGGCGGATACGCGTTGACCACGCCTTTGACCAGCAGGATGTTGCCGTAGGGCCGGAAGTCGCCTGTGCGCACGACCGCATAGGCGTTGCGGGCGCGGGTGTAGAACGCCTCGCGCTCGAGCTTGCCGAACTCGATCGCCGCGCGCCCGCGCCTGGCGAAAACGTCGCCGAATTCCCTGACCGATTCCGGTATCGCCGCTGGGTCGCCTACCATCTGCATCGTCAACGCGGCGGGCCGCAGGAACGTATCGAGCGGAAACACGGTAAGAATGGCGTCGAGCGCTTCCGGGGCGGATGCACCGCCGGCGTGGATCAGCCGTCTGCCGATGCTTGCCGCGGGAAAGTTCGCGTCGGCGATCACCAGCTCGTCGCCATGACCCATCGACGCCAGCGCGTGCAGCAGGTCGGCGTGCAGCAGCGGATGGATACCTTTCAGCATCGGATCAGCCCTTGATGCCGCCGTGCGTGAGCCCGACGACGATCTCCTTCTGGATCACGATAGTGAGCAACAGCACCGGCAGCGTGACGACGATCGCCGCCGCAGCAAGCGGTCCCCACGCGAGCTGCTCGAAGGTCAGGACGTTGTACACGGCCGCGGGCAGCGTTCGCGTCGCGCGCCCGGCCAGCACCGCCCCGAAAACGAAGTTGTTCCACGAGAAGATGAACGCCAGTATGGTCGCGACGACGATGCCGGGACGCGCGAGCGGCAGCGCCACATAGCGGAAGGTCGTCCATACGCTGCCGCCGTCGATCAGTGCTGCCTCTTCCAGCTCGCGCGGCAAGGTCTCGAAATGACCGGCCATCACGTAGACGATGATCGGCACGGTGATCACCAGGTGCGTGATGACCAGCGCCGTGCGGGTGTTGTTGAGTCCGAGCAGCTGAAACACGGTGAACAGCGGGATCAGGTAGGAAAGCGCCGGCGTCATGCGGGCGATCAGGATCAGCACGGTCAGCTTGTGCGCTTGCGTGCGCGCAATGCCGTAACCGGCCGGAACGCCGACGGCGAGCGCGACCAGCGTCGCAAGCCCCGACACGACGATGCTGTTCCAGAAATACAGCCCCATCGAGTTTTCGGAAAAGACCTGGACGAAATTGCGCAGGGTCAGCTGGCTGGGAATGAACACGGGCGGGTAAGCCAGGTTGTCGATCTCGTTTTTGAGGGAGAGCGACAGCATCCACAGAAAGACCAGGATGGCCGGCGAGACGATGACCAGCACCGAAAAGCCGAAGCCCACCTTGCGCAGTTTCTTTCGCCAGCGCGCGCGCGCAGCACCCGGGGCCGGCGTGACGCGAGTGGCAGCTACGCCCATTTCGCCTTCTCCCTGACATGGAGCAGCAACAGCGCGAGCGCAAGGATGATGACGAAGAAGACGACGACCACCGCCGATGCGTTGCCGACGTTGTAGAAGGCGAAGGCCTGCAGATAAAGGTACAGGTTGATCGTCTCCGACGCGGTGCCCGGACCCCCTTGGCTGATGACGTAAATCGTGTCGAACGCCTTCAGCGCATCGATCGTGCGGATTACCGCGGCGACGATCAGGAACGGCGCGAGCAACGGCAGGGTAATGTAGCGGAACAGCTGCCACTCGCTGGCCCCGTCCAGGCGGGCGCTTTCGTAAGGCTCGGTCGGCAGCGCGGCGAGCCCGCCAAGCACGATCAGCATGATCAGCGGCGTCCAGTGCCAGATCTCGACCAGCACCAGGCTCGGAATCACCCACGTCGGCGAGTACACCCAGAGCGACGGCGGCAGCCCGACCAAGCTCAACAGGTAGTTCAGCACCCCCTGCTGCGGGTGGAACATCATCGTCCACACCAGTGCCACCGCGACCGGCGTGGCCATCATCGGCATCGTGAATATCGAGCGCAGCATCCCGCGTAACGGGAACTCGCGGTGGAAGATGAGCGCCGCAGTCGTGCCGAGGATCAGCGGGAATATCACCGCCAGCACGGTGAAATAAAACGTGTGGACGATCGACTCGAGAAAGCGCGTGTTGGTCGCGAGCCGGGTGTAGTTATCGAATCCGACGAAATGCGCGACCGAGCCGATCTTCCAGTCGAACGCGCTCATCCAGACCGTGAATGCCCATGGAAAGATGATCACGGCGCCGACGACGATCAGCGCCGGCAGGACGAACAGCAGATAGGTCCGCCGGCGCCGGGCGAGGAAACCGGGACGGGTGGCGAGCGTCGGCGCTGCCGCGTTCATTGCCTGAAGCCGATGCGGCTGCCCGCGCCGTCGTCGGACGGCGCGGGCGTCGGAGTCAGGCTTTCTCGGTCTTGTCGAGAACCGGTTGGAACTCGGCGGTCGCGCGCCTCAATTCGGCCGCCGGGTCGGCGCCGTTGATCATATTGGTCAGCGCGATGCCGAAAGTGTCGCGGAACTCGGTCACCGCGGCGATTATCGGCAGACCCGGCTGTGCGATCTTCGCCGAGGTCAGCATGCATTCGACCCACTCCTTCGGCGACTTGAAGTCGCTCGACGCCTGCGCTGCCGCGTACGCCGACGTGCGCACCGGCGCGCCGGCGGCGGCCTGCAGCATGCGCGTCTGGTTGGTCTTGTTCGATGCCCATTGCAGATAGAACCAGGCCGGACCCTTTTTCTTGCTGAAGGTCGAAATCCCCTCGCCGTCGGCGAACAGCGCCGAGACCTGCTGCTTCGGACCCGCGGGCATCACGCCGTAGCCGACTTTACCGACGATGCGCGACTTGGTCGGATCCTCGAGCGGCTGCGCGAAGCCGATGCCGTCGAGCCACATGGCGGCCTTGCCCTGAAGAAACAGGCTCTGCGATTCGTTCCAGTTGTAGCCGGCAACACCCTGCGGGCCGTACTTGGCGAGCAGCGTCTGGTACATCTTCGCCGCTTCGATCGCTTCGGGGCTGTCGGTCATCAGCCTGCCGCCCTTGTCGATAAAGGCTCCGCCGTAGCCGAGCAGGAAGCTCGTCCATACCGGCACGTTGGCGTTCTTCAGGCCGCGGCCGACGAAGCCCGACACGCCCTTGCCCGTGTCGTTGAGCTTGGCCGCGGCGTCGATCATCTGCGCAAACGTCTTCGGGAATGCGACGCCCTTGGCGGCGAACAGTTCCTTGTTGTAATAGACGACCCAGGGGTCCAGATTGAGCGGCAGGCTCATCACGCGCCCGTCGGCCTCGACCGCGTAATTGAGTCCGCCCTGCGCGAAGTCGGCGAAATCGAGGTTCGGATCTGCCATCAGGCGATCGTTGATCATCGGCCGCAGATCGGTCAGCCAGTTGTTCTTGGCGAACTGCCGCTTTTGCACGTGATAGGAAAGCTGGACCACGTCGAAGCTCGGATTGCCCGAATTGAATTCGATGACCGCTTTTTGCCGCTGCTGCTGCTCGGGGACCATTTCCGAGCCGACCTCGATGCCGGTCATGTCCTGGAATTCCTTGTGGTACTTGGACAGCAGGTCGCCGCGCGGGCTCTTGACCAGCAGCACTTCGATCTTCTCGCCCTTGAACCGCTTCCAGTCGAAAGTGCCCTGTGCCTGCGCGCCGAGCAGCGAGACGCCGGGTACCGCGCTCAGAGCCGCAGCGCCGGCGCCGGCTTGCAAAAGGCGGCGCCGCAAAACGTCGGCGCGATCATCACAGGTATGGTCGGTCATCGTGGTCCTCCTCCGGTGGCGTTATGGTCGCAACATGCTCGATAGCGCGCGGCGCCACCACCTTCGCGCAGCGAGCTTCAGCCTCAAATCATACCCGACGACGCGGCGCCTAGTGGATCGCGTCAAGCCGCGAAAATACGTCGATCAATCGCTCGGCGCTGGCGCCCGGCGCGCGGGCCACCTCCAGAATGCGCGCCTCGCGCTCGGCGACTTGCCGCGCGGCCGCCGGCAGGCCAGCGACTGCCTCCGCGGGCACGACGACCGCGCCATGGCGGTCGGCATGCACGATATCGCCGGAACGGACCCGCATGCCCAGCACGTCGATCTCGCCCCCGAACTCGACCACGTGCGCATACGCATGCGACGGTCCGATGCTGCCCGCCAGGAATTGGAATCCCGGCGCCCACTGGTCGATATCGCGCACCGAGCCGTTGGTCACGAGTCCCAGCGCGCCCAGCCCTTTATGGATGGCCGACTGCACCTCGCCCCAGAAAGCTCCGTAACCCGCATCGGGGGAATCGAGATCCTCGATCAGCACCAGCGACGGCTTCGGTCCGGCATCGACGTAGCGATAGTAGCCGTGGCGAAGCTCCAGGAGCTTTTCGGCGGGCACTGTCGGCGCGACTCTCGCCCGGATCCTGCCCGTCCGTGCGAAGCCGACGATAGGTTTCATCGCCGGAAAACCGCAATGCGCCGGTCGCGTCGTGTAACCGTGCGCCCGCGTTGCCGGCAGTAGGACCTCGAGCGCGTTGCAGATGGTCGGTGTGTCGAATGCCGTCAGCGCGGCGAGGGCGACGTAATCGGGTTCGACGGTGCTCACTTGCAAGCCTCCTTCAGTATGGTTTTAAGCGCCGTCTCGCTCGGGAACGATACCGGCTGCGGCGACCGCCTGTTTGAGCGCGCGCGCGTCGGCGTCGGACAGCGGCAGCAACGGGGCGCGCAGTCCACGCCAGCCGGCATCGCCGCTCAACTCCGCCTGCAAGGACTTGAGCGCGCCGAAGATCGGAAAACGCATCAGCGCTGCAATAAAGGCTTCGATCAGCGGCAGCTCGGCGCCGGGATTCGAGTCGAGCGAGTGGTCGTACAACCGGCGCATCAGGTGCGGATACAGGTTGGCGATGCCGCAGATCGTTCCAGCGCCGCCCAGCTTGCGCAGCGCCGGCAGGTGCGGCTCGTGCCCGACGAAAATCGACAGCCCGGGGAGGGCGGCGACCAGCGCGCGGGAATTTTCGAAACTTCCCGCGCTGTCCTTGACTCCGGCGACGATGGCCGGGTACGCGGCGGCGAGCCGCGACACCGTCGCCACCGACAGACCGACACCGCTGACCTGCGGGATATGGTAGAGGTACACGCGCAGGCGATTGTCGCCGACGCCGTCGATCAGCTGGGCGTACGCGGCGTAGATGCCTTCGTCGCTCACGTCCTTGAAAAAGAACGGCGGCAGCACCAGCGCGCCGGCGCAGCCGGCCGAGATCGCGTGGCGCGTCAGCTCGATCGCGTCGGGGAGCGCGGCGCAGCCTGTCGCGGCCAGGATGCGCTGCGGCGCGATCCCCGCAGCGAGCAGGGCATCGAGTCCCGCGCGCCGCTCGGCAACCGAGAACGATTGACCCTCGCCGGTGGTGCCGAACGGCGCGATGCCGTCCACGCCCGATGCGAACAGGCGACGGGCGTGCATCGCCAGGCGCCCGGAATCCAGTCCGCCCGCCGCATCGAGCGGGCTGAGCGTCGCGCACCAGAGACCTTGCAGCGGCAGGTTCGGGTTCATTCGTTTCGTGTTTTGCGCTTCGGTCCGGATGCGGGCACCATGTCAGTCGCCTTCACATTGTGGCGAAAACCCGATGGCGCTGACAGGCGATTCTAACGCGCGAAGGCGACCGACCGGTATCTGCACGATTCGATATTGCCAGGACACCAGCCAATAAGGACGCCGGCATGCTCGATGCAGGGCTGAAGGCGCGCTTGCAGGCCAATCCGCTCGGATTCGGCGGCGCGCCGCTGGGCAATCTCTTCTACGCTGTCGCCGATGACGAAGCGATTGCATTGGTACGGCATGCGCGTGCATCCGGCATCAACTATTTCGATACCGCGCCGCATTACGGCAACGGCCTTTCGGAGGTTCGCATCGGCGAGGCGCTCGGCGGCGTCGCGCGCGACGAGTACGTGCTCTCGTCGAAGGTCGGGAGACTTCTCGTCCCGGACCGTGCCGCACCGCGCGAGCAGAACGGCTATGTCGACGTGCTGCCGTACCGGCAACGCTGGGATTATTCTCGCTCCGGAACGCTGCGCTCGATCGACGATAGCCTGCGGCGCCTCGGTGTTTCACGGCTCGACATCGTCTACATTCACGACATCGATCGCGATACCCACGGCGCTGCGTATGCGCAGCGCTTCGACGAAGTGCTGAACGACGCGATTCCCGCGCTGACCGAGCTGCGCGACGCAGGGACAATCGGGGGGTTCGGCCTCGGCGTCAACGACTGGCGCGTGTGCGTCGATGTGCTGTCGCGCGCCGATCTCGACGTCGTGTTGCTTGCCGGCCGCTACACGCTGCTCGACCAGAGCGCACTCCCCGAGCTGCTGCCGCTCTGCGAGCGACGGGGCGTGGCCGTCGTCATCGGCGGTCCCTATAACTCCGGCATCCTGGCGACCGGCGCGCGTCCGGCCGACGGCAGCGCGCCGTATTTCAACTATGCGCCGGCGCCGGCCGATCTTGTGGCGCGCGTGGAGCTGATCGAGCACGTCTGCGCCGAGTACGATGTTCCGCTGCGCGCTGCGGCGCTGCAGTTTCCACTCGCGCATCCAGCCGTCGTCAGCGTCATTCCGGGCGCGCGCACGATGGCCGAATTCGACCAGAATTTCGCGCTGGCGACCCGCGCGGTCCCGTCGGCGTTCTGGCAGGCGCTGTCCGAGCGCGGCCTGGTCGCGCCGAATGCGCCGCTGCCGCGAACCACATCCTGATGCGAGTCGACGCACACCATCACGTGTGGCGGCTCTCGCGGGGCGATTACAGCTGGCTGAAGCCGACGCCGGAACTGCTGCCGATCTATCGCGATTTCATGCTGCGCGAATTGAGGCCGATGCTCCGCGCAGCGAACGTCGGAGCGACCGTGCTGGTGCAGGCGGCGCCGACGCTGGACGAGACGCGCTTCCTGCTCGAGGTCGCCAACGCGAGCGGCGGCTTGGTGCGCGGCGTCGTCGGCTGGGTGGACCTGGCGGGCGATGACGCCGTCGCGGCACTCGGCGCGCTCGCGATCGAACCGTTGCTCAAGAGCGTGCGGCCGATGTTGCAGGACCTGCCCGATCCGTTCTGGATCGCGCGGCCCGAAGTGCAGACTGCGCTCGCGGCCTTACCCGCGCTGGATTTGCGCTTCGACGCGTTGGTCAAGCCGCGCGAGCTCAAACCCTTGCTCGCTGCACTCGAACGCCATCCGGACCTGGCGGTCGTCGTCGACCATTGCGCCAAACCCGACATCGCGAACCGTGCATGGCAGCCGTGGGCCGACGACCTCGCGGCGATCGCGCGGCAAACAGGCGCCAGCTGCAAGCTCTCGGGCCTCGTTACCGAAGCCGGCCGCGGCTGGAGCGTCGACGCGCTGCGCCGCTACGTCGCGCATGTGCTCGAATGTTTCGGCACCGAGCGCGTGATCTGGGGCAGCGACTGGCCGGTGGTCACGCTGGCAGCAAGTTATGCCGAATGGGTCGAGGTGGGCGACGAGCTGCTGGCGGGCCTGACGCAAGGCGAGCGCGACGCGATTTACGGCGGCAACGCGCGGCGCTTCTACGGCCTGGATTAGAAGATGTGACGCTGCAGCCCGGCGCGATGCAGGATCGTCGTCGCGATCTCCTCGATCGATCGCGCGGTCGTATCGAGGGTCGCCACCTTCTCCCGCTGCATCAGGACGTCGGCCTGGTGAACCTCGTACCGGCAATTTTCCAGCGACGCATACTTGCTCGCCGGGCGGCGTGCCTCGCGGATCTGTTGCAGGCGCTCGGGGTCGATGGTCAGGCCGAACAGCTTGTCGCGATACGGCAGTATCGACGCCGGCAGCTTCTTGTCGACAAAATCGTCGGGCGTCAGCGGGAAATTCGCGGTCAATATCCCGAACTGCAGCGCGAGATAGAGCGCGGTGGGTGTCTTGCCGCAGCGCGACACACCGATCAGAATCAGCTGCGCCTTGGCGAGATCGCGCGTCGTCGCCCCGTCGTCGTGCGCCTGGGTGAAGTTGATCGCCTCCATGCGCGCAAAATACTCGAGGCTGTTGGCGATGCCGTGCGTGCGACCGGCCGCGTGCGACGATTTGATGCCGAGCTCGGACTCCAGCGGCGCGATGAAGACCTGGAACAGGTCGAGCACCAGCGCATTGGCCCGCCCGAGCTGCGCGCTCATCGTATCGTCGACGATCGAGCTGAACACCAGCGGACGGCGGCCTTCCGCGGCGGCGTTCTCATCGATCCGGCGCAGGATCTCGTCGATCTTTTCCGGCGTGTCGACGAACGGGATGGTTTGCCTGTGGAAGCTCAAGCCCTCGAATTGCGAGAGCAGACTGTTGCCGAGCATTTCGGCGGTGATGCCGGTCCGGTCCGAAACAAAAAATACCGTACGCCGGCCGGGCATTCCTACCAGTCTTTCCACACCGGCATCACTCCAGCCGGCAGCGGCGGCATGTCGCCGAGATCGGCCCAGCCTTCGCCGGGGCCGTGATAGTCCGACCCGCTCGAAGCGAGCAAACCGAAGGTTCGCGCGTGGCGCGCGTACTCGGTGGTCTGCTCGAGCGTGTGGCTCGGCGAGACGACTTCGATCGCATCGCCGCCCTCGTCCCGGAATTCGGCGAGCAGCTCGCGCATCGCCTTCGCATCGACCTTGTAGCGTGCCGGGTGGGCGAGGACCGCCTGCCCGCCGGCTTCGTGGACCCAGCCCAGCGCCTCGGTCATCGTCGCCCATTCGTGCTCGACGTGGCCGGGCATGCCGCTGACCAGAAAACGCTTGAAGCAGTCCTTAGTCTCGCGGGCATGGCCGGTCTCGACCAGAAAGCGGGCGAAATGCGTCCGGCTGATCAGGCGCTCGCTGGTCACGTACTTCATCGCGCCTTCGTAGGCGCCGGGGATGCCGGCGGCCGCCAGCGAATCGGCGATGCGGCGGGCGCGATGCGAGCGGCCGTCGCGGATCGATGCGAGTCCGGCGAGGAGCGACGCGCACCCTGGATCGATGCCCAGCGCCACGATGTGCAGCGTGACGTCGCGCCAGCTGACCGAAAGCTCAGCACCTGGCACAAAGCGCATGCCCGCGCTCTCCGCGGCGGCGCGCGCCTCGGCGAGGCCGCTGACCTCGTCGTGATCGGTCAGCGCCCATACGTCGACGCCGCGCTGCGCCGCGCGTTGCGCAACCGCCGCGGGGGTCAACAGTCCGTCGGAGTGGGTCGAATGGCAGTGCAGATCGTAGCGGAGCATCGGTGTGGATCGCGCGGCGCGCGCCGGCAAAACGATACGCGCCTTGATTGCAAACGCATATTCTAGCAAAATAGCGGGCTTTGCTTAGCGCCCGCTCGACGCACGGCGACGCGCCTACGACATAACGGGGTTCCTTGCTCACCGCTTCCAATATCACGATGCAATTCGGCGCCAAGCCCTTGTTCGAGAACGTCTCGATCAAGTTCGGCGACGGCAATCGCTACGGCCTGATCGGCGCCAACGGCTGCGGCAAGTCGACGTTCATGAAAATCCTGGGCGGCGATCTCGAGCCGACCGCGGGCAATGTCGCGCTCGACAGCGGCGAGCGGCTGGGCAAGCTTCGCCAGGACCAGTTCGGCTTCGAGGAGCTGCGCGTGCTCGACGTCGTGCTGATGGGTCACGAGCTCCTGTGGAACACGATGCGCGAGCGCGACGCGATCTACGCCGATCCGGACGCGACCGACGCCGACTATCTGCACGCCGCCGAGCTGGAAGCGAAAGTTGCCGAGCTCGACGGCTACACGGCCGAGGCGCGCGCCGGCGAATTGCTGCTCGGTGTCGAGGTCGCCGCGCATCTGCACCAGGGTCCGATGGCCGACGTCGCGCCCGGGTACAAGCTGCGCGTGCTGCTGGCGCAGGCGCTGTTCGCCGATCCCGACATCCTGCTGCTCGACGAGCCGACCAACCATCTCGACATCAACACCATCCGCTGGCTCGAGGGCGTGCTGAACGCGCGCTCATCGACCATGGTGATCATTTCGCACGACCGGCACTTCCTGAACAGCGTCTGCACGCACATGGCGGACCTGGACTATGGAACGATCCGCGTCTATCCGGGCGGCTACGACGACTACATGATCGCCTCGACCCAGGCGCGCGAGCGGCTGCTGTCGCAGAACGCCAAGGCGAAGGACCGGATAGCCGAGCTCGAGGAATTCGTCCGCCGTTTTCGCGCCAACAAGTCCAAGGCGCGCCAGGCAACGTCGCGCGCGCGGGCGATCGAAAAGATCAAGGTCGAGGACATCAAGCCTTCGAGCCGGCAAAACCCGTATATCCGCTTCGATCTGGACGGCAAGGCGCGCCTGCATCGGCAGGCGGTCGAGATGAATGGTGTGGCCAAGTCGTTCGACAAGCCGCTGTTCGAGGACATGAGCATGCTGCTGGAAGCCGGCCAGCGCCTGGCGATCATCGGACCCAATGGGGCGGGCAAGACTTCGCTGTTGCGGACGCTGGCGGGCGAGCTCACGCCCGACGATGGGACCGTCAAATGGGCCGAAAAGGCGGCGCTCGGCTACTACCCGCAGGATCAGACCGACGAATTCGACTCCGACCTGACCGTCCTGGAATGGATGCAGCAATGGGCCGGGACCGATGACGACGACCAGGCGGTGCGCAGCGTGCTGGGCAAGCTGTTGTTTTCCGGCGACGACGCCGCCAAGCCGGTCCGCGTGCTTTCGGGCGGGGAACGTGGCCGGATGCTGTTCGGGAAGCTGATGCTGCAGCGGCCCAACGTGCTGCTGATGGACGAGCCAACCAACCATATGGACATGGAATCGATCGAGTCGCTGAACCTGGGGCTCGAGCGCTATACCGGCACGCTGATCTTCGTCAGCCACGACCGCCAGTTCGTCTCGTCGCTGGCCACCCAGATCGTCGAATTCGCCCCGGGCGGGGTCGTCCACTACCCGGGGAACTACGACGACTACCTGGCGGCTAGGGGTATCGTCTAGGACAACGGCTTCCCGCCGCCCGGCAGGGGGCATCCGCCGATTGCGCTTGCATTGGCGAGCAATTTGGTCAACAATTCCTACAAATATGCCAATGGTATTGGCGCGCTCGTCATGACCGCGCCCGGCGATTCCTTTGCGATAACGTGAATGGGGTCTTTGTGAAACTGTTCGACCGAGTGCTGAATCCGCGGGAAATCCGGCGCCGCCTTGGGCTCAATCAAGAGCAGTTCTGGACACAGATCGGCGTGACGCAAAGCGGCTGATCCCGCTACGAAAGCGGCCGCGACATGCCCAAGCCGGTCCGCGAGCTGCTTCGCCTTGTCCATGTCGAGCAAATCGACTTGTCGCAGGTCAAGCGTGTCGATTTCGAGATCATCAGCTATTTGAAGGAATCGCACGCCGATCTCTATCGCAGTCTCCGCCGCGCGGTGCGCAGCAAGCACCGGCATCCGGAAGGCGAGCCCGCCATGGTCGACGGCGACAGCGTGCTCCGCAGCTATCCGGAAACAGCGGACGAGCCTACCGGCGCCAACTAGCAGCCGCGCCACAGCGCGGCTGCTCCTCATCCAGCCAGTTTCCGCCCGAAGTTCCGGGCCGCGCGGTGACGCGCATTGCATTGTTTTTTCGTCGATTCGTCCGCGCACGCTAAAATCGAACCATGTGACGCGCCGGCATTTGCTCGCGCCAACGATCATGGAGGCCGCGGGCATGGCAGAGCAAAAGCGGGTGATCTGGTTCGATCGCCTGCGCATGAGCGACATCGACGAAGTGGGCGGCAAGAACGCGTCGCTGGGGGAGATGATCGCGCAACTCGGCGCCCAGGGTGTGCGCGTCCCCGGCGGGTTCGCCACCACCGCGGCAGCGTTTCGCGAGTTCCTGGCGGAGACCGGGTTGAGCGAGCGCATTGCGGGCGCACTGGGCGGCCTGGACGTGGACGACGTCGCGAAGCTGGCCCGGGTCGGCGCCGAGATCCGCGGCTGGATCGTCGCGGCGCCGCTTCCTGCAGCACTGAAGACGGAGATCGAGACGGCCTACCGGCGGCTCACCGCCGCAAATCCTGGTGTGTCGGTCGCCGTCCGGTCGTCGGCCACCGCGGAGGATATGCCCGATGCCTCGTTCGCCGGCCAGCAGGAAACATTTCTTAATATCAGTGGCTTGGACAATCTTATTCATGCGATAGGAGAGGTATTTGCGTCGCTCTACACCGATCGCGCCATCGCGTATCGGACGCACCAGGGTTACGCCGAGACCGAAGTGGCGTTGTCCGTCGGCGTCCAGCGCATGGTACGCAGCGACAAGGGCGCCGCCGGCGTGATGTTCACCCTCGACACCGAGTCCGGCTTCGATCAGGTCGTTTTCATCACCGCCGCGTACGGGCTGGGTGAGACCGTCGTGCAGGGCGCGGTGAACCCCGACGAGTTCTACGTCTACAAGCCGAACCTCGCTGCCGGGCGGCCGGCGATCCTGCGCAAGAACGTCGGCGCGAAGGCGATCAAGATGGTGTTCGCCGACAAGGGCGGCGCCGGCGCGTCGGTGACGACCGTCGACGTGGCGCCGGCCGAGCGGCTGCGTTTTTCGATTACCGACGCCGAGGTCGAGGAGCTCGCCCGGCACGCGCTCGTGATCGAGCGGCACTACGGCAGGG
The DNA here is from genome assembly GCA_036269335.1 of Casimicrobiaceae bacterium. Taxonomy (GTDB): domain Bacteria; phylum Pseudomonadota; class Gammaproteobacteria; order Burkholderiales; family Casimicrobiaceae; genus PALSA-1003. Next base: position 20,373 of record DATASF010000111.1, read on the forward strand.
CCATGGACATCGAGTGGGGCCGCGACGGCGTCGACGGCAAGCTCTACATCCTGCAGGCGCGCCCGGAAACGGTGAAGTCGCAACAGGCGGGTGGCGACAATCTGCGCCGCTACCGGCTCGACTCGAAGTCGAAGGTGCTGGCGAGCGGACGCGCGATCGGCCAGAAGATCGGGCAGGGGACGGTGCGGCTGGTCAAGTCGTCGGCCCAGATGGACAAAGTCGCCGCCGGCGACGTGCTGGTCACCGACATGACCGATCCGGACTGGGAACCCGTGATGAAGCGAGCCGCGGCGATCGTCACCAATCGCGGCGGGCGCACCTGCCACGCGGCGATCATCGCGCGCGAGCTCGGCATTCCGGCGGTCGTCGGCTGCGGCGATGCGACCGTGGTGCTCTCCGATGGCCAGCAAGTCACCGTGTCCTGCGCCGAAGGCGATACCGGCCATGTCTACGACGGGCTCCTGAAGATCGACGTCGTCGAAGTCGCCCTCGACCGCATGCCGCCGTCGCCGACCAAGATCATGATGAACGTAGGCAACCCCGAGCTTGCGTTCGAATTCAGCCGGCTGCCGAACGAGGGTGTCGGCCTCGCCCGGCTCGAGTTCATCATCAACAAGAACGTCGGCGTGCATCCGAAGGCGCTGATCGAGCTCGACGCGCAGACGCCGGAGCTCAAGGCGCAGATCGCCGATCTGATCGCGGCATACGACAGTCCGACCGAGTTCTATGTCGCGAAGATCGTCGAAGGCGTGGCGACGATCGCGGCGGCATTCGCGCCCAAGAAGGTCATCGTCCGGCTGTCCGACTTCAAGTCCAACGAATACTCGAACCTGATCGGCGGCGCGCGGTACGAGCCGCACGAGGAAAACCCGATGATCGGGTTCCGCGGCGCGTCGCGCTACATCGCGCCCGAGTTCTACGATTGCTTCGAGCTCGAATGCCGTGCGATCAAGCGCGTCCGCGATGACATGGGGCTGACCAATGTCGAGGTCATGATTCCGTTCGTGCGCACGGTCGGTGAGGCGGAGCAGGTGATCGCGCTGCTCGCCAAGAACGGGCTTTCCCGCGGCGGCAACGGATTGCGCGTCATCATGATGTGCGAGATCCCGTCGAACGCAGTGCTGGCCGACCGTTTTCTCGAGCACTTCGACGGCTTTTCGATCGGCTCGAACGATATGACGCAGTTGACGCTCGCGGTCGACCGCGACGCCGGCGGTGCGCTCGCGGCGACGTTCGACGAGCGCGACGACGCGGTCAAGGCGATGCTGGCGATGGCGATCAACGCCTGCCGCAAGGCGGGGAAATACGCGGGGATCTGCGGTCAGGGCCCGTCCGACCATCCTGATCTCGCGCAGTGGCTGGTCGAGCAGAAAATCGAAAGCATGTCGCTGAATCCGGACACGGTGGTCGAAACCTGGCTCGCGCTGGCCAAGAAGGCACACTGAAGCAGGCGTGTGTCGCGGAATGGGGCGACCCATGGTCCAAGGCGGCGCGCCGGTCATCGGCCGTTCGGACGATTGACCGCATTACGCGCCTGCGTGCTCAATCGGCGCGTGAAATCGACATCGGTCCTGCGCGTGACCCTTCAACCATCGCGGATCGCCGCGGCCTTGCTCGCCGTGACGACGATCGCGACCGCGGTGATGCTGGCGCTGCTGCCCGGCGAAGCGTGGCTGCGCGCCGCGGCCGTGCTGAGCGTCGCTGCGTGCGGCATTCACGCGCTGCGGCGCGCGACGGGCATCGGCAAGCGTCGTTCGATCGAGGCTATCGAGCTTGGTGCCGACCGCCGCGCGATCATTACCGACAGCTCGGGCGGATGCATCGAAACCAGCGTCCGGGCGGAAAGCTATGTCGGCGCGCTGGTGACGACGCTGGTGCTGCGTCCCGAGGGAACACGCCGATCGTTCGCGCTGACGATCTGGCCCGATACGATGCCGCCCGGCGAATTCAGGCGCCTGCGCGTGCTGCTGCGGCACGGCGATCCCCGGAAGGGGCACGCGTAACGGCCAGCCGTCAGTCCGGCGCAGCTCGCAGCCATGCCTGGGCGTCGATGATCTTGCCGCTTTCGGCTTTCGGCTGGCCCGCGAGCAGGTGCAGATAAAGCGGCACGAAAACGTCCGGCGGCGGCAAGCGAGTGATGTCGTCGCCCGGATGCGTCTGCGCGCGCAGCGGCGAGCGCATCGGGCCGGGGACGATCCCATTGACGCGCAGATTCGGCGAGCTTTCCCATTCGTCCGCGAGAATCGCGAGCAGGGCTGACAAACCTGCCTTGGCCACCGCATAGGCACCCCAGAACGCCTTCGGATCCTCGCCGCGCGTGTCCAGGGTGAACACGACGCTGCCTTCCGGCGCGGCGCGCAGCAGCGGCAACAGTGCGCGGGTCAGGCCGAACGGCGCGAGGAGATCCACCCGCAGCGTCGCCAGCCACGCGTCGAAAGCCTGGTGCTCGATCGGGCCGAGTGAGCCCAGCTGTACGGCGGTGTGCACGATCGCGTCGATCCTGCCGTGCTGCGCCTGCAACGCGCTCGCGACGTTGGCGTAATCCTCGGCCCTCGCCGTGGCAAGGTCGAGCGGCAGGATCGTCGGCTCCGGGTACCCGGCGTTGACGATGTCGTCGTACAGCGCTTCCAACTTGCGCACCACCCGTCCATGCAGGACGACGGTCGCTCCCTCTGCCGCGCATGCGAGCGAAAGCACGCGTCCGAGTCCGCCGCTGGCTCCGGTCACGAGCGCCACCCGGCCGTCGAGCAGTCGGCGGGGCGCATAATCGCGGGAAGGAAGCGGCATCGAGGCAGCGCGTCGGGGCGCGCCGATAATATCCGAAAAGGCCGCGGCGTCTGTCGAATTAGGACATCGCCGACAAGCGCTGGCGAGACCGCCGCGTTGCAAAACGCGGTACCGGCCCTTATAATTCGCGGTTCGCTGTGGGGCTATAGCTAAGCTGGGAGAGCGCTTGCATGGCATGCAAGAGGTCAGCGGTTCGATCCCGCTTAGCTCCACCACCAGCCCTGCGCAATATCCGCCTCGTCCCCATCGTCTAGAGGCCTAGGACATCGCCCTTTCACGGCGACGACGCGAGTTCGAATCTCGCTGGGGACGCCAACATTTCCTATGCCCGCAGCGAGGAGAAGCTTCGATGAGCGTCGAATGGCAGGGCGATCACAAACTGCTCGGGGATGACGTCAAGCGCGACTTCGAGCGCGAGCTCACGCGCCTCGGGCTCGACCCGAGCAAATTCTTGGCAGAGGTGCGACGCGAGCCTGACCTGCCGGACGCCGCAGGACGCGGGTCGATGCGTTACACCGTCTACATCTCCGACCTGCAGAACCCGGACCGGGACACCTTGGCGCTACATGGCGGGCCCGGCGAGAACTGGATCGCGCAGTTCGCCCAAGCCCGCCGCCGGTGAGTCATTCAAACCCGGGTTGGTAGGGCGCTCGACCGCTAGCGCGCGGTGCAGCGGCCGGTTCGGCGCACGTCGATCGTCGGCGTTATGGTGACGTCCTGGCCTTCCCGCCTTCATCGATTTCTCCTCTGTCGAACGTGACACCGTGGCACGAAGAATGTGACACCGTGTCACGAATGCCCACGGGGCCGGAGTCAGTACGCAGTCAATATAGCGCTTGAAGCGCGTCGAAGTTTTTGACACGCCGCGTTGCCTGACGTCAGTGAAAAAAAGCAAATCCTTGATTTCGCAACGGCTGCAAATCGTGGAATACAACTTGCTTCCGACGCACCGATTCACCCTGTATCGTTCAATCAGCTCGAGAGGGAAGCCATGGGTCAATTGCAGGTGTCCGCGTTGTTGTCCGCGATCGTGGTGCTGGTCGGAGTGCCGGGGGCACTGGCAAGTCCGAGCTACACCGGTAACTTCGTCGCGACCTGGAGCAACCCGGTGTTGAGCGGGAACATCATCGATGCCGCTACCGGAACCGCATCCCCCCTCGACAACACAGCGACCGCGGCGTGCAGCGTCAGCGGCTGCCCTAACGGCGTAGGTTTCACCCCAGGGCCAACCACCATCGCGTGGGGCGCCAACTCGGCCAGCAGCGACGTCACCTTCGACGGCCACTTCTTCACCGCCGCGGAAGGCGACGTGTTCGACATGGCCACCATCACGTATTTCAACGGCACGTCGGCGCTGAATTCGCTGATCTTCGGCGCAACGCTAAATCTGACGTTCGAGCCGTTCGCCGGCGGCAGCTCCGTGGACCCGTTGAACATTCCGGTAGCTATCGTCACGACCAGCAACACCGGGACGGCTGTGCAGAATGCCGACTGGATCGGACCGTTTGGGACGCCCATTCCGCTCACCTTCAATGTTCTCGAGGGATTCAACGCGAACGCGGAGCTCTACGGCAAGATCGTCGGCGATCCGCAATTCCAGCCCACGTTGCTGGTGACGACCGATCCAAACGCTTTTATCGGGAACGGACAGCCGGTGGGCATCCCGGAGCCCGCGACGATCAGCTTGCTGGGACTTGCGCTCGCCGGGCTTGTCGCATCGCGCCGGCGCAACGTGAGCTAGCTGGGAAAACCGCCAGCACCGCGAACCCCGCCGGAATCGGCGGGGTTTTTATTTGCGCCAGCTACTCGAAATACGCCTTGCGCACGTACTGATCGAGCATGCGCTCGGTGTTGAAAAGCGAGCCGTTGAGCGCCAGCGCATGGCGCATGACGTCGATATAGCGATCGCGCTCGGCGTAGAACATCGGCAGGATCACATGCTCGAGCTTGCCGTACAGCGAGGCGGCGTCCGCCGACCGGTCGTCGTCGGTGTCCACGCCGTTGTCGGCGCCGATGGCCCAGCCGGTCACGCCCTCGACGCAGCCTTCGACCCACCAGCCATCCAGAATCGACAAGGACGGCACGCCATTAATCGCCGCCTTCATGCCGCTGGTGCCCGAAGCTTCCAGCGGCGGCTGCGGCGTATTGAGCCATAGGTCTGCGCCGGCGGTAAGCAGGCGCGCAAGACGCATGTTGTACTCTTCGAGATAGACGAGCCGGACCTTCGAGCCCAGCGCCGCCTTGATTTCGAAAATGCGGCGGATCAGCGCCTTCCCGGCGTCGTCCTTCGGGTGCGCCTTGCCGCCGAAGACGAGCTGGAATGCACCGGCACGGGCGTGGATCTCCTGGAGCCGGACGAGATCGTTGAAAACCAGATCGGCGCGCTTCCAGACGGTAGCCCGCCGGGCGAAGGCGATGGTGAAGACATCGGGATCCATTCCCGCGCCGGTCGTCTCGTTGACGTATCTGACCAACTCGGCCTTGGCGTTCGCGTGCGCGTCCCAGATTTCACCCTTGGCGATGGCCAGCACATGACGAAGGCTTGCATTGTCCTGTCGCCAGTCGGGAATGTGATGGTCGAGCAGGGCTTGCAGCGGCGGCGCGGCCCACGTCGCGGCGTGCACGCCATTGGTGATCGAATCGATTCTGTGCTTTGCGAACATCGTCCGGGCGACCTCGCCGTGCCTTTTTGCGACGCCGTTCACATACTGGCTGTGGTCGAGCGCGAGATAGGTCATATTGAGCACGTCGTTCAGGCAGAATTCCCGCGCGCGCTCGTCGAACGCATGGTCGTAGCCGGTGATGATGCTCGCGACCAGCGCCAGCGGAAACTGGTCGTGACCGGCAGCCACCGGCGTATGCGTGGTGAACACGCACAGCGGATTGATCGCTTGCACGGCCTCGCGGCTGATCGTCTTTTCGCGGCGCTCGCGCGATTTCTCGAACGCGAGCTCTACGGTGAGCAACGCGGCGTGGCCTTCGTTCATGTGAAAGCGCCGCAGATTGCGATAACCCAGGGCGCGCAACATGCGCACGCCGCCGATGCCGAGGATCACTTCCTGGCACAGGCGGTAGCGTGCGTCGCCGCCGTAAAGATGGTCGGTCAGTCGGCGATCTTCAGGCGAATTCGCCGGCAGGTCGGCGTCGAGCAGCAGGACAGGAACGATGTCGCCGGAGATGCCGCGCACGTCGTACCGCCAGGCGCGAAGGCTGACGCTGCGATGCTCGATCTCGACACTGACTCTCGGCGCAAGCTCGGCAAGCGTTTCGGGGACCGGCCACTCGAGCTCTTCTTCGGTCTGATTGCCGCGCTCGTCCAGCTTCTGCCGGAAGTATCCCTTCCGGTGCAGCAGAGAGACGGCCACCATCGGCAGTGCAACATCCGCGGCGGAGCGAAGGGTATCGCCCGCCAAAACGCCAAGGCCGCCGGAATAGGTCGGAATCGAATCTTCGAGGCCCACTTCCATCGAGAAGTAGGCCACGCTGGCCTGGGCCTCGGGAGAGGAATCTTCGGTAGGCGAAACTGTAGCCATTCTGCTTTCGTTGCGCCCGCAGTCGCAGCCGCGAGCATTCGGGGTGAAACTTTCATCGACCCCGCTGATTGGTGACCGCCGGGATTTCTTGACCGCGCATGAGCGACACGCCTACCTGCGTCGCATAGGTTATCAAGAAAAACCGGACGTACCAAGAGCGGCAGAACGTTATGTCCGCAGCGCGAGTACGGCACACTCGCCAGGGACTGGAGAATCCTCGTCGGCATCGCGAAGCTTTGCGGCGTGCATTGGTTGGTTCGACCAATCGCCGCGATCCAGTCGGCTACAGCGAGAGGATGCCGATCGATCGTCTGTAGTCTGCAACGCGCGTTCACGCGAATTTGTACAAATTTGTCCATTGATGACGACGACGAAGTGCACTACCGTATTGACCTTGCGTTTGCGGATCTGAACGAATGCGAGGGTCAAGCCAGAGCGCCAACGGGTTTCGATTGTTCGCTGCGACCGCGGTCGTGGCGACCTTGGTTGCATGGATTTTCTTGTTTCGATTATACGAAGACAAGTTCGGATCGGCGCTGTCGGGAAATCAAGAGGCATGGGGTGCATTCGGGCAATACATCGGCGGGCTTCTGACCCCGATCCTGGGAACGTTTGCGCTGGTGAGCGTTCTCTACATCGCCCACCTCCAGAGAGACGTCTCCGCAGAGACTCGGAGAACCCGGAGGAGCCAACGGCGGCACTATCGGCGTAGCAATTTCGAGCGCGTCTTTTTTCGCATGCTCGATACGATCGACGCGCACTTCGAGCAGACTTCGATCAAGTTCAGAGCGGGAGAATTGCAGCAGGCGGCCCCGGACGCCGCTGTTCGCCCGGCGCAAGCCGAGTACGACGGTGAGGGCGAGATAAAAGGCCCGAAGGCGTTCGCCCAGTTCATAAAGATATTCGGCGCGCGGGCGCTGCTGCCGATACGTCGCGGTGACTACCCCGGGCGGGATCCCAACGTGGTACTGCGCTCGAAGGCGCGCGAGCTGATCGCGGAATACGATCACGCCGTCGGGCCGCCTCTGCGGCTGATGTGCGATCTGCTGGTTTTTCTCGATGATTTCGACGCCCGCTATTGCCGGACCGGCGAAGGCTCCGGGACGCGGCCGGCCGGCGGTACGCTGCAGCGGCCGCGGTTTTATGCCCGCGTCGCGATGAACGCCCGCACGCGCTACGAAATGAAAGTCTTCGCGATGTACACCGGCAGCGACTTGGCACCCGCGGAGGTCGTGCGCATCGCGCGCGCCTACGGCATTTTCGAGACTATCGAACCGACGTGGTGGGGCCGAGAGGCATTCCTGAGCGACTGATACACGGCCGGTGGTGACTGGCCCCGTCGCGCGGGGCTGAACTCCGCACCCGCCGCCTCCCAATTTGTGTCAGACCCGGACCAAAGGTATCCTCATGCCAGTCGGTTCCGGCGTCGGGCCTGCGGTTCACAAAAAGACGTCAGTTGCGTTCGCTGCCGGTCGACCGGGTGCTCGCAATCTACTATCAAAAAGGAGGATCTGATGCCATACCGTACTCGTATTGCCGCGGCGGTCATCGCCTTGCTCTCCGCCGGATTCGCGACCGCCGCGCCGCCGAAGGTCGTGTCGGGCCCGAACTCCGATCCCCAGTGCTTCGCGCCGTGGGCCAGCAATACCAAGCTGTTCCAATATCCGGCCAAGAAGGGGCCGTACCGGATCGCACTCGCCAACGGCTATATCGCCAATACCTGGCGCATCCAGATGATCAAGACGGCCAAGGCGTATGCGGCGCAGCCCGAGGTTGCCGCGAAGCTCAAGGAGTTCAAGGTCGTTTCCACCGGCGAAGACGTCGCCGCGCAGATCGCGGCGATCAACAACTTCATCGACTCGGGCTACGACGCGATCGTCGTGAACGCGCAGAACCCTGCCGCGTTCAAACCCGTGATCAAGCGCGCCAACGATGCGGGAGTTGTGCTGGTGGCGTTCGACAACATTCTCGATACCGAAGAGGCGATCAACGTCAACGTCGACCAGAAGGGGCTGGGCAAGTACTGGGCCCAATGGCTGGTGAAGAACGTTCCGAACGGCGGCAAGGTCCTCGAGGTACGGGGCGTGTCCGGGACGTCGGTCGATCGCGACCGGCACGAGGGCATCCAGGAAGTGCTCAAGGCATCGGGCAAGAAGTGGGAGACGGTCGAAGTCATCGGCAAGTGGGACGACCCGACGGCGCAGAAGGTGACGGCCGATGCGATCGCCGTGCACAAGAAGTTCGATGCGATCACCGCGCAGGGCGGTGACACCGGCGTCGTGCAGGCGATGATCGACGCTAAGCATCCGTTCGTGCCCTTCGGCGGCGAGACCGAGAATGGCTTCCGCAAGTTTTGCGGCAAATACGGGGCGCAAGGCCTGAAGTGCTCCTCGGCAGGGACAGGGCCCGCCCAGGTGGCGGTTGCGATCAAGACGGCGATCGCAGCGCTCGAAGGGAAGGTCGTGCCGCAGTCGGTAAAGCTTCCTCTGGCGCAAGCCGAGTACCCGAACATGAAGGAAGGGACCGACTACTACCCCGCGCAGAGCGACAACTTTTTCGTCGGCAACTCGTTCCCGACCTGCGGCATAAACTTCACCGCGCAGGAAATCATGGGGCAAACCGAAGCGAACAAGTAAGCCTGGGATGCGGGGACTTCGGTCCCCGCATTTACCATGAGCGCCCGCGGGCGCGAATGGCGGCCCCTTGGGGGCAGTGCAGCGGCCGCCTTGGCCAAACCGGCCGCAAGCGTGGGGGTTAAGTGAGCCTGTTCGTCATGGAAGGCGTCTCCAAGCGCTACGGCGGCGTACGCGCGCTTCAGGACGCCGAATTGGTGATCGAAGCCGGGCGTATCCATGCAGTGCTCGGCGAGAACGGGGCGGGGAAGTCGACGCTGATCAAGATCATGGCCGGCGTCGTGGCGCCGGACGAAGGCCGGATGCTGCTCGATGGAGACCCGGTTTCGTTTGCCTCGCCGGCCGCCGCGAACGCCGAGGGAATCGCCTGCATCTTCCAGGAATTGTCGCTGATCCCCGATCTCTCGGTGGCCGACAATATCGCGATCAGCAATCCGCCGCGTCGCTTCGGGCTGATCGACCGGCGTGCCCAACGCCGCATGGCCGAGGACGCCCTGGCGCGCGCCGGGGCCGACAACATCCATCCATTGGCGCTGGTCAAGGACCTGCCGCTGTCGCGCCGGCAGATGGTGGAGATCGCCAAGGCGCTCGCCCGCAAGCCGCGCATCCTGATCCTGGACGAAGCCACCTCGGCGCTGACCGCCGCCGACGTGACCAAGGTCTATGGCGTTCTGAAGCGCTTACGTGCCGAAGGACTCGCCCTGGTCTATATCTCTCACCGGATGCACGAGATTTCCGAACTGGCCGATGAGTGCACGGTGTTCTGCAACGGCCGCACCGTCGCGAGTTTCGCCGCGGGGACGAAGACCGACAATGAGATCGTCGAGCTGATGATCGGCCGCGAATACAACGCTGCATTCCCGGCGCGGACCATGCGCGCGACGGCCGATGCGGCGCCACGGCTCGAGGTGCGGCAGCTGTGCTGGATGGACAGGTTGACCGACATCTCGCTGCGACTATCCGCCGGCGAAGTGATCGGCCTCGGTGGACTCGACGGACAGGGCCAGCGCGAGCTGCTGCTGGCGCTGTTCGGCGTGCTGCTCGGGACGACCGGAGAAGTGCTGATCGATGGCCGGCCGGTCTCGATCACCGGTCCCCACGTCGCCAAGTGCAAACAGATCGGCATGGCGCTGATCCCCGAGGATCGCAAGACCGAGGGCCTGATGCTGCCGATGTCGGTGCGCGATAACCTGTCGTTCGCCGCCCTCGACGGCCTGTCGCGCTGGGGCGTCATCGACGCGGCGGCCGAACGCGAAGCGGTGGAGCGCATCGTGCGGCTGCTCGCGGTACGGACCGACGGCACCGACCTGCCCGCCGGATCACTCTCCGGCGGCAACCAGCAGAAGCTGGTCATCGGCAAGTGGTTGATGATGGCGCCGCGGATCCTCCTGCTGAACGACCCGACGCGGGGCATCGACGTCGGCACCAAGCAGGAAATGTATCAGCTGTTGCGTCAGCTGGCCGATGCGGGAGCGGCAATCCTCTTCTACTCGACCGACTACGACGAGCTCGTTGGCTGCTGCGATCGCGTGCTGGTCATGTACGACGGCGCGATCAGGCGCGAGCTGATCGGCGCCGAGATCACCGAACGCGCGCTGATCAGCAGTGCGTTGAACATCGGCGCGGACGCCCGCAAGGCCGGCGCGTCGCAGGCGGCGTTGTCGTGAACGGCGACTGGTCGTACTGGCTGCGCGAGCACAAGGGCACGCTGCTCGCCTTCGCGGCGTTCGCGGCGATGTTCACGATCTACGCCGCCAATCATCCGATGGGGCTCAACGCCAACGTCGCGACGACGGCGGCCAACAAGGGGGTGCTGCTCGCGATCGTTGCGATGGCGCAAACGCTGGTCGTGCTGACGTCGGGCATCGACCTGTCGGTGGGTATGGTGATGGTG
>DATASF010000112.1:0-13156 GCA_036269335.1 Casimicrobiaceae bacterium
AGCTCGATCGGATTCGCAATTCGCCCCGCGCGATTGCGCTGCTCGGCGCCTCGCGCATCGAGTTCGCCGTCGACCCGGCGCTGCTTTCGCATGAGCTCGGCGACCGGCCGGTCGGGATGCTCGCGGTCAACGGCAGATATCCGCTGGCAGCGCTGCACGCGCTGGCCGACGACCCGTCATTTGTCGGTCTCGCGATCGTCGGCGTCGATGCCCGGGGCCTGCAGCGCCGGCATTGGGACATGCAGCAGAGCTACTTTGACCACTATCGCCATCGCTGGACGCTGGCGCGCTGGATCCATCGCACGCTGCTGACCGCGCTGCAGGAGCATCTGGTATTCGTCCGCTCGGCGTTCTCGGCCGCCAATATCGTCGAGCGCTGGATCGCCGGCGAGGGACCGCCGATGAACGATCACGTCTTCGTGCGCGCAGATCGCGCCGGATTCATCGACTATCACCGCCCCGATCTACCCGGCATCCGGGCGTCGCGCGTCGCCGACCTGGTCCGCTACTACCGGGAAGAGCCGCCGACCGATGCCCAAACCTGGCTGCGCGACCTGGACGCCGTAACGGCGTGGGTCGAAAAAATCCAGCGGCGCGGCGGCCGCGTCGTGTTTTTCCGCGAGCCGGCAGCCGACGAGAGCCTGGCGCTGGACGAGGCCAATTTTCCGCGCGACCGCTACTGGGACGCCTATGCGCAGCGCTCGCCGGCGACGATGATCGACTTTCGCGACGTGCCGGAGATGACGCGGTTCGTGCTGCCCGACACTTCGCACATCGACGGGACCGACGTGCCTCGCTTCACGATCGCGCTGGCGAATCTTCTGAAAAGCCGCAAGCTCGTCGACTGACGCAAGCGCGCCGGATTGGTCACAGCCGCCGCAGCTCGCCGGTCGCTAGCTTCAGCGCCGCGACGAAATGCGCGTTCGCCTCGTCGTCGCGGTTCAGGTTGCCGAGCATTTCTCCGAGCGCCAGGTGCGCGCGCCAGCCGTCGTCGAGTGCCAGGCTCGCCTCGAAATAGGTCTGCGCCTTGCCCCAGAGCTGCCGCCGCTGGCACAGCGTGCCGAGGACTCTCAACAGCACCGGATCCTGGTTGTGCCGAAGCAGCCAGCGCTCGGCCTGTTCGAGCTGGCGGGTGGCATCGGCGGGCCGGCATTCCCCGTAGAGCTCGACCAGATCCGAATTCCACTCGCGCTCGAGACTCTCGGCGAGGATGTCGACGGCTTCGCGATCGCCGCCCAGCTGCAGGAAGCTCCTCGCCGCCGCGCGCGCGACTTTCGGATGCCGCTTCGCCGCATCCGGCAGGCGGTTCCAGTACTCGCGCAATCCTGCGGCATCGTGCGCCAGCACCTTCAGCTGCTCGCTCTGCGCCGTCACGCGGACGTGCTCGGCTTGCGTGCTGTCGAATACCTTGCGCCGGACCAGCTGATCGAGCAGCGGCGCGATGTCGGTCCAGCGCTGCGCCGCCTGCAGACAGCGCAGCTCGAGGCGCAGCGCCGCGGTATGCATGCCCGCTTCGCGCCGCAGCTCGCGCAGCGTGTCGAGCGCGCGTTGCGGCTGGCCCTGCTCCAGCGCGATTTCGGCCAGCAGCATCAAGCGCGCAACCGCCAGGCTCGTCACCTGCGCGTCCGGCCGACCGAGCATCGCCTCGGCCGCGTCGAAATTGCGAACGTCGATCGCGGCGCGCGCGCCTATGATCGCGTCGAGACCGCTGGAACCGGGTATCGCCAGCGCTTCCAGCGCGCGCTGCTGCGCCTTGCCATAACGGCCTTCGAGCAATGCGACGACGGCCGAGTCCTGCGCCGACCGGGCGCGCTCCAGCTTCTGGCGCCGGCGCCAGGCGCGCACCGTTTGCGGCAGTCGCGCGGTGCGCACGGCCACGCGGATCGCGCCATACAGGGCGGCGAAGCCGACGACCGCGATCAGCAGCAGCAGGTTGAGCGAGAGCTCGATCCGGTACGGCGGCGTGACCAGCAATGCGTAACCCGAATTGAGCTTGACCACCAGCGCGGCGGCCACCGCCGCCGCGGCGAGCAGCAGGAACCAGAAGAGAAAGCGCATTGGCGGCGGGCGGGGCGCTGGTGGCCTGTTGCCGCTCTAGCGCGGCAGCTTGTCGCGCGCGATCTGCAGCACGCGCACCGCATCGAGGCTTGCGGCGAGTCCCGGCAGCTCGGTCGCCATGTCGGTCGCCTTGAGCTGCTTGAGCAGAGTCTGCAGCGCCTGCACCGGCTTGGACCGCGTGTCGAAATACCTGGTGAGCCACGCGTCCGCGGCATTGAGATCGGCGCGGAAGTTCGCCTGGTCGCGAAACAGCAGCGCGAAGCGGGCCGACAGCAGCCTCAGCTTCAGGTTCTCGCGCAGGAAAAACTGCTGCTCGGGCAGCAGCAACGGAGCTTCGGGCCGGTCGATGTTCTCGATGCGAACCAGTTGCCGCACTTGCTGCCAGGCGCTTCTCAGCAGCCGGCGCCATCCGCTTTCGCCCTGCGGCGGCGCGGGCGGCGGCGGCGCGTCGGGCCGCTCGTCGATCGCCAACGGCAGCGCGTCGATCTCACCGATTGCCTCGTCGAGCCGCAGCGACAACCCGGCGACGTCGACATACGGCACGGCTTTGAGCCGGTCCATGTCGCGTGCCAGCGCGCGGCGCAACGGGACGAATTGCGGACGGTCGAGCCGCTGCAATTTGGCGTCGGCGACCTGCAGCGCGGCAAGCGCGCCGCGGACGTTCCCGGCCAGCTGAAGCTGCTGGTTGGCGAGCATCAGCACCTGCTCAACCTCGGTCAGCGCCCATTCGTCGCGCGATGGCGACAGCTCGCGGTACAACGCCTCGAGCGCGGCCTGCTGCGTCTGTGATTCGCCGAGACGATTCTCCAGGAGCGCGATCTTGGCCTGCGCGTCGCGCATGTTCTCCTGGGCGTCCTTGACCGTGGCGCGCGTCGCCTGCTGCGCGGCCTCGATTTCGGCGAGCCGCTGCGCGAGCTCGACACGCAACTCGCGCTGCCGATGGCGTGCGTCCAGCCATGCTGCGGCGATCGCGACGGCTATCACCAGCGCGCCGACCCACACCCAGAGCGCAAGGCGCGGCGAAGCGGGCGCAGTGGCCGGGATTCGGGGCGGCGGCGAAGAGGAAGCAGGGCGGTCGGCCGCCGGTTCGGGCATCGTAGTGAAGGCGAGCGCAGACGACGCGGATTGTAGCAGGACGACCGCTCGCTCCCGGCCGGGCTGGCCGGGAGCGTCACGCTCCACTAGAATGCTCGCACGTCCGCCGAGCCTTTATCGACCAGCGGCCCCGCCTCGATCCAATGCTCATCCTCGCACTCATCGCCGTCGTCGCCGTCGCCGCCCTGACCGGTTATGCGTATGGATTGCGCCGGCGACAGCGGCTTGCGGGCACGCCGACCGGCTCGACGGTGGTCGGTGCGATCGATTCGACTGCGGCGGTATCCGCCGACGAAGCCGAGCGCATCGGCGCCGAAAAGGCGCGGATCATACGCAGCGGAGAAAGCGAGGCGGCGCGCCTGCGCCAGGCGCTGGCCGACGCCGACGCGATGCGCTATCACGCGACCTATTTCGCAGAGGACCGGACACGACTGTTCGCGGCGCTCGCCGATCTGCGCGGCGACAACGCCCGCTATCGGCAGCTGGTCATCGACATCGAAAACAACGCGCCGCCTCCGATCCTGTCGGGCGCGGCCGGACCCGATGATCTGAAGCTGATCGTCGGCGTCGGTCCGGTGCTCGAGCGCATGCTGCACAACCTGGGCATCATGAGCTTCCAGCAGATCGCGCACTGGACCGAGCGCGACATCGACGACTTCGACGCACGCCTGCCCGAGTTTCCCGGCCGCATCCGGCGCGATCAATGGGTCACGCAGGCGCGCGCACTGCACCAGGCCAAATACGGCGACGGCGCGGCCGGGCTGCGGCCGGACGGGCGGCGGCCATGATCGGCGCAGGCGCGATCGCTCGATGACCTTGGCTCGCCGGGCCGCGCGGCGCGTTCCGGCCTCGGGCCTTTTCCTGGTCGCCATTCTCACGCTGGTCTGGGGATGCAACTGGCCGGTGCTGAAGCTCGGCGTGACCGAGCTCGCGCCGCTGACGTTTCGCGGCGCGACGCTTCCGTTCGCGGCGATCGGCTTGCTGCTGGCGGCGCGGCTGTCGGGCGATTCGATCCGGATTCCACGCGAGCACTGGGGCAAAGTCCTGGCCCTGGCGGTATTCAACATCGCGGCATGGAACGGGCTGATCCTTTTCGGCGTGCAGCAGATGCCCGCCGGACGCTCGGCGATCCTGGCGTACACGATGCCGGTCTGGACGGTGCTGTTCGGCATGGCCTTGCTGCACGAGCCGCTGTCGGGGCGCAAGATCGTCGGGCTCGTGCTCGGCATGCTGGGGATGGCGGTCCTGCTCGGCGAAGACGTGCGGCATATCACGCGCTCGCCGATGGGCACCTTGTTCATCCTCGCCGCCGCGATTTCGTGGGCGTTCGGCACCGTGCTGCTGCGGCGGTGGAAGCCGGCGGTGCCGCAGAACACGCTGACCGGCTGGATGATGCTGATCGGCTGGCTGCCGATCGCGGTCTGCGTCCCGCTGTTCGATCCGCATCCGCTGAGCTCGCTGGTGAACATGTCGGGCACAGCCTGGTTCGCGGTGCTCTACAACATCTTTCTGGCCGGCACGCTCGCGCACTGGGCGTGGTTCACGATGGCGCGCACACTCCCGGTCGCGGTCAGCTCGCTGTCTTCGCTGCCGGTGCCGGTCGTCGGCGTTCTGTCGGGAATCCTCTTCCTGGGCGAGCGCCCGGGGCCGAGCGAATACATCGCGCTCGCGCTGGTGCTGGCATCGCTCTGCGCGGTGCTGTTCGCGCCGGCGACGAAGCCGGTCGTCCCTCCCGAGTAAGCGCCGCGCCGTAGGAGCTAGCGAAGCTCCGGGATCAGCGTCAACACTTTCTTGTCGGCGAACCATGCGTCGAGGTTCGCCTTGCACAGGTCGCCCATCGCCTGCCGCGTTTCGCGCGTTGCGCTCCCGACGTGCGGCAGCAGCACGACGTTGTCCATCGTCATCAGCGCCGCCGGGATATGCGGCTCGTCGGCGAAGACGTCGAGGCCGGCGCCCTTGATCGTTCCGGCCTGAAGCGCCGCCACCAGCGCCGGCTCGTCGACGATCGACCCGCGCGCGATGTTGATCAGCGTACCCTTCCTGCCGAGCGCCGAGAGCACATCGGCGTTGACGATATTCCGGGTGGCCTCGCCTCCCGGACAGGCGACGACCAAAAAGTCGACGGCGGCGGCCAGCGCCTTCAGGTCGGCGATGTATTCGTAACGCACGTCCTGCGGCTTGCGCCCCGTATAGGCGACTTTCATGCCCATTGCGGCGACGCGCTCCGCGATCGCCTTGCCTATCCTGCCCAGACCCAGGATGCCGACCTTTCTGCCGCTCAGCTTGGTCGTCAGCTCGGGGCTGCCCTTCTCCCACTTGCCGGCGTGCACGAAGCGATTCAGACGCACGAAGCCGCGGCCGGTCATCAGGACCAGCGCGAGCGCGACGTCGGCAACGTCGTCGGTCAGCACGTCGGGCGTGTTGGTAACCTTGATGCCGCGTTTCTTGCAATAGTCGGTCGGCACGCCGTCGTAACCGACGCCGAACACCGAAATGATCTCCAGCTTGGGCAGCGCATCGAGCAGCTTGGTGGCCGTCACCGTGCCCCCGCCCTGGACCAGGCCGCGAATCGCTGCGCCTTCGGCGGCCAGCAGCGCCTGCTTGTCGGCCGCCTGATGGTAGTCGTGACAGCGGTAGGCTGCCTTGAGCGGGTCGTAGAGAAAAGGCGGCAGCGGTGCGGTGATCAGAATGTCGGCGGGCATCGGAGATCCGTCAGGAATCGGTGTCGAAGTATTGTAGCAACGCCGCGATCAGTCCGGCGTCAGTGGGCGCCGCGACGATGACGCGTGCGAGCTTGAGCGCATGCGCGCGCTCGGCGATGCGCGGATGCGAGACGAACGCCGGCGTCGCACCAAGCGCGGTGCGTCCGTACGAGTCGAGCATTTCCCAGAGATTGTCGAGCCCTTCGCTGCTGGTCAACGTGATCGCATCGACGCGGCGCTCGCGCCATGCGGCGATCAGTCCTTCGGCGCCGGTCTGCGGACGGGCGCGGCGGTAGCAATCGACCCGCGTGACGTGCGCGCCGCGCTCGGTCAGCGTGTCGGCGAGCACATCGCGGCCGGCGCCGCCGCGAAAAATCACGACCCGCTTGCCGGCCGGGTCCGCAAACTCGTCCAATGCGAGCAGACCTTCGCTGTCCATCGTCGTTTGCGGCTGACGCACGTCGCCGATGCCGGCCGCGGCCAGCGCCGACGCCGTGCCCGGGCCCGGTGCGAATGCGGGCAGCGTCGCGGGCCATGCCCGGGGATCGCCGACACCGAATTCGGCGGCATTGGCGCTGACGAAAATCGCGTAGTCGAATTGAGCGAGCCGCCGGTGCACGTCGTCGAGCGTCCCGGTGTCGCCGGGAGGAAGAATCGCGATCGTCGGAAAGATCAGCGGCGTGCCGCCGACAGCGGCGATCTGCTGCGCCAGCAGGGCGGCCTGCCGCGCGGGCCGCGTGATCACGATGCCCGCGCCGCGTAGGGGACCGCTCATCTGTCAGCCCTCCTTGGCCGACGTTAAAGCTCCCGCCTCGCTCATGCGTCCGCCAGCATCGCGGCGGCGCCGCGCTGCAGGAACTCGGCGCCCAGCGCCTCGCCGAGCGCAGCTGCCTCGTCGAGCGTGGCAGCCGATGCGGTCCGTTCGCCGCGCAGCACCTGGCTGCCGTCACGGCTGGCGACCAGGCCGCGCAGCCACAATTGCGGGCCGCGGTCCATCGCGTATGCGGCGAGCGGCGTGCGGCAGTTGCCGGCAAGCAGGCGGCCGAATGCGCGTTCGGCCACCGTCGCCCTCGTCGTCGACGCATCGGAAAGCGGCGCCAGCGCGGCCATCATGTCGGCGCGATCGGTGCGGCACTCGAGCGCCAGTGCGCCCTGCCCGATCGCAGGAAGGCTGTCCGCCGGATCGAGCAGCGCCGCGATTCTTTGCGCGAAGCCCAGACGCCGCAGTCCCGCGGCGGCGAGTATGACCGCCGCGTACTGTCCTGCATCGAGCTTGTCGAGCCGGGTGTTGACGTTGCCCCGCAACGGCTTGACGACGAGCTGCGGGTAGCGCTCGCGCAGCTGCGCTTCGCGCCGCAGGCTCGACGTTCCGACGACGCTTGCCGGCGGGAGCTCGGACAGCGCGCGGCATCGCCCCGACACCAATGCGTCGCGCGGATCCTCGCGCGCCATGATCGCCGCCAGCATAAAGCCCTCCGGCATGTCCATCGGCACATCCTTGAGCGAATGCACGGCCAGATCGGCGCGGCCGTCGCGCATCGCCTGTTCGAGCTCCTTGATGAACAGTCCCTTGCCGCCGATGTCGGCAAGCGGCTGATCGGTCACTCTGTCGCCTTGCGTCGTCAGTCCGAGCAGCTCGATCGCGCAGGAAGGATAGAGCGCCGCGAGGCGTGAGCGCACGTGCTCGGCCTGCCACAGCGCGAGCGCCGACCGGCGCGTTGCGATCACCAATCGTGCCGGCAGGGCGGTCGCGGCGGACATCGTCGTCGAGGCGAGGGGCGGCAGGGAATGCGGCGGAAGATCGGCCATCGCAGCGACAGGGCTTCGACGATCGAATCGATTCTAGCATGCGCGCGTCGGCGATTCCCGACGCCGCGCGGGAGGCTACGTCCGGCGGCGGAACCATCCGCTCACGGCCAGACGCTCGCGCGCGGACGGCAGCACTTCGTGCTCGAAACGCTCGGCCACAAAGCAGACCAGCGTGCCGCCGATAGGCACGACGTCGTGCGCGCCCTCGGGCAGGTGCATGCGCAGCGCCCCGCCGTCACCGGCCGACCAGTCCTCGTTCAGATACAGCGCGCACGAAATGACGCGGGCGTCGTCGTCGCGGAACCTGTCGCGATGCCGGCGGTAGAACGCGCCGGGCGGATACAGCGCGTAGTGACCCTCGAACGAATCGAGGCCGAGGAAAAATGCCCGGTTGAGCGCGGCCCGCAACGCTGCCAGCGCCTCCCAGAGCGGCGCCTCGGCCGCGCACCGCGCATGCTCGTCGAGCCACAGGATGCGATCGCCGCGAATATCGCTGCGCTCGATGCGCGCCGCGCCTCGGCCGATGCCCGCGGCGTGAAACTCGCCGCCGGCGTCTCGCCGGCGCGCCTCGGCGCGAAGCGCGGCAATCGCCGCCTCCGGCAGGAACGCGGGTTCGACCGCCCAGCCCCGCTCTTCGATCGCCGCGCAAGTCCCGAGATGAATCGAATGCGGCATTCCGAACGTACGGCGGCAAAGACGCCATCTTATAATGCGGCGTTCGCCTCGCGCCATTCGTCGCGCGACGTCGTTTCGCACCTGCCTGGAGACCCGATGCGCATCGTGATCACCGGCGGCGCCGGCTTCCTCGGCACCCGCCTCGCCCGCAAGCTGCTCGAGCGCGGCAATCTCCTCGACGCATCCGGCAACACGCGTCCGTTGGAGCAAATCGTGCTCGTCGACGTGGCGGCGGCGACGCCGACCGATCCGCGCGTCAGCGCCGTCGCCGGCGACCTCGCCGATCCCGCGGTCATCGAGCGCGTCGTGACGGCCGATACCGATTCGATATTTCATCTCGCCGCCGTCGTCAGCGGCCAGGCGGAAGCCGAATTCGACATCGGCATGCGCGTCAACCTGGACGCGACGCGCGCGCTGCTCGAGCGCTGCCGCAGGCTGAGTAAGCCGCCGAAGTTCGTGTTCACCAGCTCGCTCGCGGTGTTCGGCGGAAAATTGCCCGATCCGGTTCCGGACGATGCGCCGCTGACGCCGCAAACCTCGTACGGCGCGCAGAAGGCGATCGGCGAGCTGCTGGTCTACGACATGACGCGCAAGGGTTTTATCGATGGCCGCAGCCTTCGCCTGCCCACGGTGACGGTGCGGCCGGGCAAACCGAACAAGGCGGCGTCGTCTTTCGCCAGCGGCATCATTCGCGAGCCGCTGTCCGGCGTCGACGCCGTGTGTCCGGTCGCGCCCGGGACCGAGCTGTGGATAACCTCGCCGCGCCGGGTCATCGACAACCTGATCGTCGGCCACGACGTCGCGGCGGCCAAATTCGCGGACACGCGCTCGGTCAATGTTCCGGGGCTGCGCATATCGGTCGCCGCGATGGTCGATGCATTGCGTCGCATCGCCGGCGACGCCGTCGCGGCGCGGGTCCAATGGCGAATCGACCCGGTGATCGACAGGATCGTGCAGACCTGGCCGCAGAACTTCGCGCCGCGTCTTGGAACAGCGCTCGGAATGGCGGCCGACACGAATTTCGACGATGTCGTCCGCGCCTATATTGCCGACGACATGCCCCGGGCGTAACGCTTCCGGATGGACGAGGAGAATCAAATTGAAACCTGACTGGCATGGCGTATTCCCGGCGGTGACGACGCAGTTTCGCGAGGATCTTTCGCTCGACGTCGACGCCACCGCGCGCGTGATCGAAGGCCTGATACGCGACGGCGTATCGGGCCTGATCGTCTGCGGCACCGTCGGCGAGAACTGCTCGCTTGCCAGGAACGAGAAAATCGCGGTGATGGAGGCTGCGAAATCGGTTGCGCGCGGACGTGTCCCGGTCATCAGCGGCATCGCCGAATTCACATCGGCCTTCGCGATCGACATGGCGAAGGAGGCGGCGCGCATCGGGCTCGATGGCGTGATGGTCATGCCGGCGCTGGTCTACTCGTCGAAGCCGCACGAGACCGCCGCGCATTTTCGCAGCGTCGCCGAGGCGACCGAACTGCCGGTGATGGTCTACAACAATCCGCCGATCTACAAGAACGACGTCACGCCGGAGATCCTGGCTTCGCTGGCGGACTGCGAGACAATCGTCTGCTTCAAGGAATCCTCGGGCGACACCCGGCGCTTCGTCGATCTGAAGAACATGGTCGGCGACCGGTTCGTGCTCTTCGCCGGCCTCGATGACGTCGTCGTCGAGAGCATTCTGGTCGGCGCGGTCGGCTGGGTCTCGGGCCTGTCGAACGCCTTCCCGCGCGAAGGCGAGACGCTGTTTCGCCTGGCGAGCACCGGCCGCTACGATGAAGCGATGAGCCTCTACCGGTGGTTCATGCCGCTGCTCCACCTCGATGCCCGGCCCGACCTCGTCCAGTGCATCAAGCTGTGCGAGCACATCGTCGGACGCGGCACGTATCGCACGCGTCCGCCGCGGCTGCCCCTCGGCCCGCAGGAAACCGCCGAGATCGAAGCGATGATGAAGCGGGCGCTGGCGACACGTCCCGCACTGCCGGACGTCGGCCTCAGACACGCGGCCTGACGAGGCCGCCCGTTGGTCTCTCGCCGGCGCCTCTGCGAGGTGAACGGTACTTGCGGCTAGATCAGGTCCCGCCGCAGCGCCAGCATGCGCTCGAACACCTCGCTGCTCTGGCGCAGGCCGCTGTGCTCGAATTCATTGGTCAGCCAGACCTTGGTGCCGGCGATCGCTGCCGCAGTCTGCTCCGAGAGCGCGCGCGGCACGTACATGTCCTCGGCGTAGATCGTCGCGACGCAGGGGACGGTGTTGCGGCCGAGTTGCGCGGGATCGTACAACGCCGGCCAGCGTTTCTCCTGCGCGAGCAGATCGGCCGTTTCGCGCAGCGGCGAGAGGCCCGGATATTCGTCGAACATCCACGGATAGATCATCTCGCCGGTGAACGAAGGCGGCTTGCCGGGCGCCCAGTTGGTGTCGGGAAACTCGCCGCGAATGCGCTCGGCCGACCAGCGCGCGGCGGCGCCCTGCGTGTAGCACATCTCGTGCAGCACCGCGAAAATGGGATTGGTCTCGAACGATTGCGAATGCTCGAACGCGTGCAGAAACGGAAGGCTCAGTTCGTCGCCGTGCAGGCCGCTGCAGAAAGCGTCTTCCAGCAGGTAGTGCAGCTTTTCCATCCCGTCGTGGAAGCCGAGCATGAAACCGGCTTGCTGAAAGCGGCGAACCGTCAGACGCCCTCCGCCGGGCAACGGGACCTCGTGGCGGTGCAGATACTCGAAAATACGGGCGCACAGCGCAAGATCGGCCGGATAGCGGCCGAAGAATTTTCGCGTCTTGCGCTGCACCTCCGGATACGTGTGCCGGTAGTAGTCGTCGGCGTCGCCGTCTAGCGGCGGCAGGCCTCCGGTGATGAAGACTTCGTGCAGACCGTGCGGAAAGGCCGACAGATAGTGAACGGCGCAGAATCCGCCGTAACTCTGGCCGAGCACACTCCACGGCTCGTGCTCGCCGAGCAGCTGGCGACGTATCGCCTCGGCATCGCGGACGATGCTGTCGGCCCGAAAGTGCATCAGATAATCGGCCTGCGCCCGCGCGTCACCGCGCCGGGCCAGCGTCTGCGGCAGTACGACGCTGCTGCGGCCGTTGCCGCGCGAATCGAGCAGCAGCACTTGGTAATCGTCGAGGGCCCGCTTGAGCCAGCCCGATTTGTCGAGCGGCCGCGGGCCCGGGAACCCGGGTCCTCCCTGCAGGAATACCAGCCAGGGCCGCTTCGCCGCCGGGGCTTCGCTGTTCCTCACCGACCGCGCGAAAATCGACAGGCTCTCGCCCGACGGCTGGCCGTGGTCGAGCGGAACGCTGAATTCGTAATCAGTCAGCTCCATACCGTGGTGATGCACGGTGGCGAGCGTGCGGAATGTCGTCATAAGGTTCCGTATCTCCGATTCAAACCAGCCCCCATGCGAAGATGTCTGCCGGGTCGAACACGAGGCTTGCATCGAGGGTAACGTGGGCGCGGCCGTGAATCATCGGCAGCACGGCGTTAGGCGGCAGGTCCGGAAGCGCTCGCGCCGGCCGGCGATAGTGGGCGGTGAAGACGCTGCCGATCACGCTTTCCTGGCGCCACAATGCATCCGGCGCCAGCTTGTCGTCGGCGGCGAGGCATGCGAGCTTGGCGCTCGTTCCCGTGCCGCAGGGCGACCGGTCGTAGGCCCCGCCGGGGCAGAGCACGAAGTTGCGCGCATTGTTGCGCGGATCGGCCGGGGGCCCGATCAGCTCGACGTGATCGATCTCGGCGCCCTCGCGCCCGGTGACGCCTTGCTGCTGCAGCGCGTCGCGAAGGCGCGAGGCGAAGGCGGCAAGCTCGCCGACACGGCTCGCCTCTAGCCGCTGGCCGTGGTCGCTGCACAGGAAGAACCAGTTGCCGCCCCACGCGACGTCGCCATGCACGACGCCGTGGCCCGGAACGTCGACCTCGACGTCGGCCGCATGGCGATACGAAGGTACGTTGGCCACGGTGACGCTGCCGTCGTCATGCAAAGTCGTGGTGATGATGCCGACCGGCGTTTCGATCCGGTGATCGCCTGCCTTCAACCGGCCGAGATAGGCCAGGGTCGCGACCAGCCCGATGGTCCCGTGGCCGCACATGCCGATATAGCCGACATTGTTGAAAAAGATCACGCCGCAGGCATTGCCCGCGTCGACCGGCGGGCACAACAGCGCGCCCACCAGCACGTCCGAGCCGCGCGGTTCGTTGACGATGGCCTTGCGCCACGCATCGTGCTCATCGCGAAAGCGCTGCCGGCGCTGCGCCATGTCGCCGTCCCCCAGGTCGGGGCCGCCGCTGACGACCACGCGCGTAGGTTCGCCGGCGGTGTGCGAGTCGATGATGCGGGTAGGCGGGGCCGGATCGGAGTTCACGTCTTGAAGAACGGGCTTCGGCGCGGAAGTCGATTATAGTCGACGCTGGGAGACACCTTCGCCAGGAGCCGCGGTCGAATGCGCCAGCCGACGCGACACCCACATAGTCCCTGCGCATTGCCGTTCGCGTTCGCGATCGTCATTGCGGTGAATTCGCTTGCGGGGCCGGCTCTGGCCGCCGACCCGGCGAAAACGCTGCGCGTCGTGCTCACCAGCGCGGAACAGAGCTTCGATCCGCAGTTCTCCGCCGACGGCGGCTCCGACGGCATCATCGATCACATCTACGACTCGATGCTGGACTACGACTACCTGGTTCGTCCGGTGAAGCTCGTGCCGAGGACGCTCGAGGCGATGCCGACGGTCGAAGACGGTGGCGCGACCTACGTCTTCAAGCTGAAGCGAGGCATCTTCTTCACGCCCGACCCGGCGTTCAAAGGCAAGC
>DATASF010000113.1:0-8170 GCA_036269335.1 Casimicrobiaceae bacterium
ATGTTCTGCGTGTACTGGCCGGCGAATTCCTGCATTTTCTGGAACGTCTCGCGCGAATCGACCAGGACGCGGGACGTTTCCTCGGTCGTCATGTCGCGCAGCACCCGCTGCGCGAGGTTCAGATCCTGGTAGACCAGCGACTGCTGCGGAACCGACCGGGACTTTTCGGTCAGGTCGCGCCACAGCTTGGTCAGGTACTCGATGTCGTTCTGCATTTCGCGCTCGCTGGCGGTCTCCGCCATCGTGCGGATGATGAAACCGCCGACGAGACCTTCCGGCAGCAGCTGCTGCAGCTTCTGGCGCAGCATCTCGCGCTCGCCCTCGTCCTCGATGCGCTGCGATATGCCGATATGCGAGTCCTGCGGCAGGTAGACCAGCAGTCGCCCGGCGAGGCTGATCTGCGTCGACAGGCGCGCGCCCTTGGTGCCGATCGGGTCCTTGATCACCTGGATCAGCAGCGACTGGCCCTCGTGCAGGATCCGCTCGATCGGCCGGTTTTCATGGCCGTTCTGCCGGTGCTCCCAGATGTCGGCGATATGCAGGAACGCGGCGCGCTCGAGTCCGATTTCGATGAATGCCGACTGCATTCCCGGCAGCACGCGAGCGATCCGGCCCAGGTAGATGTTGCCGACCAGGCCGCGGGCGCTCGCGCGCTCGATGTGCAGTTCCTGCACGACGCCCTGCTCGAGCATCGCTACGCGCGTCTCCTGTGGCGTGACGTTGACGAGGATGTCGTGACTCATGGGGTGAGCGCGCTGCGATACCGCCGGAGGCTCGGCCGCAGCCGGTTGCCTATGCACGTCGGCAGCCGCCTCGGCCGGCGGCGGCGAATGGGCAGCAGCAGTGTACAGCAGGTCTTCGGAAGGCTTCATAGGACGTGGAACCCGATTTTGGCCAGAATTTCTGCGGTCTCGAACAGCGGCAGTCCCATCACGCCCGAGTAACTGCCCTCCAGGCGGCTGATGAAGGTCGCTGCACGCCCCTGGATCGCGTAGGCCCCGGCCTTGTCGAACGGCTCGCCGGTGGCGATATAGCGCTCGATCTCGTCGCGCGCGATGGCGCGGAAGCTCACGCGCGACACCGACATGCCTAGCGCGATCTGCGCGTTCCAGCGGATCGCCACCGCGGTCACGACGTCGTGCGTGCGGCCGGACAAGCGCTCGAGCATCGACATCGCATCGGTTGCGTCGTCGGGCTTGCCGAGCACGACGCCGTCGACGACCACTTCGGTGTCCGCCGCGAGCACCGGCTTCGGCGGCAGCTCGCGGCGGCACATGCGATGCCAGCCGACGGCGGCCTTGGTGCGCGCCACGCGCTTCACGTATTCGAACGGAGCTTCGTCCTTGCGCGGCACCTCGACGATGTCGCGCCGGCGCCCAGGAGCCTCGCGCAGCAACAGCTCCTCGAATTCGACGCCGATCTGCCGAAGCAACTCCTGCCGGCGTGGGCTTTTCGAAGCCAGATAGACCGACGGACGCTCGGTCAGCATGAACAGCGTGCTCATTCGCGGTGGTACGGATGTCCCGACAGCATGCTCGTTGCGCGATACAGCTGCTCGGCGAGCACGACCCGTGCAAGCCCGTGCGGCAATGTTAGCGCGGAAAGCGCCACCACGGCGTCCGCGTTCCGCTTGACGGCCGGAGCCAGCCCGTCCGCGCTGCCGATGACGAATGCGACCGCCAGGGCGCGCTCGCGCCAGGCGGCGAGCTTCGCGGCGAATTCCGCCGTCGTCCAGGACTGGCCGCGCTCGTCGAGCGCAACGACGTGGTAACCGCCGGTCGCGCCGGCAATTCGCGCCGCTTCGGCCGAAAGGATCTGCGCGGTGGTCTTGCCGCGATCGCGCGGTTCGGGCTTGAGCTCGACGAGCTCGAGAGTGAATTCGCGCGCCAGCCGACGCGCATATTCGGCGTAGCCGGCGGCGACCCAGGCCGGAAGCCTTGCATTCAGCGCGACGAGACGGAGCTTCATCGCGCTCCCGCGTGCCGACAGGCTATGCCGCGACTGCGCGGGCGCGGCGCCGCGGTTCCGGCGGCGTCCAGAGCTCTTCGAGATTGTAGTAGCTGCGCACCGCCGGCTGCATGATGTGCACGACGATGTCGCCGGCATCGACCAGCACCCATTCGCCCGACGCCTCGCCTTCGACGCCGACGATGGTTGCGCCCGCCGCCTTCAGCGAATCACGGACGTGGCGCGCCAGCGCGCCGGCCTGCCGGCCCGATTCGGCGGTGGCGATGATCAGCGTGTCGTAAAGGCTGGTGAGCTTGCGGACATCGAGCACGGTGATGTCGCGGGCTTTGATGTCTTCGAGGGCGGTGATTGCGGTCTTCTGAACCTTGTTAGCGCGCATCCGGAACGGATCGATAGAGTTGGTTGCGTTCAATATAAGCCAGAACGGCGGCGGGAAGCAAACCGCGAATTCGCTCTCGCGCTTCGGCTCCTTCGGCGAGCGCCGCGCGCAGCGCGGTCGCCGAAATCGGCTGCGGCGTCACCGTCAGCCGCAGGACCGCGCCGGCGAGCTGTCGCGACAGGCGCATCGGATCGGTCGTCAGTCGCCGCTCGCACTGGATTTTGAGCGCCGGCTCCAGCGCGTCCAGCGCGAATGGTCTGTCCGGACGGTCGATGACGATGAAATGCGCGAGCGTAAAAAGCTGCTCCCATCGGCGCCAGCTCGCTATGCCGCTGAAGGCATCGCTGCCGATGATCATCGCCAGCGGCCTGCCTGCGTTCTCGTCGTGCATTTCCTGCAGCGTCTGCACGGTGTAGCTCGGTCCCGGCCGCCGGATCTCGCGATCGTCGGCGATAAGCCCGGGAAATTCCGCGCAGCCCAGCACCGTCATCGCGAGCCGCGCCTCGGCGGATGCCACCGGAGCCGGGCGGTGCGGCGGAACGTTAGCGGGAATCAGACGCACTTCGTCGAGGCGGAGCTGATCCCGCACCTCGGCGGCGGCGCGCAGATGCCCGTAGTGAATCGGATCGAAAGTCCCGCCCAAGATGCCGATCGCCCCGCTCATCGCCGGCGCGCTCCCGCGCTTCGGGCGGCGATGCGATGCGCGAGTGCGCGCTCAGATCGCATTGCGTGCCGAACCGGTGATCCGCGTTTCCTCCAGGTCCAGATCGACCTGGAGGCGCCGCAGCACTTCATCGTTGATCACGTCGGTTTCGCGCATCTGCATCAGCTCGGCGCGCTCGGCGTCGATCGCCGCCAGCCAGATCCGGCGCTCGCTCGCGTGCTGGGCATCGAGCCGGCTCCTCCGGTCCGCATTGGCGGAATAGCGCTGCATCCGCTGCTCGTATTGCCCGAGCAGCGAATTGGCGAACGCGGTCTCCTCGCTGGTCGTCAGCCGCGGCAGGCGCCTGCGCAAGCTCTCGATCGCCGCCTGAGCGGTCGCGATGCGGGCGGCGCGCTCCTCGCGCTCGGCGATGCTGTCGCCGCGGATGTCCAGCCAGCGGATAAACAGGGGCAGCGTCATTCCGTTGACCAGCAGCGTAACGATGATCACGCTTGCCGCGAGCAGGATGATCAGCTCGCGGCCCGGAAACGGCGCCCCGGTCGACGTCACGAACGGAATCGACAGCGCGGCGGCCAGCGTGATCGAGCCGCGTATGCCTGCCCATCCGGTCAGGAACACCGCGCGCGGACTGTGCACGCCTTCGCGCTCGCGAATCCGTCGCGACAGCAGCAAGGGCAGGTACGCGGCCGGAAAGACCCAGAGGAGGCGCGACACGATCACGATGGCCGACAGCACCAGCGCATAGCCGGCGAGCTCGAGCGCGCTCGAGCGTGACAGCGCGCCGACGATCGAATGCAGCTCGACGCCCAGGAGCACGAACACCAGGCCGTTGAAAGCGAACAGCACCATGCGCCACACTTCCCACGAATGCGCGCGCGTCGCGGCGTCGAGGTTGCGCAAGTCGTGCGCGCCGGCGTAGAGTCCCGCGCCGACGACGGCGAGGATGGTGCCGACCCCCAGCGCCTCGGCGGCGAGATACGCCGCGTACGGCGTCAGCAGCGAGATCACCGTCTGGATCGTCGGGTCGTCGGCGCAGAACCGGCGCAGGCCGACCCGGGCCTGGCCTATCGTCCAGGCAATCGCCAGCCCCAGCACAAAGCCGCCGCCGGACGAGACGAGGAACTGCAGCGCCGCGCTGCTCCAGCTGAAGGCGCCGGTCATCGCCGCCGCGATTGCGAACTTGAATGCGATCAGGCCCGACGCGTCGTTGATCAGGCTTTCGCCGTCGATGATCGTCGAGACGCGCGACGGAATCGCGAGCTTCGACGTGACCGCCCTGACCGCGACCGCGTCGGTCGGGGAGATCACCGCACCGAGGGCGAATGCCGCCGCGAGCGGAAGCTCGGGAACCAGCCAATGCATCAGATAACCGACGACCAGCACCGTCAGAAACACGAGGCCGAAGGCGAGCAGCAACACCGGCCGCATCACCTTGAGCAGGTCGCGCTTGGGTATCAACCAGGCGTCGGCGAACAGCAGCGGCGGAATGAACAGCAGAAAAAAGATGTCCGGCGCGATCGAGAGCGAGCGGAAGCCCGGCAGGAACGACAGGCACACCCCGCCCGCGACCAGCAGCAGCGGCAGCGGCGCTCCGATCCACTTGCCGAGCGCCGCCACGACGGCGACCACAAGCAGCAGTCCCAGCGTGACTTCAATCAGATCCATGGGCAGATGTTAGCTCAGCGTTCAGAAATTGCTGCCCTGCGTCGCGAGAAACGCGATTTCCTGCGGTGTCGATTCGCGGCCGAGCAATGCGTTGCGGTGCGGATAGCGGCCGAAGCGGCGGATGACGGCGGCGTGCTTTTCCGACCACGCCAGCGGATCGGAGAGGCCCGTCTCCTGCGCGAGCCGCGTGAACAGCGCCAGCGAGCGTTCCTGTGCGGCGGGCGATTCGGAGTGCTCGAACGGCATGTACAGGAACCAGCGCTCGACCGGAATCAGCTCGCGGTCCCGGCCCTGATCGACGGCCGCGGTTGCTGCGGCGAGAGCCTGCGCATCTCCGGCAAAAGCGCGCGCCGAGCCGCGGTAACAGTTGCGCGTGAACTGGTCGAGCACGAGCACGCGCGCGAGCGCGGCGCGTGGCGCGGTCCAGTCGGCGAGGGCGCCGCCAAGCGCGGTCTCGATCACCGCTCCGAAGCGCCCGCGGATCTCGGCGTCGATAGCGGCGCTCTTGCGAAACCACATATCGCGCGTCGTGCCGTAGTCCTCGCTGTCCGGCGGCCCGAACCAGAAGTCGAGTATCTGGTCCTGCATCGCCTGTGTCATAGGCCGCTCGTCGCGTTGCCCGGCGCGGGCGGCGCCAGCGGGAATTTCCAGTAGACCTCGTCGATCGTCTTTCCCGCGGTGCCCAGCAGCTCGGCTTTCAGAGCCTCGCCCAGCGCATACGAATCCGAGGTGTCGAACGGGCGGGCGCTGCCGGGCAGCCCCCGCAGGAAGACGACGGCGTGGTCGTCGTCGACGACGACCGAGCTCGCCTCGGCGGCGACACCCTGTCCGGCGAGGAATCGTTGCGTGGCGCGATCGAGGTCGACGTCGGAGATGTCGATCAGCAGCCGGCGGTTGATCGACGCCAGGAAAAGCGCCATCGCGCCGAGCAGCGCGCCCACTGCGATCGCGACCGCGGCGTCAAAGGCCGGATGCGGTCCCCACGCGAACGACACGCCCGCGACGACCAGGGTCAGCACGATCCCGAGCAGCGCGACGGCGTCTTCGAGGACGACGGCGAGCACGGTCGTGTTGTGGCGGTTGGCCAGCAGGCCCTTCCACCCGCCGATCTCGCGCAGGGCGACGACCAGCGTGAACGATTCCAGCAGGAACGCGAACACCAACAGCCCGAGCACCAGCGGTGTGAACGGCTCGACCGGCGCGCGCTGGACCAGCGCGTGGACACCGTGGTAGAGATTGAGCCCGCAGCCGATGAAGAACACGCTGACGGCGGAAACCAGCGCCCAGAAGTATTTTTCCTGGCCGTATCCGAACGGATGCCGTCTGTCGGCCGGCATCTTGCCGCGCACCTCGCCGGTCCTGAGCAGCACTTGATTGGCTACGTCGGCCAGCGAGTGGATCGTCTCGGCGAACAGCGTCGGCGACCCGGTGACGAACCAGCCGAAGCCCTTGGCGGCCGCGATCGCCGTGTTAGTGCCGATCGAGATGGTGACCGAGGTGGACATCAGGCGCCTCGCGGCGCGGGATCGGGCATCAGCCGCGAATCTGCCCGGTGCCGAGCACGATCCATTTCTGGCTGGTCAGGCCTTCGAGGCCCACGGGGCCGCGCGCGTGCAGCTTGTTGGTCGAAATGCCGATCTCGGCACCCAGGCCGTACTCGAAGCCGTCGGCGAACCGCGTCGACGCGTTGACCATCACCGAACTCGAGTCGACTTCGCGCAAAAAGCGCATGGCGTTGCCGTGATGCGAAGTGACGATAGCGTCGGTGTGCTGCGAGCCGTAGCGGGCGATGTGCTCGATTGCCGCATCGAGGCTGTCCACGATGCGGATGGCGAGGATTGGCGCCAGGTATTCGGTCGTCCAGTCCTCTTCGCTCGCGGCCTTCATCGCGGGAACCAGCGCGCGCGCCGCGGGATCGCCGCGCAGCTCGACGCCCTTGCCGGCGTAGATCCCCGCCAGCGGAACGAGCACCTGCGCGGCGATGCGTTCGTGCACCAGCAGCGTCTCCATCGTGTTGCAGGGACTGTAGCGCTGCGTCTTGGCGTTGTCGGCGATGCGGATCGCCATGTCGACGTCGGCGTATTCGTCGATGAACACGTGACAGACGCCGTCCAGGTGCTTGATCACCGGCACCGTGGCTTCGTCGGCCACCCGCGCGATCAGGCTCTTGCCGCCGCGCGGCACCAGCACGTCGACATAGCGGTCCATCGTCGCCAGCATGCCCACGGCGGCGCGGTCGGAAGTCGCGATCGCCTGCACCGCATCCTCGGGCAGGCCGGCGGCCCTGAGCCCCTCGTGCATGCAGGCGGCGATCGCCTGATTCGAGCGCATCGCTTCGGAGCCCCCGCGCAGGATCGCCGCATTGCCCGATTTGAGGCAGAGCGAGGCCGCGTCGGCGGTGACGTTGGGCCGCGATTCGTAAACGATGCCGACGACGCCGAGCGGCACGCGCATCCGGCCGACCTGGATGCCGGTCGGACGGTATTTGAGGTCGGTGATCTCTCCTACCGGATCGGGCAATGCCGCGACCTGGCGCAGGCCGTCCGCCATCGCCACGATGCGTTGCGGGTTCAGCGCCAGCCGGTCGACGAATGCATCGTCGTCGCCGGCGGCGCGCGATCCCGCGACGTCGCCCGCGTTCGCGGCAAGCAGCAACCGGGCATCGCGTTCGATTGCCGCCGCCGCGGCTTCCAGCGCCGCGTCCTTTGCCTGCGTCGGGGCTCGCGCGAGGACCTGCGCCGCGGCGCGCGCTCGTTCACCGACCTCGCGCATGTACGCGGTGAGATCGAGATGGGGAACGCTCAGGTTCGTCATGGCTGCATTCTAGGGCTTGGCGCGAGGACCGGCTAGAACCGATGCGCGTCGAGCGTCATCACGCCGGTCGGCGTGCCGACCAGGATGACATCGGCGCCGCGAATGGCGAACAGTCCGTTGGTGACGACGCCGACGATATTGTTGATGCGCGCTTCGAGCTCGGTCGGATTCAGGATGCGCAGATCCGCCACGTCGAGGATCACGTTGCCGTTGTCACTGATGAACCCGGCGCGCAATTCGGGCCGGCCGCCGAGCTTGACCAGCTCGTGCGCGACATGGCTCTTGGCCATCGGTATCACCTCGACCGGCAGCGGAAAGTTGCCGAGCACGCCGACCAGCTTGGACTGATCGACGATGCACACGTACTTCGCGGCGACCGCGGCGACGATTTTCTCCCGCGTCAGCGCGCCGCCGCCGCCCTTGATCATCGCCCCGTGCGCGGTGGTTTCGTCGGCGCCGTCGATGTATACCGGCAGCGAATCGACGCTGTGGAGCTCGACGACGGGAATCGCGTGCTTGCGCAGCCGCTCCGCCGTCTTGACCGAGCTTGCGACCGCGCCCTTGATGCGCCCCTTGATCGCGGCGAGCTCGTCGATGAAAAAATTGGCGGTCGAGCCGCTGCCGACGCCGATGTAGGCATCGTCGACCACGTACTTGATGGCCTCGCGGGCGACCATCTG
>DATASF010000114.1:0-11576 GCA_036269335.1 Casimicrobiaceae bacterium
CTTTGTCGACGTGAAGGTCTGCGCGGTCGACGAAGTGTGGTCCGGCCTGAAGCTTGTCGTCCGGAAGGAGTTGCGGTGAGCTCAAGCGGTTTCACGATGCCTACGCAAGCGAGTCGAGGCGAACGATTGCGCACACTGCACGCGCGTCCCGGCATATTTGTCATTCCGAATCCGTGGGACGCCGGATCCGCCCGGATACTTGCGATGCTCGGGTTCGAAGCATTGGCGACGACGAGCGCGGGATTCGCCTTCTCGCGGGGCTTGCCCGACGCCGAAGGCGCGCTCAACCGTACCGAAACCCTGGCGAACGCGCGCACGATCGTCGACGCCACGAATCTGCCTGTCTCCGCCGATCTCGAAAACGGCTTTGGCGACGATCCCGAAGCCTGCGCCGAGACGATTCGACTGGCGGCCGAGACAGGCCTCGTCGGCGGCTCGATCGAAGACGCCACCGGACGCGCGGGGGACCCGATCTATCCGTTCGCATTGTCGGTCGAGCGCGTCACCGCCGCCGTGCAAGCGGCACGCGCCCTGCCCTTTCCGTTCGTGCTGACCGCGCGTGCCGAGAACCTGATCAACGGGCGGCCCGATTTGAGCGACACGATCCGCAGGCTGGAGGCCTTTGCCACCGCCGGCGCGGACGTACTCTATGCTCCGGGCTTGCGCAACCGCGACGACATCGCCACGGTGGTCAAAGCCGTGGCGCCCAAGCCGGTGAACGTCGTCATGGGCTTGTCCGGCCCGTCTTTTTCGCTCGATGAGCTCGCTGCGCTCGGTGTCAAGCGCGTGAGCCTCGGCTCGTCGCTGGCCCGGGCCGCTTACGGTGCATTTCTCGATGCGGCACGCGAGATCCGCGCTACGGGAACGTTCAC
The DNA here is from genome assembly GCA_036269335.1 of Casimicrobiaceae bacterium. Lineage (GTDB taxonomy): Bacteria > Pseudomonadota > Gammaproteobacteria > Burkholderiales > Casimicrobiaceae > PALSA-1003. Next base: position 873 of record DATASF010000114.1, read on the forward strand.
GTTCGCGGCGCGCGCGGCTCCCTACGCGGCCCTGAACGATATGTTCAGGCGGCTTTCGCATCCAAGCCAGCCGGCGATCCGGGGCGATGAGCCGCATTGAGCCCGCCGCGCTGCGGCTCGAGCCGCTCGTCGCCGCGCACGCCGACGATATGTTCGGGCCGATGTCCGCCCCGGAGATATACGCTTACATCCCGGAGGAGCCGCCGGTATCGGTCGTCGCTTTGCGCCAGCGCTATCAGCGACTCGAGCGGGGGCACTCGGCAAACGGCAGCGAACGCTGGCTCAACTGGATCGTTCGCCTCGGTTCCGGGCGGTGCGCCGGGTACGTTCAAGCGACCGTTCATCCGAAGTCCACCGCGGACTTCGCCTTTGTCTTCGCACCCGAGCACTGGGGGCGCGGAGTCGCATTCGAAGCCTGCCGGGTCGCCATTCCCATTCTCGTCCGCGACTTCGCAGTTCGCGCGCTTTTCGCAACCGTCGACCCGAGAAATTCCCGCTCGATCCGCCTGTTGCACCGACTCGGGTTCGAGGACGTGCCCGCGCAAGCGTACCCGCATGGCGCGGTCGAGCCCGACGATCGCGTGTTTTCCCTGACCCCGTAAGGAGGCGACGCGTCGAGGAGGGGTCTGTGCGGTGCCGCTCGTTGCAGCGTCGGCCCGGGCGCACGTTGACGCACGCCCGCGACCATTCCAGAATCGCGGCGCCGGTCGAACCATAGGGGGGTGTCATGACAGGCTTGTCCGCACTGGTAGTGCCGATCCTGCTTTCGGCGGTAATCGTGTTCGTCGCGAGCTCGATCATCCACATGTTATTGCCATGGCACCACAGCGACTATCCGAAGCTGCCGAACGAAGACGGCGTACGCGACGCGCTTCGGCCGCTTGCGATCCCGCCGGGCGACTACATGGTGCCGCGTCCTTCGAGCACCGACGACATGCGTTCGCCCGAGTTCGCCGAAAAGATGAAGCAAGGTCCGGTCCTGATATTCACGGTGCGACCCAACGGCCCGTTCTCGATGCGCAGGAATCTGATCCTGTGGTTCATCTATTGCGTCGTCGTCGGCCTCTTCGCCGCCTACATCGCCGGAGTCGCGCTGCCTCCCGGCACGTCCTACCCGCGCGTCTTTCAGCTGGTCGGCGCCGCAGCCTTCACCGGGTACGTGCTCGCGCTATGGCAAATGTCGATCTGGTATCACCGCGCCTGGAGCACGACGATCAAGAGCTCGGTCGACGGATTGATCTACGCGCTGCTGACGGCTGGGACGTTCGGCTGGCTTTGGCCGCAATGAACCTTTCCAGCGCAACCGTCGGCCAGCTCCTGGTTCCGGTCGACGATTTCGAACGCGGCGTGGCGTTCTATCGTGACGTCCTGGGCCTTCCGCTGCTGTTTACGGCGCCGCCGCAGATGGCTTTTTTCATGTGCGGCGCGGTCCGGCTCCTGGTTGGGGTTTCCCCGCCCGGGCAGAAGGCGCAGCGGAGCGCTGCGATCTATTTCCGCGTAAGCGACATCAAGGACGTCCACGCCACGCTGACGGGCCAAGGCGTTCGCTTCCAGGCGGACCCGCACGTAGTCCATCGCACACCAGCCGCGGAATTGTGGCTGGCGGAGTTCACCGATCCCGATGGCAACCACCTCGCCCTGATGAGCGAGGTGGCGCTCAGCTCGTCCTGAAGATCGCTGCGGCCGTGTGCCAAACACCGGCGCCATGGAAACCAGACCGGTACGCTCGCAGACTTTGTGGATCGTGTCGCTCGGCGCCGCGGGCCTGGTCGATTGCTCGCTGGCAATGTACCACTCGATCCTCCCCTACCACATGGGGTGGACGCAGGCGGTTGTCGGGATGCCGGATAGCCTCGTTTGGGCGCTTTTCGCGCTCAACTTTTCCTGGAGCGTCATCGTGTTTCTGGCCGGCTGCCTGGTCCTCTATGCAGCGACCCTGAGGCCGGTGGCGGGAAAATTCGCGAAGCTTACCGTGTTCACCATAGGTCTGTTCTGGTTGATGCACGGTGCCTATACCTGGCTCCATCCGTTTCCGCTGCCGGCCGAGCTGCGATGGTTGAGTATGGTGTTTATCGCATTCCCGGTTGTCGCCATCGCCCTTCACTGGATGCCATTGCTCGTCTACCGCCAACGATCCGCGTAAAGCGGTGCCGGTGCGCAATGCGGCGCTATTGCGCTCGAGGTCGGCCTTGAGGACAATGGCCTGACATGTTGCACCATCTGTCCTTTGGCACGGCCGACCTGGCGCGCTCGACCGCGTTCTACGACGCCGTGCTCGCCGCTCTGGGTTACGCCCGCGTCTGGACCGACGACACCGCCGTCGGCTACGGCTATCCGGGCGCGGGCGACAAGCTTGCGATCAAGCTCCGCTCCGGCGGCGTCGCCGTGCCCGGGCCCGGATTTCACGTCGCCTTTGCCGCGGCGGATCGAGATGCCGTCGGGCGCTTTTACGAGGCGGCGCTCGAACACGGTGGCAAGGACAACGGTCCGCCCGGCCCTCGTCCGAATTACGGCGAGAACTACTACGCCGCCTTCGTGTTCGACCCCGATGGTTACGCCATCGAGGCCGTTGCCGGGTCGCAGTAGAACGATCGAGCTTCGCATGAACGACGAGAAAATCACCGTGCGCGTTACGTCGACCGGACAGACGCTCGACGTCGTCGTGCTGAGCAAGCGCGCCGAAGTCATCGAAGTCGTGCTCGGCGAAGGCGTGCACAATGTGCGGTGCCAGCTCCATCCGACGCGCAACGGACTCGCCTACGCCGGCAGCGCGATGGGCCGCGAAATTGTCTACGAGCGCGGGCGCGCGCAAGTCAAGGCCGACCTCGAACGGGCGAACCCCGGCCGCGTCGATTTCAGGCGCTGACCGGAAGTCCTCGCGCATGGCCGAGCGCTGCGAGCATTTCAGCGAGATCCGTGACATCCGGGCGGGCACCAACGGCTGCGTGGATTGCATGGCAATCGGCGCGACGTGGAACGAGCTGCGGATCTGCCTGACCTGCGGACACGTCGGCTGCTGCGAGGATTCGGAGCACATGCACGCGCTCAAGCATTTCAACGAAAGCGGCCATCCGATGATCGCCTCGTTCGAGCGCGAAGAAACCTGGGGCTGGTGCTATATCGATCGCCGCTATTTCGATCCGATGCCAGGGCGGTTGCCGAAAAGACGCTCGCCGCTGGCCGCATTTCTGGGCCGCTTGATCGGTCGATGAATCCGCGAAGTGCTGGCCGGGGAGCCCGATGCCGGGACGCGAGGTCTTCGTGACCGGAGGCACCGGCTACATAGGCACGCGCCTGATCGCGGCGTTGCTGGCGCACGGGCATCGCGTTCGCGCTCTAGCACGCGGCCGATCGGTCGATCGCGTGCCCGCCGGAGCCTTGGCGCTCGTCGGCGATGCGCTCGATTCGCATTCCGTCGCCGCCGCCCTGGAGTCCTCCGACACGCTGGTGCATCTGGTCGGCACGCCAAATCCGGGCCCGGCGAAAGCGGCCGAATTCTTGCGCGTCGATCTTGCCTCGGTGCAAGCCACGGTGACCGCGGCGCGGGAGGCTGGCGTCGCGCACTTCATTTACGTCAGCGTCGCCCGGCCAGCGCCGGTCATGGCGGCGTATATCGCCGCGCGAGCCGCCGGCGAACAGGCGATCGCCGACGCCGGCCTGACTGCGACCGTGCTTCGTCCGTGGTACGTAATCGGCCCGGGCCACCGGTGGCCGTTGTTGCTGCTGCCGTTCTACGCCATTGCCGAGCTGGTGCCGGCTTGGCGCGAGGGGGCAAGACGACTGGGACTCGTAACGCTGGACCAGATCGTCCGCGCGATGGTGCGCGCGGTCGAGCAGCCGCCACCCTCGGGAACCATCCGCATTGTCGACGTGCAAGGAATCGCCGGGTCGTGACACTGGTGCTTCCTTTACGCCTGGACTTCCAACGCAGCTGCGGTCGCAAGCACGACAGCCTCGCCGCCGTCTGATCGCGATATGACACACCGCCAAGGTCACTCATGAAGCCGGAATCCGACATCCCCACTGATGGATCGATTGCCGCGACAGCCGCTTACGGCGCGATGGCAAAATCGTTGCATTGGCTGGTGTTCGCGATAGTCCTCGTCCAGTTCCTGCTCGGATGGACGATGCCGTCGATCCGCCGCGGCATGACTCCCGGGACGCTGATCAACCTGCACCTGTCGTTCGGCGTGGTGATCATGGCGGTGGTTCTGATTCGCCTGCTATGGCGCCTCGCGCATCCGGTCGCTGTTGCCGCCGAAAGCATAGCGCCGTGGGAGCCGGGGCTGGCGCGTGCTGCGCATTGGCTGCTGTACGGCCTGTTGCTGCTTCTGCCCATCCTGGGGTGGGCGGCGGCGTCGGCGCGCAATTGGGCGGTTCGCGTCTTCGATCTTTTCACCCTTCCGCAGCTGGTGCCGACCGATGCAAAAATCGGCTTCACCGCCGGTGACGTCCATGTCGTGCTGTCCTGGGTCTTGCTCGGCTTGATCGGCCTGCACGCCACCGCGGCGCTGTATCACTACTTCGTTCGGCGCGACCGGGTGCTGCAACGGATGCTCCCCGGCGATTGAGCCGCGCAGTACGCACGTCCGGCATCGGCGCCGCGCGTCTTCAGTTTTCCGCCGAATCCGGGCATCATGTCGCCGTGCGCCGTCAGGCGCTCGGTTTCCTTCGAGGCATCTGCCGTCCCAGCCGAGCATGGCCATGCCGCACCAGACACCGCCCAGTACGATCGAGATCGACCGCATCGAAGGGCTCTCGCTCGAGCTCCAGCGCTGGCTCGCCGGCGTCCGGCACGCGCTGTCTGACGAAATCCGCAGCTATCCGACGCCGATTCCGCGCTGCGATGCCCAGTTCAATCACCTGGTCGAGCAACGCAGCCATCTGTCGCGCCTGCTGGCCGACCTCGAGGCCGCGCGCGATTGCCGCGATGGCGGTGCTGCCTTGCGTGCCGTGCTGGCGCAGCTCCCGGATCTGCCGGCGCAGGGCGAGTCGATCGAGGAGCGCAGCCTGCGCGATCGCATCGGTGCCGAGCTGGCCGCACAGCGATGACCGAAGCATTTCCGCTCGACGGAGGGTGCACTTGCCGCGCCATCCGCTACCGGTTGACCAGCGCGCCGCTGTTCGTGCATTGCTGTCATTGCCGCTGGTGCCAGCGCGAAACCGGCGCGTCGTTCGCGCTGAACGCGATGATCGAAGCCGACCGCGTCGTCGTGCTCAACGGAGAGCCGGAAGCGGTGGCCACGCCGTCGAACAGCGGCAAGGGACAGAAGATCACCCGCTGTCCAAGCTGCCGGATCGCGCTGTGGAGCAATTACGCCGGAGCCGGCGACCTGGTTCGCTTCGTGCGCGTCGGAACGCTCGACGAACCCGACCGGCTGCCGCCCGACATCCACATCTTCACCGCCTCGAAGCAGCCCTGGGTGGTCTTGCCTCCGGGGGCGCCCGCGGTCGCCGAGTACTACGACCGCGAGCGATACTGGCCGGCCGCGAGCCTCGAACGCCGCCGCACAATGCTGGCCGGCAAGCACCTCGCGTAGTCGGTCGATGAATATCGACCGCATCGATCACATCGTGCTGACCGTGCGCGACATCGAAGCCACCTGCACGTTCTATTCGCGCGTTCTCGGCATGGAGGTGACGACTTTCGGTGCCGGACGAAAGGCACTCGTGTTCGGCGGCCAGAAAATCAACCTGCACCAGGCGGGACGGGAATTCGAGCCCAAGGCGCACGCGCCGACCCCCGGCTCGGCCGATTTCTGCCTGATATCGGCGGTTCCGTTGCCGCAGGCGATCGACCATCTCCGAAGCTGCGGCGTAACTATCATCGAGGGGCCGGTACCCAAAACCGGCGCGCGCGGCCCGATCCGGTCGGTCTATTTCCGCGACCCGGACTTTAACCTCGTCGAGGTCTCGACCTATGAGCCGGGCTGACCCGCAAACCGGCGGCAGCGGCGGAATCGCCGTCGGCGCGCCGCCGATCGACCTGCGCTCGGACACCGTGACCCGGCCGACCCAGGCGATGCGCGCCGCCATCGCCGCGGCCCCCGTCGGCGACGACCAGTACGGCGAGGACCCGACGATCAACGCGCTGCAGCAGCGCGTCGCGGATCTGCTCGGCAAGGAGGCGGCGCTCTGGCTGCCCAGCGGCACGATGGCGAACCAGGTTGCGCTGCGCACGCTCACCAGGCCGGGTGACGACGTCGTTGTCAGCCGCGAAAGCCACGCCGTCTGGCACGAAACCGGTGCGTCGGCCGCCAACGCCGGCGTCCAGTTCACCGAAATCGGCGCACGCGGCGTGTTCGGCGTCGCCGAATTCATCGCGGCGGTGAAGCCGCGCGGTCATCCGATGTATCCGCCGACGACGCTGGTCGAAGTCGAGAACACCCACAATCGCTCCGGCGGCATCATCTTCGACCAGAACGAAGTCGAGCGGCTGTGCGCGGCGGCGCGCGAGCGCGACATCGCGAGCTTTCTCGACGGCGCGCGGCTCTGGAACGCTGCGGTGGCGAGCGGACGTTCGTGCGCGACGCTCGCCGCGCCGTTCGATCTGGTTGCAGTCGCGCTGTCCAAGGGACTGGGCGCGCCCGGCGGTTCGCTGCTCGCCGGCTCGCGCGCGCTGATCGACCGGGCCGTGCGCTACCGGCGCATGGCGGGCGGCGCGATGCGCCAGGCGGGCATTTTGGGCGCCGCCGGCCTGTATGCACTCGACCACCATCTCGACCGGCTGGCGGATGATCACGCCAACGCGCGGCGGATTGCCGAGCGGCTGGCGCAAAGCCCGCGCGTGGTCCTCGACCTCGCCACCGTCCAGACGAATATCATCGTCTTCGGACTCGCTCCCGAAGCGCCGGACGCTCCGACGATCGTGGCGCGGGCCCGTGACCGCGGCGTGCTGGTCTTCGCTTTTACGCCGCGAACGATCCGCGCGGTCACGCACCTGGACGTTTCGCGCGAACAATGCGCGCTCGCCGCGGCGATCCTCGCCGACCTGATCGACGCGAGCGGCTGATCGGAGCTTCGCCTGCCGGATGATCGCCCGCGACGCCGGCATGCTCTCGCCAGTCGGGCAATAACAATCGAAACGGAGGGGACTCGATGAACACCGAACTGATGTACCTGGTCTGGATCACCGCCTTTACCGCGATCATGTGGATACCGTACATCCTCGACCGCCTTGCGGTCTGGGGACTCGCCGATACCGTCGGCTATCCGGACACACCGAAGGCGCAGTCGCCCTGGGCGCGACGAATGAAGGCGGCGCACGCCAACGCGATCGAAAATCTGGTCATCTTCGCCGCCCTCGTGCTGGCGGCACACGCCGCAAGCATCAGCAACAGCGCGACCGTGTTTGCCTGCGCGCTGTATTTCTGGGCGCGCATCGTGCATTGGTTCGCGTACACGGCGGCGCTGCCCTGGGTGCGAACGCTGGCCTTTGCCGCCGCCTTCGCCGCACAGATGATCCTGGCCTGGCAGCTGATTGTGCACTGAGCCTGGCCCCGCGCCGCCGCCGCGTTCGCCGGCGTACGAGCCGTTGCTGTAGGACATCGCGTAGGCGGGCTGTCGGCAGTTGTCTGAAAATGCGCGCCCGCGGCCTGCTAAGGGTCGCGGCGCGTTTAACATCCACGGCGGGAGCTTTCGAAAAGGAACCCGCATGGATCGATCGCAGCGTGCCTGGTCGCGCCGATCATGGCGCGCAGCCCACGCGTTCGCCGCGGCATCGCTCGCGATCGGGGCGACCGCGGCGTCGGCGGCAACCGTCGGCGAGGCTGCAGCCGACGACCTTCCTTCGATCTGGGCCCAGGCCGCCACTTCGCTGACCCAGACAGCCGATCCGGCGGCGCCGCAACTTTCCCCCGAGACGATGCCGCGGCCGGCGCCGCAAAAGAACTACGTGCTGCCGGCCGTCGAAATCGTCGGTTTCAGCTTCCTGCTCAACCAGTACAACAGGCATTTTTCCGGCGACGACGATTACAAGAGCAACATTTCGACGATCCGCCACAATCTGCACAGCAGCTGGGTCGTCGACAGCGATCCTTTTCGCACCAACCAGCTCGGGCACCCGTATCTGTGATCGATGTACCACGGGTTCGCGCGCTCGGCAGGCCTCAACTATTGGGAGGCGCTCGGTTACACGTTCGCCGGCAGCGCGATGTGGGAGATCGCGGGCGAAAGGACGCCGCCTTCGCGCAACGATCAGCTCAATACCGGTGTCGGCGGCACGTTTCTCGGCGAGGCGCTGTTCCGCATGGCGAACGTGGTGCTGGCGCACGACGAGATCCCGCCGCTCTGGCGCGAGCTCGGCGCGGCGGCGATCTCGCCCGCGACGGGATTCAACCGGCTGGCTTTCGGCAACCGCTTCGACGGGCTGTTCGACAGCCACGACCCGGTGCATTACAGCAAGTTGCAGGTCGGTTTTTCCGGCACCGCCGAGAACAACGCGGGGCAGTCGGCGACCAACCTGAAGCGCAATGAGCTGCTGGTCGACTTCGCGATGGATTACGGCATCCCGGGGAAGGCCGGGTATCGATACGACAGGCCGTTCGACTATTTCAATTTCCAGCTCACCGCTTCCAGCGCCAATGCCTTCGAAAACGTGATGACCCGGGGTCTGCTGATCGGCAAGGATTACGAGCTCGGGCCCGACTATCGAGGCATCTACGGGCTGTACGGCAACTACGATTACATCGCGCCGCAGACTTTCCGCGTGTCCAGCACCGGGCTTTCGCTGGGGACCACCGGGCAGTGGTGGGCTTCGAAAGCGATCGCGTTGCAGGGTACCGCGCTCGTCGGCGCGGGCTATGCCGCGGTCGGCACGACGCACAGCGTCGCCGACAACGACTATCACTACGGCGTCGCGCCCCAGGCGCTGCTGGCGCTGCGCGTGATCTTTGCCGATCGCGTATCGCTCGACGTGACCGGGCGCGAATATTTCGTCAGCCGGGTGGCCGCGGCGAACCGCGGCGGCCACGACAATATCGTCCGAACCGACGCCTCGCTGACGTTCCGCGTCTACCGGCAGCATGCGATTTCGCTCAAGTATCTGCTCAACCGCCGGGATGCCTTCTATCCGGATTTCGGCAACAGCAGCCAGACGCGCGCAACGCTGGGCGTCTTCTATACCTGGCTCGGCCAGGACCGTTTCGGCGCCGTCGAGTGGCGCTGACCCGCGCGTAGGCGCGACCCGACTTCGCGCCGGCGGCACGGCGTGGTAACGTTGCGTCGGGAACGTCGCGCGCTCGCGGCGCTCCAAGCGCAATGAACAAAGTCACGCTCTACAGCAAGTCGCGCCGGCTGCCTGCCGCCGAACCGGCCGAGGCCGCGGCCCCGGCGCCGGTCCGGCCCGCGCGGGCGGCACGCCTGCGGGGCTTCCTGTCGCGCCACGAGCGCATTCTGCTGGTCGCTGCGGCGGTGTTGCTGAGCGTCGGGGCGTTCCTGGCCTACAACTCGATGAAGTCGCCGCCGCGGCAACTGACCCAGAAAGACGTCGATGCCGCCGTGCTCCACACGCTCGACACCAACGTCCTGCCCTCGCGCGCGGCCAAGGCCTACGAGATCGTGCAGCGCTCGGTCGTGCGGGTGCGCCAGCTCGAGCACACCGACGAGGCCGACGGCGACCATGTGCGCGGCGTCGGCACCGGCGTCGTCATCGTCGACCGCGGCATCATCCTGACCAACCTGCACGTCGTCGCCGGCGCCGACCGGGTGCAGGTCGTGTTTTTCGACGGCACCGAATCGGACGCCGACGTGATCGGCCTGCAGCCCGAGAACGACCTCGCCGTCCTGCAGGCCAAGACCATCCCCGACGATCTCGCGCCGGCGACCCTGCGCTCGACGCGCGATCTGGCCGTCGGCGACGACGTGCTCGTCGTCGGCTTTCCGTTCGGCATCGGCCCGTCGGCCTCGGCCGGCGTGGTTTCCGGGCTCAAGCGCGAGCATCGGTCGCGCGAGGGCAAGCGCCTGCTGACCAATCTGATCCAGTTCGACGCGGCCGCCAATCCCGGCAATTCGGGCGGGCCGCTGGCGACGATGGACGGCGAGGTCGTCGGCATCGTCACGGCGATCCTGAATCCCAGCGAACAGGGCGTATTCATCGGCATCGGCTTCGCCGTGCCGATCGAAAACGCCGCCGCCGCGGCCGGCATATCGCCGTTCTGACACCGCCAGTAAAGCCGTCTGCCCTGCCATCCTACGAGGCACCAGCGATGAACGACCGCGATCAAGGACGCAGCGATGCCATGCCTGGCATGGAGCGCATCCTCTACGAAGTCAAAAAGGTCGTCGTCGGCCAGGACCATTTTCTCGAGCGCGTACTGGTGGCGATGCTGGCGCAGGGCCACCTGCTGGTCGAGGGCGTGCCGGGGCTGGCCAAGACGCTGACGGTCAAGACGCTGGCCCGAACCATCCGCGGCACGTTCCGCCGCATCCAGTTCACGCCTGACCTGGTTCCCGCCGACCTGGTCGGCACCCGTGTCTACAACCAGAAGACGAGCGAGTTCGCGACCTCGTTCGGCCCGGTGTTCACCAACCTGCTGCTGGCCGACGAAATCAACCGCGCGCCGGCGAAGGTGCAAAGCGCGTTGCTCGAAGTCATGCAGGAATACCAGGTGACGATCGCTGGCGAAAGCCATCCGGTGCCGCAGCCGTTCCTGGTGATGGCCACGCAGAACCCGATCGAGACCGAGGGCACCTACCCATTGCCCG
>DATASF010000115.1:0-7729 GCA_036269335.1 Casimicrobiaceae bacterium
AGTCATGCGCTCCCTGATTACCTTGAAAGCGCTGACCTATGCGCCGACCGGCGGCATCGCCGCAGCGGTGACGACTTCGCTGCCGGAAGCGATCGGCGGCGTGCGCAACTGGGACTATCGTTATTGCTGGCCCCGCGACGCGACCTCAACGCTCTACGCGCTCCTGCTCGCCGGCTACCGCGAGGAGGCGCAGGCCTGGAGACGCTGGCTGTTACGCGCTGCGGCTGGTCGGCCGGAGGACATGCAAACTGTCTACGGCTTGTCGGGGGAACGCCAGCTGACCGAATACACGTTGCCGTGGTTGCCCGGCTACGAGAATTCTGCGCCGGTGCGCATCGGCAACGCCGCCGCGACCCAGTCGCAGCTCGACAGCTACGGGCAAGTGATCGCGGCGTTGCAGCTTGCGCGCAGCGCCGGCCTCGACCCCGACGCCGACGCCTGGAATTTCGAACGCGCGCTCCTGCACTTCCTGGAAAAGAGCTGGGCGGAGCCCGACAACGGCATCTGGGAAATGCGCGGGCCGAGGCGGCATTACACGCACTCCAAGATGATGGCGTGGGTTGCGGTCGACCGGGCGATCAAGGCGGTCGAGCAGTACGGCCTGGACGGTCCGGTAAAGCGCTGGCGAGCGCTTCGCACCAGGATCCACGCGCAGGTCTGCGACAAGGGCTACGACGCGGCGCGCAAGACTTTCGTCCAATACTATGGCTCGCGCGAGGTCGACGCGAGCCTGCTGCTGCTGCCGATTGTCGGGTTTCTGCCGGTCGACGATCCCCGGGTGCGCGGCACGCTGGCGGCGATTCGCCGCGACCTGGTGGTCGACGGCCTGGTTCTGCGTTACCGCAACCTGCCCGAGGTCGACGCTTTGCCACCAGGCGAGGGGGTTTTCCTGCCGTGCTCGTTCTGGCTCGCCGATCACTTGAGCCTCGCCGGGAGGCATGCCGAAGCCGAGCGGCTGTTCAAGCGCCTGCTCGCCCTGTGCAACGACGTAGGGCTGCTGGCCGAAGAGTACGATCCGTCAGCGCGGCGGCAGCTCGGCAACTTTCCTCAGGCGCTGACCCATGTCGCGCTGGTCGTTACGGCGCGCAATCTGTCGCGCGGCGGCGGACCGTCCGAGCACCATAGCCGGGGCATGCGTGACGCTCCGCCGGGCGGTGTCGGGCGTCCGGCGTTGCCGACGCCGGACGCCACGCCGAGCAAGCCGCATCGGCGCATAGCCGGCAAGCGGAGCAGGCGCTAAAAGCAGCCACCGCGGCGCGGCACCCGCGACTAGTCGCGGGTTTCGCGCATTGCCTGCGCGTTCCAGCGGCGGTCGCGGATATGATTGAGGCTGGTCCTTTGCGCTCCGCGCCAACGCCGATGGAATCGAATCCCACATGAGCCGACCCCACGGGCCGGCAATCTCCGGGCGAGCGCCGGTGCGCCCGGCGACCGACCCGCACACGCTCAACACGGCGTTGCGGGCCTGGGCGTCCGCCATCGATGCCGTGTCGGACCTGGTGTTCATGCACGACGAGGGCGGCTGCCTGATGCGGGTCAACCGGGCCTACGCGGCCCGTGCCGGGGCGCCACAGGGCGCCCTCCTCGGGCGACCATTCCGGGAAGTCATGCCGGAAGTCGCGGGGACGGGCGATCCTGCCGGGCGGGCGCCGGCGCAGTGCACGCCTGGCGAGAGCGAGCTGGTGGTCGCGAGCGGCGAATCGTTCAGCTGCCGCAGGCAGCCGCTGCAGGATGACTCCGGCGGCGTGAGTTGTTGCATACACATTCTGCGGGAGCGCGTCGCGGCGGAGGTCGCCCCCGGGCCAGCCGCGGTCGTCGACAGCCAGGGCGACGACGAACGCCTGCGCCGCAACCTCGAAGCGACCGTCGATGCGTTCGCCGCGGCCATCGAGCTCAACGATCCGGGCAATGGCAGCCACGGTCACCGCGTCGCCGCCCTGGCGCACGCGATCGGCAAGGAGCTCGCCTTGTCGGCCGAGCAGCTGGAGGGGACTCGATTGGCGGCGCTGATCCACGACCTGGGCAGTTTCAAGATTCCGGTGGAAGTACTGGTCAAGCCAGGCAAGCTGACGGCCCGCGAGCGCGTGCTGGTGCAATCGCATCCCGAAGTCGCGCATCGTATATTGCAGAGCATCGAGTTCCCTTGGCCGATCGCCGAAATCATCCTCCAGCACCACGAGCGGATCGACGGCACCGGCTATCCGCGGGCCCTGTTGGGCCCGGCGCTCCTCATCGAAGCCAAGATCATCGCGGTCGCCGACGCGATGGAAGCCATGCTTTCCGACCGGCCGTACCGGCCGGCCCTCGGCGTCGAGGTCGCGGTCAACGAGTTGATCCAGCACCGGGGAACCGCTTACGACCCGGCTGTCGTCGATGCCTGCGCCCGTCTATTTACCAAGCAGGGCTTCACGCTCCCCGAATAGGGCGAGCGGCCAAACCCAAGCCCGCGCACGCGGACGGCAGCGCCCTTTCCGGGCCGCGCGGGCTGTCATATTCGTCACATTAGATCGAAGCGGCGCGCGCCGAGTCCTTGGCCGGCCTCGCTTGTGGGCTACGAAAGCACCGATTTAGCGGCCTCCGGAAATAAGAAATAGCCGTTCAATCAACCACATGCCAACTAAGTTTACAAGTTCTTCCGAGCGTGGCACGGCCGTTGCTTTAGGGGTGACTGCCAAACTTAAGATCACACGTCCGAGGCGGCACCAAGCCTCAATCAAATTTTTAACGGGAGAGCAACAATGAATGCAAGCAAAATCGCCGCCGCCCTCGGAATGAGCGTCGGTCTGATCGCAGCCGGAGCAGCCTACGCCGCCGATACGTCGAACATGACGGTGCAAGCCACGGTCATCAGCAGCTGCAAATTCAATAGCACGCCGACGCTGGACTTCGGCAACTTGGATCCCTCCAGCGCCGCCAACGGTTCCGGCAGCTCGACCATCAGCTTCTGGTGTAGCAAGGGGTCGGCCTACACGGTGACTGCGGGCAACGGCAACAACTACAACGCCGGCACTTCGACGCGGCAAATGAAGGGCCCGGGCGCGACCGATCTGATGGCGTACTCGTTGACTCTGCCCGCCGCCGCGACCGGCACGGGTGCCGGCAAGTCGACGGCGATCACCTTCGCCGTGACCGGATCGGTGCTGAACGCGAACTACATCAACGCCACGGTAGGTAGCTATACCGACACGGTGCAAATGGCCGTCAATCCGTGACCGGGCGAAAGCCTTGCAACAACGAAGCCGCCGGAGCGATCCGGCGGTTCGTTTTTTGTGGCTCCGCTAGCGCGCCCTGCGTAGACTGCACCCCATGATGCGCCTGGTCTTCGCCTGCCTGTTGCTGACCGTCGCGGCACCCGCCCTCGCCGGCCGTTTCAGCGTTGCGCCGATACGCGTCGACTTCGGGGCGGGCTTGCGTATCGGCGCTGTCACCGTGACCAGCGAGGACGACCACCCGCTGGTGTTCAAGAACAGCCCATCGCTCTGGACCCAGAACGCCGACGGCGGCGACGTCTATACGGCTACCACTGACCTGGTGGTCACGCCGCCGCTGCTGCGGGTCGAGACGGGCGAGCCGCGCATCGTGCGCATCGGTACCTTGCGCGACCCGGGTGATGTCGAGCGCAGCTACCGCGTTTTCCTGGAAGAGCAGGCGCCGGCCAACCCCGAAGGAGGGGGCGCCACGATCGCCGTAGTCATCAAGTTCGGCGTTCCAGTGTTCGTCGCGCCGCGGTCGGAGCGCGTTGCCGGAAGCGCCGAAATCGTCGAACGCAAGCCCGGCCGGGTCACGCTGCAGGTCAAGAATACCGGCAACGTGCACTTCAACGTCGAGGCTATCACCGCCAACGGCGCCGCCGTGAAGGACGTCTCGTCCTGGTATCTGCTGCCCGGAACGACGCGGCGCTACGACCTGGCCATTCCGCCGGATGCCTGCACCGGCGCGGCGGTCGACCTCCGCATTCAAGCCACACGCACCGTCCTGTCGGCGAGCGCCTCGGCGAGCGATGTGTGCCAGCACTGATGCCGTGGCGCACCTCATCCGACATTGCTGGCGCGGCATTCTGGCCGCCGCCCTGCTCGCGGTTGCGGTCACGGCGAGCGCCGTTCCGGTGCCGACGATCATGAGCTTCACCGTCAACGGGCAGGGACGCGGCGATCACTTCGTCATGAAGGATGGCGATCGCTGGCTGATCGCCGATACGGAACTGCGCCAGCTCGGATTGCAGGAAGCCACCGGCGACGCCGTCACCATCGAGGGCCGGGGCTACCGCGTGCTGGGTTCGCTCAAGCAGGTGACCGTCGTCATCGATGAAGCAGCAGGCCGGATCGACCTGGTCGCAGACCCGGCGGTATTCGGCCAGCAGCGCCTCGATCTCACGCCGGCGCCGCGGCTGATGCCGACGTACGACACCAGCGCTTTTTTCAACTATCAGCTCAATTGGGCCGGCGCCGACCACCAGCGGAGCAGTTACGGCGTCAACACCGAGCTCGCCGTCCGCTATGGCCGCTGGCTACTCGACAACCAGACCAACTATCTGAACGACCAGAACGGAAACACCTTCACTCGGCTCGGAACCAACGCGACCTACGACTGGTATGAAAAGCTCGCCCGTTTTGTCGTCGGCGATCAGGGCGCGTCGACCGGCGATCTCGGCCAGTCGATGCAGCTCGGCGGCGTCGGGTTCTACCGCGCCTATTCGATGGATCCGAGTCTCATCACATCGCCGACCGCGCGCTTCGTCGGCGTGACGCCGGTGGCGGGCGAAGTCGAGGTCTACGTCGACGGGATTCGCGTCTATACCGCGCCGGTCAAGCCGGGGACCTTCGAGCTCGACAATATCACCCGGTATGCGGGCCTGCGCCACGTCGACGTGGTGGTTCGCGATCCGCAGGGGCAGGTGATTCAGCGCTCGAGCAGCACGACCTACCTGTCCGACCGGCTGTTGCGCGGCGGCCTGGACGAGTTCACTTATGCGGTCGGGCTGGTGCGCCCCGAGATCGGCGTCGGCAGCGACCGCTACCATGGGCTTGGCTTCGCCGCCTCGCATCGCATCGGCCTGAACGATGCTTTCACTGTCGGCGCGCACGCCGACCGCACGCCGGATTACGCGACCGCCGGCGCCGATGCGACCATGCGCCTCGGCGATCTGGGCGTGCTCGGCGTCGAAGGGGCCGCTGGCCGTCCGGAGCAGACCGGCCGTGTCGCCGGCGGCGCGAACGTGCTGTACTCGTATACAGCCGACGGCTTCGGCGTCGACCTTAATTACAGGCGCCTGCAGCGCGGCTTCCTGCCGACATCGACCTTGCTTGCGCAGTTCGTGCCGTTGAAAGATGCCGGCGTGCAAGTGAGCTACGGCTCGCCACGCTTCGGCACGTTCACCGCGACGGCGACGCGCAGCGAATTCGACGACGGCAGCCGGCAGAACAGCTACACGCTGCGTTACAACATCTCTCCGTCGGTCCACTGGAATATCGACGCGACGTTCGGCCACGTCAGCGGGCAGGGCGGCGCGCAGTCGGGCGTGTCCGCGGCGCTGAGCGTCAATTATTTCTTCGGCGACCGCACGACCGCGACGGCGCGGATCCAGCGCACGCCCCGCAACGGGACCGAATACGATGTCGAGGTCGCACGTCCGGCGCCGATCGGCCCGGGGTTCGGCTATCGCGTCGACATGCAGCGCAGCGCCGGCATCTACCAGGTGCGCCCGCAGGTCCAGCTCAACACCGACAAGCTCGAATACACGCTCGGCATGTCGCGCCTGTTCGGCAGCGACGCCAACGCCACGACGGCGGAGGCCTCGGTTGCCGGCGCGTTCGCCTACGTCGGCGGTGTCGGCAAGTTCACCCGCCCGATATACGATAGCTTCGCCATCATCAAGACGGGAGACCTGCAGGGCGTGAGCGTCCGGCAGAACAGCCAGGACGCCGGGCGCAGCGGTCCCGACGGCACCCTGCTCGCGTCGACCGTCGGCTCGTACGTGGAGAGCAGGTTTACACTGGATGCCAACACCGTTCCGATCGATACGATCATCGGGCAGAACAGCGTCATCGTCGTCCCCGCGCTGCGCGGCGGGGTGCTGGTCGACTTCGCACTCCGTCCGCAGCGCGCGGTGACCGGGGTGCTGATGCTCCGACGCGGGCGCGACGAACGACCGCTCGGCGGCATCGATGCCGTGCTGGCGTCGGGAAGCTCGCAGCTGCAATTGTTCACTGCGGCGGACGGGGCGTTCTATATCGAGGACGCTACACCGGGCCGTTATGGCGCCGACATCCGGACCGAAGGTGGTTCGTGTCATCTTGGAATGGACGTGGCGGCGAACGCACGAATGCCGCTCAACGTCGGAAAGGTCTATTGTGAAATGCAACCTTAAAACATGCATCGCCGCGGCATTTCTGGTCGCAGCGGCCCCGGCATTCGGCGCATCCGTCTGCACGATCCAGTCGCTGCCGACGCTGGGCTTCCCGAGCTACGACGTTTTTGTCGGGGCGCCGACCGTGACTTCGGGAATTGCGACGATCCATTGCAGCGGCAGTGGCAGTCTGCCGTCATTCACGGTGGGAATCGGTCAATCGGCGACCTCGAACTCGATCTCGGGGCGGCAGATGGCCCAAACGGGGGCGGGCGCCACAGGGCGGCTCAACTACAACATCTACAAGGACGGCGGGTATTCGAACCTATGGGGAGACGGCACGGCCGGCACGACGCCTCTGGTCGTCACTACGGCGGGGCCGAATACCACGGTGCCGGTCTACGGCAAGATCGACCCGGGCCAGGACGCGCCGGTCGGCAGTTACAGCGATACGGTGATCCTCTCGGTCGATCCGTAGCGGGATCGCGCTAGTACGGTTAGTACATCACCGTCGAGGAAATCTGCAGCGGCCAGGGATAACTGCCGGGCGCGACCGCGGGAGCGAGGAAGAACCGGTAGCTCAGCCGCATCAGCATCTGATTCCCGGTGAAGGGCTGATGGGTCATTCCGCCCTCGGGGCCCAGCTCGAGGCCATTGACCAGACCGGTTACCTGCGCCTTGCTGAATACGTTCGAGCGCGCGTCGAAGCTCAGCGAAAAGCCGTTGCGGTCATTGGTCTTGGCCATCAGGTCGGTCGCCGCGGGTACATCGATGTAGCCGCGCGCGATGTCCTCCGGTGTGACGTCGAGCGTTGATGCCTGCTTCAGCACCTGCAGCCTGAGATACGGAAGCACGTTCGCCGTCACCTTCATCGTCGACGAGCCGACGGACGCCGCGCGTGCGGTCTTGGGGCTGGCAGACAGCGCAAACGCCGCCGCCAGTGCGACGCCGACCAGGATGCGCTGCAGCTTCAGCCCGCGCGCGATATCGCGCTCGCTGACCGCGCCGGTGGCGACCAAGGCCTCGCCGAGACGCTGGTGCGACTGCGCCTGGCGCTCTATGCCATCCTGCAGCTGTTCGGAGGTGATGGTTCCCGTGCTGACCAGCAGATTGCCGAGCTGCAAGGGCCCCGCGCGTCTGGCGCGCGCGGCGTCGAGACGCTCCTGAAAGGCCAGCAATGCGGCGAGCTCGGCTTCGCTGAGCCAGCCCTTGCGCACAAGCACCTGTCCCAGTCTTTCTTTCGAAGACTGCTGTTCGGCGAGGGCGCGAGCGAGTTGCGCTCGCGTCAGCCGGCCAGCCTCGAGCAACAGTTCGCCGATCGGTTCTCTCGGGCCGGCTGCGGCATCCAGTATATCGTCGAGGCTCGCCCATTGCGCGCAAATT
>DATASF010000116.1:0-5839 GCA_036269335.1 Casimicrobiaceae bacterium
TCACCGACCCAACGTCCCGCGGCAGTGCCGCGCGGCCAAGCGCGGTCTGCGACAACGGCAGCTGCACGTCGAGCATGTGCTGCCATTTGCGGTCGAGCCGGTCGGTGGCGTTGGGTCCGAACAGGCGCGAGAAGTCGTCGCCCGGCGGGCAGTACAGATAGAACTTGTACGCCGTCTCGAGGTGCTGGACCTCGGAGAGTCCGGGCAGCGATACGATGAAGTCGAACTCCCCGCGAACCGCCGACGCGTCCTTGACCGGCAAGCCGGCGGCGTGCAGGCGCGCCCCGGGCAGGTGCGCGAACCAGAATCGCCAAAGCGCCTCGGCGTAGCGGCCGAGCTGGCGCGCGTTGGAAGCCGCGAGGTGTTCGCGCAGGCGCTGCGGTGCCGCGTCCAGGTCGAGCAGCCACCGGTGGTGCAAACGAAGCGACTCGGAGCGCCAGGCATCGGTCAAGGTCGCGATCCGCGCCGCGTGCTCGGCGATCAACAGCGGCGATGCGACCAGCGCGGCCAGGGCTCGCACGTCGGGATCGACGAGCTCGTGCCACAACGGCGCGGCAGACGGCGCGCCGCGAGGCTGAGCCGCGACCATCGCTTGCAGCTTGTGCATCGGAACCATGAACGGAACGGCGATTCTAACCTGCGATGGCGCGCCGCCGGGAGAGTGCTTCGCTTTCCAGTTGACTGTGACGGCGCGAAGGCGTGCAATAGCCACGCATCGCCAGGCACCGGAACGTCTGCGGCGCAAGCCGATCTTGAGCCGTTTTGCCACTCAGCCTCGAGGAGCTCCTACCATGGCCACCAAATCGTCGAACAAGGCACACCGGACCGCGGCCGCCGGAAGCAAAGCGCGAAAACCGCGAGCGAAGACGGCGGCAAAGCAGGCGTCGCCGTTCGAAGCGCCGCGCGCAGGCGCGTTCGGCGACTTGTCGAAAATGGCCAAGCTGATGACGCCGGAGCAGGCCTTCGAGCTGTATCGCGCCAATGCGAAAATCGCGCTCGACGTGATCAACGCAGCGATCGAGAGCACCGCCAAGCTGCGCAGGCTGCAGTTCGAAGGCGAAGAGCAGGCGCGTTCGATGCAGAAAAAGGCGGCGCGCCATGCCGCCGAGGCCGGCGACCCGCAGGCGCTGGTCGCCGCCGGGCAGAGCGTGACGCAGGAGGCGGTCGAGAAGGCGATGCACTACTGGGGCCAGATGTTCGAGATGATCGTCGAGATGCAGAAGCGCCTGTTTGCGCTGATGGAAGAGCAGATGAGCGGCGTTCCCGGCGCCAAGGAAGCCAAGGCGATGATGGCGATGATGCCGGATCTGAAGCAGGCGCAGAATCTGGTCAACGCGATGCAGGGCGTGATGTCATCCGGCGGCACGGCGTTTTCGTCGATGCAGCGGCTGATGGGCGATTTCGCGCGAAGCGCCCAGCAGTCGATGCCCGGAGGCAAGCGCTAGCGGCGCGGGCTTGGCGCGCCGGTACTCTAGGCGCGCTGAGGATCCCGCGCTCGGGAGGCGGGCAAGTTGGGCGCGGCGTCGCCGGAAGGCGAGGCGGCGACCGGATGCTGGACGCCGCTGTCGACATTCGACGTGCCGCGGATGCCGATGGGAATGCAGGCGCTCAACAGCGCAATCAAGGCAACGCAGATCGGCAATTTCACGCAGGCTCCGGTGGCGGGTAACGGCACAGCATAGCGCACAAGGGCCCGCGCCGGGCGCATACGAGCCGAGGGTGGGGTAACCGGCGTCCGCGCCGCTATCGCCGCAACCGCGCGCGCATGTATTCGATGCCGACGGGGACCAGCGAGAACACGATGATCGCGACGATCACCAGCGCGAAATTGTCCTGGACCATCGGCAGCTTGCCGAACAGGTATCCGCAGGACACCAGCAGCCCTACCCACAGCAGCGCCCCCACGACACTGAACAGCAGGAAGCGGTGGTAATCCATGTGCCCGATGCCTGCGACAAAAGGGGCGAAGGTCCGCACGATAGGCACGAATCGCGCGAGGATGATCGTCTTGCCGCCGTGGCGGGCGTAGAACTGGTGTGTCCGCTCCAGCGCCCGTTGGTTCAGGAATCGCGTATGCGCTTTCTTCACTACGCGGCTTCCGAACAGGCGTCCGATCCAGTAATTGCAGTTGTCCCCGCAAAACGATGCGGTGATCAGCGTTAGCACCAGTAGCTCGACAGGCATGCCCGCGGTTGCCCAGAGCGCGCCCGAAGCGAACAGCAGCGAGTCGCCGGGCAGGAAGGGGACGATGACCAGCCCCGTCTCGCAGAAAATGATCAGGAACAGGATCCCGTAGATCCACCCGCCATAGTTCATCAACAACAGCGCGAGCTCGTTGTCGAGATTGCCTATGAATTCCCAGGCCGCCAGCAGCAGGTCCATCCGATCCCTGTCATTTCAACCGTGATCCGCCGCGCCTGGGTCGCGGCGGGCGCCTAGCGCGGCACAAGCTCGGCGGCGCGTCGTTGGCTGCGCCGGAGGATCTCCGTCCTGATTTCTCCGAACTGCTTTCGCGTCTCCTCCTCGATCAGCACTGGGCCGATCAAGGGAGGAACCCATACCTTCGGAGTGTACCGTCCACTGTTGATGATGTGCACGAGCCCGTCGATCTCGACGATCCGGGTGGTGAACGCCGACGCCTTCAGATCGCCGCTGATCAGGCGCGAGCGGACTTCGGTGAAGGGGATGAGCTCGACTTCTCTCACATTGTCGAAACTGAAGCTCAGCGGCCCCCGCGTTGCCTTGCCCGACTGCCGTACCTTGAGCACGTTGTCGACGCGTCCCTGGATCCCGCTGTATTGAAGATTCGAGATGAAGCTGGTCATGTTGTCGTAGTCGGTCAGAACGTCCCACGTCGTCAATAGCGGGGCACGCACCGGGCAATCGACATTGACGACGATTTCGGCGCCTTCCTTCTTGGCGTGGACGACGATGTCCTGGTCCGCGACGACCGCGCTGGCCGAAACAGCGGTCGCGGCCATCCAGCACGCGATCAGCCATCGGCATGCCCGCTTCACGGGAGCGGCGCTGGAGGCGAGGCTGGCTGCGGACGAAATCATCGCGGGCGTCCGTTCACAGCAGCTCGTCCAGCGGGAGCATCGACAACATGTCGACTTTCGCCCGACGCCAGATCGAGGCCGCGGGCTCCTGGCGGTATTCGACCGGCTTGCCGTCTTCCAGGGTGCGCCAGACCAGTGCCCGGCCGCCCGCGACATTCGTTCCGTCGAGTGCCAGCACGTAGCTATTGGCCGGCCGGGCGATCGCCTCGAAGCGCGCGGCAACTTGCCTGGCCAGATCGGGACTGTCGATGATCACCCCGACCTCGGTGTTGACGTGCAGCGAACGCTGATCGAGGTTCATCGATCCGACAAAGACGCGCTGCCGGTCGAACACGAACACCTTGGCGTGCAGGGCGAACTGCCCGGCGCTCGGCGATTTCAAGGTGTTGCCGCGCACCACCGGCTGTCCGAGTATCGGCCGTACTTCGTAGAGCTCGACGCCGCTTTCGAGCAACGGGATCCGGTACTTCTGGTAGGCGGAGTGAACGACCGGCATGTCGGTCGACGCTAGCGAATTGGTGAGTATGCGGACCTGCAGGCCGCGCTCGCGCAGCTTCGCCAGGAACTTCACGCCGGCATCCCCGGGCACCAAATACGGAGACACGATAAGCAGCTCGGAACGCGCGTCCTCGACCCTCTTGCCCAGCCGGTGGCGCAGCAGGCGTCCCGGCTCGTCGCCGTCTTCGACCTTGTTTTTCTGCGGGCTGTCATAAACGACTTCGGCCTTCGCCCACACCCAGGGCGCGTTGGCGGCAACCAGCGGGCGCAGCGGCTCGCCGCCGGCCAGCTTGCGCATGTAATCCTTGTCGTTCATGGCGGTGTGGTGCTGGGCCAGCGCATCGCGATAACCGGCCAGCGCCCGCTCTGACGCCTTGCCGCCGAACAGCGCCTCGATTGGAATGGCCAGCGGGCTGTTCCAGAAGTCATCGAAGCTCGCCGACATGTCCTTGACGACGCCGCCGGCGGCGATGACGTCGTAATCGCCGAATTCGAGGTCGCGCCCTTCCTGGAAGTAGTCGTCGCCGATGTTGCGGCCGCCGATGATGCCGATTTCGTTATCGACGACGAACAGCTTGTTATGCATCCGACGGTTCAACCTGGTCGCATCACCGACCAACTCGATGTCGTGGAGAAACTCTAGAAACTCTACTTGGCCCCGATACACCGCCGGGTTGAACACGCGCAACTCGATGTTGGGGTGCGCCGACAGCGGCGTCAGCTTGACGGTGCGTCCGCGGGAACCCTCGTCGTCGAGCAGCAGGCGCACGCGTACACCGCGATCGGCGGCCTGCAGAAGAGCTTCCTGGATCAGCTTGCCGGTGTCGTCGTTCTCGACGACGAAGTATTGGACGTCCAGCGTGCGCTCGGCCGCTTGCGCCATCTCCATGCGCAGTAGGAAGCTGTCGATGCCTACCGGCAGCAGACGGAATCCGGACAGTCCCGGGTGCGCCGCCGAAGCGGGCGCGAGCTGGCGCCCCAGGCGCGTTTGCTCGGGATGGGTAAGCGCGTTGGACGCCGCCTTCGGGTAACTGGACCCCGGCGGGAGGGTCGCGCATCCGGCCAGCAGCAGCGCGGCCAGGACGACCAGATAGATCGAATCGCGCCAGGCGCGCCGCGCGGTGCTCATCGTGCCTCCGGCCGATGATCGGCCCTTGTCGTTGGCATGCGAGAGTATTTGTCAGGCCGCATGTAGCGCAGCGATTTTCGCCCGCCGGTCCCGCGCTGCCCATCGGCGGATGGATGAAAGCGTTGTAGGACAAGGGGAGACAGCGGGCGCCGAACGAATAGTCCGCTACTGTGGGGTACAGTCAAGGAGGCCCAACTCGGCCGGTTCGCGCGTCGGCCTTTGTCGCACGACGCCGTATGGCGCTCAACGCGTGGCGACGAGATCTTGCAAACGCTTCAGGACGCCTTCCTGCTCCTTGGGGGGGAATCCGTAGTGATACAGTGTTCGCCGCGTGCCCGGCGCCGGGGGTTTGCCCGCATATTTGGCCAGCCCCTCGGCTATCTCGGCAAACGATGCACAAAGCAATACCGCGGGCGCGCCGACGCGGCGATTCATGCGTTCCGGCCCGGTCGGTGCGAACTTGAGCGCGCTCCCATAGAACACAACATGCCTCGGGTTGACCTCGATGACGGCGTGCGTATAGCCGCGGATCAATGCGGCATAAAGATAGGCCGTCTGAAACAGCCCCGCCAGCACCGGCTTGCTCGCGGCAGTCCGGTCGACTGCGAGGCGGGTGAATTCGCAAATGCGCCAACCGTTCGCGCGCAGGGCGTCGATCTCGGCGCGATACAGTTCGTCGGCCGCCAAGCCTTTGCCCATATCGACGCCCACTCCGACCGTGCCGACGATCTGGCCCTCGTCATATGCGATGAACGTGAAGACATTGGGCTTCGGTTTGCGACCGGGAACGGTGTAGCCCCGCCCGGTATAGCGGCGTTCGACCAGCGACCAGGCATCGCGCCGCGCGCCGGTGCGTTTGGCAACACGGATCTTGAATGCTCCTTCGATCATCGACGCATCTTCGAGCGAGGGAACATCCGCTTCGGTCAGCGTCAAGCTGCGAAAGCGCAGCGGACGGTCGTCGAAAACAGTCTGGCCGGTGATGTCGGTTTTGGGCGGCGAACGGGGTGCCGCCTGCCGTCGCTGGCGAGGTGTCTTCTTCTTGGAAGGGGACGGCGGCGTGCTAGTCTTGTCCCCGGCCAGTTTGACGAGCACTTTTTTACCGGGCACCGGCGAAACCTCCGCCCCCTCTCGACGGAATTTGCCAACGATC
>DATASF010000117.1:0-8510 GCA_036269335.1 Casimicrobiaceae bacterium
GTCGATCCCTTCCTGATCGATCTGCAGGAGCGGACTTTCCGGTTTTTCTGGGATACCGCCAATCCGAAAAACGGCCTGGTGCCGGATCGCTATCCGACGCCGTCGTTCTCCAGTGTCGCCGCGGTCGGCTTTGCGCTGACCGCCTATCCGGTGGGTGTCGAGCGCGGTTATGTCACGCGCAAGGCGGCACGGCAACGGGTGCTCGCGACCTTGCGCTTTTTCAAGAACGCCCCGCAGAGCCCGCATGCGCGCGGCATCTCCGGGTACAAGGGCTTCTACTACCATTTCCTGGACATGAAGACCGGCGAACGCTTCGCCGACAGCGAGCTTTCCACGGTCGACACCGCGATCCTGCTGGCGGGTGCGCTGTTCTGCCAGTCGTACTTCGACGGCTCGCAACCGGACGAAGTCGAAATTCGCGCGCTGGTCGACGAGATTTACCGGCGCGTCGACTGGAAGTGGGCGCAGCCGCGGCCGCCCGCGATCAGTCTCGGCTGGTCGCCCGAAGATGGCTTCCTCGAATACGACTGGCGCGGCTACAACGAGGCGATGCTGGTCTATCTGCTGGCGCTCGCTTCGCCGACGCATCCGGTCGGTCCCGAGGCCTGGACCGAATGGACCAGCACCTACGACCAGTCGTGGGGCAAGCATTTCGGGCAGGAATACCTGGGATTCGCACCGCTGTTCGGCCATCAGTACACGCACGTCTGGCTCGATTTCCGCAATGTCCAGGATGCCTACATGCGGCGGCGCGGGCTCGACTACTTCCAGAACACGCGCCGGGCGATCTACGCGCAACAGGCGTACGCGGTCGCCAACCCGCGGCAATGCAAGGACTACGGCGCGATGATCTGGGGACTGACCGCCAGCGACGGGCCTGCGGACATGGAGCTGGAAGTCGCCGGGGTGATGCGGCTGTATCGCAGTTACGCCGCGCGCGGCATCGGCGGCGCCGGGGCAGGCACGCACGACGATTGCACATTGGCGCCAACCGCGGCGGTCGCCTCGCTGCCGTTCGCACCGGAACTTGCGATCCCGGCCGTGCTCGAAATGAACAAGCGCTTCGGCAATTACATCTACGCCAAGTACGGCTTCCTCGACGCGTTCAACCTGAGCTTCAATTTCGACGGACCGCTGGAGCATGGCCGCTGCATTCCCGGATTCGGCTGGGTCGATGGCGATTACCTCGGCATCGACCAGGGCGCGATTTTCACGATGATCGAGAACTACCGCAGCGATATGATCTGGCGGGTGATGCACACCAATCCTTACGTCCGAAGCGGCCTGCAACGCGCCGGCTTCTCCGGCGGCTGGCTCACCGCGTCGCGATGACTTGCCCGGGCACATCCGCGCGGTCGCGCGCGGCGGTGCTCTTTCTCGTCCTCGCCGCGGCATTGCTGACGGCGTCCTGCCGCGCTCCCCCTGCCGGGGAAACCGTGTTGAAGTTTTGGGCGATGGGGCGCGAGGGCGAAGTCGTTGTCCAGATGCTCCCGGAGTTCGAGCGCACGCATCCGGGAGTTCACGTCGAAGTCCAGCAGCTGCCCTGGACCGCGGCGCATGAAAAGCTGCTGACCGCGTTTGCGGGCGACGCGACGCCGGACATCTGCCAGCTCGGCAATACCTGGATACCGGAATTCGTCGCCCTGGGCGCGATCGCACCGCTCGACCGGTACGTCGCCGATTCGCCCGTGGTCGACGCCGCCGACTACTTCGGCGGCATATGGCAGACCAATATCGTCGGCGGCGCGCTATACGGCGTGCCGTGGTACGTCGACACGCGGCTGCTGTTCTACCGGCGCGACCTGCTCGCTCAGGCCGGTTACGCGTCGCCGCCGGCCTCGTGGCCCGAATGGACGCGGATTATGGCCGCGCTCAAGCAGCGCGCCGCGCCCGATCGTTACGCGATCCTGCTGCCGCTCAACGAATTCGAGCCCTTGCTGGCGCTGGCGCTGCAGCAGGACGAGCCGCTGCTGCGCGACGACGGCCGCTGGGGCAATTTCGACAGCCCCGGCTTTCGCCGCGCGCTGCAATTCTATGTCGACACCTTCCGCGCGGGCTTCGCGCCGGCATCGACCGGCGTCGACGTCTCGAACGTATGGAATGAGTTCGGCCGCGGCTACTTCGCGTTCTACATCTCGGGCCCGTGGAATATCGCCGAGTTCAAGCGCCGCCTGCCGGCGGGCGTGCAGGCCGACTGGGCGACCGCGCCGCTGCCCGGCCCGAACGGCCCGGGCGCGTCGATCGCCGGCGGCTCGAGCCTCGTCGTGTTCCGCGCCTCGCGATCGAAGCTTGCGGCATGGCAGCTGATCGAATACCTTGCCCGCCCCGATGTTCAGCGCCGGTTCCATGATCTCACCGGGGACTTGCCGCCGCGGCGCGGCCCCTGGCGCGACGCGCCGCTCGCCGACGACGTCTACGCGCAGGCTTTTCGCGACCAGCTCGAGCGGGTGAAGCCCACGCCCAAGGTCGCCGAATGGGAGCGCATCGCCGACCAGATGCGTCTGGTCGCCGAGCGCGCGGTGTCCGGCCGGCTGTCGGTCGATCAGGCGGTGAAGGAGCTCGACGCGCGCGCCAACGGCATTCTCGAAAAGCGGCGCTGGATGCTCGCGCGGGGGGAGGCGCATTGAGATTCGATCGCGCCGCCTGGTGGTTCGTCGCGCCCGCGTTGCTGGTCATCGCCGTGTTCTTCTTCCTGCCCATCGTTGCGGCGTTTCTGATCAGCCTGACCGATTTCGACATTTACGCGCTCGCCGATCTGGCCAACCTTCGCTTCGTGGGCCTCGGCAACTATCTGAAGCTTGTGCAGGCCCCGATGTTCTGGCAGGCGCTGGGCAACACGCTGTACTTTGTCGTCGCCGGCGTGCCCCTGTCGATCGCTGCGTCGCTCGGCGCCGCGCTGCTGCTCCATTCGCGGCTGGCGCGGTTCAAGCCGTTCTTCCGGACTGCGCTGTTCGCGCCGGTGGTGACAACGCTGGTCGCCGTCGCCGTCATCTGGCGCTACATGTTCAACACGCGCTACGGCCTGCTCAACTACGTGCTGGGCGGTTTCGGTATCGATCCGATCGACTGGCTCGGCGATCCGCATTGGGCGATGCCGGCGATCATTCTTTTCGCCGTATGGAAAAACTTCGGCTACAACATGATCATCTTTCTCGCCGGCCTGCAAAGCATTCCGGAGGAGCTCTACGAGGCGGCCCGCATCGATGGCGCGTCGGTGTGGCGCCAGTTCGCTTCGGTCACGCTGCCGATGCTCTCGCCGGTCGTCATGCTGGTCGGCATCCTGACCATAGCCGGCTACTTCCAGTTGTTCGCCGAGCCCTATGTGATGACGCAGGGCGGACCGCTGCAAAGCACGGTCAGCGTCCTCTATTTCATGTACGAGGAAGGATTCAAGTGGTGGAACCTCGGTTCCGCCTCGGCGGTCGCGTTCGTCCTGTTTCTGCTGATCTTTGCCGTGACCGCGCTGCAGCTGCGGGGGAAAAGATGGATCGGCGGCTAGCGCGCCGCGTCCAGGCGCCGCTGGTCAACAGCCTGTTGCTGGCTGCGGCCGTCCTGACGCTGTTTCCGCTGTTGTGGATGGTCTCGGTGTCGCTGATGTCTCCGGGTGAAGCCAGCAGCTATCCGCCGCCGCTGGTTCCCGAGCGCGCGACCCTGGGCAACTATCGGGAGCTCTTCGGCCGGGCCGGCGTCGGGCGGTATCTGGTCAACAGCGTTTTTCTCGCGGCCGCGGTAACCGCAGTCTCGCTCGTCTTCAATGTCGCCGCCGGCTATGCGTTCGCCAAGCTCCGCTTTGCCGGACGGGACCGCATTTTCAAGCTCCTGCTCGGCGCGCTGGTCATCCCCGGGCAGGTCGCGATGGTGCCGCTGTTCCTGCTGCTCAAGCAGATGGGCCTGGTCAACAGCTACGGGGGCGTCATCGTGCCGGCGATGGCGGGGATATTCGGCATTTTTCTGGTCCGGCAGTACGCGCTGTCGATCCCCGACGACCTGCTGGAAGCGGCGCGTATCGACGGCGCCAGCGAATTTCGCATCTTCGGCGCCATCGTGGTGCCGGCGCTCAAACCGATCATCGTCACGCTGGCGGTATTCACGCTGCTTGGCACCTGGAACGATTTCATGTGGCCGCTGATCGTCCTGACCGACAAGGACCTCTACACCTTGCCGGTCGCGCTGGCGAGCCTTTCGCGCGAGCATGTGCAGGATAACGAGCTGATGATGGCGGGCTCGGTGCTGACGACGTTGCCGGTGCTGCTGGTCTTCCTCGCTTTGCAGCGCTATTACATGCAGGGATTGCTGGCAGGAAGCGTCAAGGGGTGATCCCGCTCGCTGACACCGGGCCGCGACGGCCCGGGCGCGTGCTGATTGCGATCGTCGCGATCGCTCTCGCTGCTGCGCTTGCGCTCGGAAGGGCGGGGGCACAGTCGCCAGGCGCGCCGCCGCGGTTGCTCGACGATTTCGGCGAGCTTTCATCCTGGCATGCCGGCGCGTCCGACGGCGTGCGGGCGTCGATTCATTCGGCCGAGGGCATCGACGGCCGCGCGCTGCAGCTCGATTTCGATCTGGCCGGGACCGCCGGCTACGCGCTTGCCGCCCGCGCGCTGCCGCTCGACCTTCCCGCCAATTACGAGCTCTCTTTTTACGTGCGCGCCGACGCGCCGGTGAACAATTTCCAGTTCAAGCTGACCGATGCCGCTGGCGACAACGTCTGGTGGTTCAATCGGCCGGACTTCACGTTTCCCCGTGACTGGCGAGAGGTCAGGATCCGCAAGCGCCAGATTGAATTCGCCTGGGGTCCGACGGCCGATCGCACGCTCAGGCACGCGGCGCGACTGGAGTTCGTCGTCGCTGCGGGACGCGGCGGCGGCGCCGGGTCGGTGCGGTTCAGCCGTCTCACGGTCCGCGAGCTCCCGGCGGTGCCGGCCATTTGGCCCACGCCCACCGTGCATGCCTCCTCCACTCGACCAGGATCCGATCCTGCGCGAGCAGTCGACGGCCAAGCGGCGACCGCCTGGCGCAGCGATCCGGGCGGAGGTCTCGCGCAAAGCCTCACGCTCGACTTCGGGCAGCGGCGCGAATTCGGCGGCATCGTACTGCATTGGCTGGACGGGGAATTCGCGTCGCGCTACGAGGTGCAGGTTTCCGATGACGGAGCGCAATGGCGGACGCTGCGCAGTGTGACCGACGGCAGCGGCGGCAACGACGCGCTGGCGCTGCCGGAAGCCGAGAGCCGGTACTTGCGGCTGTCGCTGCAGGGCGGACCCGCGGGGGCCTACGGGCTTGCCGAAGTGGAGATCAAGGACCCGGACTTCGGCGAATCGGCGAACGCTTTCGTCGAAGCCGTCGCGCGCAATTCGCCGCGCGGCTATTTTCCGCGCGGGTTTTCCGGCGAGCAGGTCTACTGGACACTGGTCGGCGTCGACGGCGGGAGCGACAGCGCGCTGTTGTCGACAGACGGCGCGCTCGAGGCGGGGCAGGGTGGATTCTCGATCGAGCCGTTCGTCGTCGCCGGCGGCAAGCTCGTAACCTGGGCCGACACCGACACGCATCCGTTCCTGCCCGACGGCTACCTGCCGATGCCGGGTGTGCGCTGGCGGCAGCCGCAGTGGGAGCTCAGCGTGTCGTCGTTCGCATCGGGAACGCGCGCATCGTCGCGCATCGTCTCCCGCTACCGGATCACCAATCGGACGGGCGACCGGTTGCCGCTGCAGCTGGTGCTCGCCATCCGGCCATTCCAGGTGAATCCGCCGACACAATTCCTCAATACCGTGGGCGGGGTCAGCGCGATTCGCGACATCGCCTGGGACGGAACGGCGTTCACTGTCAACGACCGGCGCAAGGTGTACGCGCTGCAGCGCCCCGACAAGGTCGCCGCGTTCGCTTCCGACCCCGCGGCACTGCCCAAGCTGCTGGCGCGCTCGGCCTGGGTCGAGGCGAATCGGGCGCACGACGCTTTCGGCTATGCCTCGGGCGCTTTTGCCTACAAGCTCGACCTCCCGCCGCACGGCAGCCGGACGATCGATCTGGTCATTCCCCTGTCCGGCAGCGGCGGTCCCGCTTTGCGCCATACATCCGGCGAGGCCTGGGTCGCGCGCGAGCAGCGCACGACTGCGGCCGCATGGCGCGAAAAGCTCAATCGGGTTTCACTCGAGGTTCCTCCGGCCGCGCAGCCGCTGGTCGATGCGCTCCGCACGTCCTTCGCACATATTTTGATGACGCGCGACGGCGCGATGCTGCGTCCGGGGACGAGATCCTACGCACGGTCCTGGATACGCGATGGCGCGATGATAGGAGAGTCGCTGCTGCGCCTGGGCGACGCGAGTGTGGCCGCCGAGTACCTGCGCTGGTACGCGCCGCATCAATTTGCCACCGGCAAGATACCGTGCTGCGTCGACCGGCGCGGCGCCGATCCGGTCCCGGAAAACGACAGCGCCGGCGAATTTATCTTCCTTGCTGCCGAGACTTATCGCTACACCCGCGATCGCGCGCTGATCGGGTCGATGTGGCCGCACGTACAGGCAGCCGCGCGCTACCTCGACCTGCTGCGGGACTCCGAGCGGATCGATGTCAATCTCGCGCCGGACAGGCGCAGCTTCTATGGGCTGCTGCCGGCATCGATCAGCCACGAGGGGTATTCGGAAAAGCCCATGCATTCGTATTGGGACGACTTCTGGGCATTGAAGGGATACGACGGCGCGGTTGATATCGCGAACGCGCTCGGCCATGGGGCCGAAGCGGACCGCCTGCGCGCAGAGCGCGAGGGCTTTCGCCGTGACCTCGTCGACTCGCTGCACGCGGCCGTCGCTGCGCGCGGCATCGACTACCTCCCCGGAGCGGCCGAGCTGGGCGATTTCGATCCGACGTCGACGGCTATTGCCTTCGCGCCGCGCGGCGATACAAGCGCGCTGCCGCCCGATCTGGTGCGAGCCACCTACGAGCGCTACTGGCGCGAGTTCGTCGACCGGCGCGACGGCAAGATTGCCTGGGACGTGTACACGCCGTACGAGCTGCGCATCGTCGGGACGCTGGTTCGGCTGGGCTGGCGCGACCGCGCGCAAGCGCTGCTCACCTTTTTTCTCGCCAACCGGCGTCCGCTGGCGTGGAACCAGTGGCCCGAGGTTGTCGGCCGCGACCCGCGTCAGGCGCGCTTCGTCGGCGACATGCCGCATGCCTGGGTCGCTTCCGATTTCATACGCGCGACGCTGGATCTGTTCGCGTACGAGCGCGACGCCGACCGCGCGATCGTGCTCGCTGCGGGCATCGCGCCGGCCTGGCTCGAACAGGGCGGGGTCGCGGTGCAGAACCTGCGCACACCCTACGGGCGCCTGAGCTATACGCTGCGCCGCGACGGCGGCCTGGTCACACTGCGGCTGGCGCCGGGATCCGGTATGCCGCCGGGCGGGTTTAAATTCGTTTGGCCGGGCGACAAGCCGCCAATCTCTGCAACCATCAACGGCAAGCCGGCGAGTTTTTCCGGTGCAGAATTGCACATCGCCGCGTCGCCGGCCCGCGTCCTGATCGACGGACGATAAAACGCAACAAAACGGAACCGACATGAGCAAACGAATCGAATTTCCGGCGGGCTTTCTGTGGGGCGGCGCTACTTCGGCCTACCAGGTCGAAGGCTCGCCCCTCGCCGACGGCGCGGGCCCGAGCATCTGGCAGCGCTTTTGCCACACCCCGAGCATGGTCCGCGACGGCGACACTGGCGACGTCGCGTGCGACCACTACCGGCGCTATCGCGAAGACGTCGGCCTGATGCGCGAGCTCGGTTTTAACGCGTATCGGTTCAGCATTTCGTGGAGTCGCGTGTTGCCGGCCGGGCGCGGATCGATCAACGCGGCGGGACTCGACTTTTACGAGCGCCTCGTCGATGCGCTGCTGCAGCAGGGCATCGAGCCGATGGTGACGCTGTTTCACTGGGATCTTCCCGCGGCGCTCGACGACCTCGGCGGCTGGCTCAATCCGGACATCGCCGGATGGTTTGCCGATTATGCGTCGGTGCTTTTTCGCCGCCTCGACGGCCGGGTCAAGCTTTGGGCGACCTTGAACGAGCCTTGGGTCGTGACCGACGGCGGCTACCTGCACGGCGCGCTGGCGCCCGGGCACCGCAACCGCTTCGAGGCGCCGATCGCCGCGCACCAGCTGATGCGTGCGCACGGTGCCGCCGTCAAGGCCTATCGCAGCGTGGGCAAGCATCGCATCGGCGTCGTCGTCAACCTCGAGCCCAAGTATGCGGCCTCGGACGACGCCGCCGATCGCGCCGCCACCGCGCGGGCCGACGCCTACATGAACCGCCAGTTTCTCGATCCGATGCTGCTCGGCCGGTATCCGGAGGAGCTCGCCGAGATTTTCGGCGAGGCCTGGCCGAACTGGCCGGCCGCGGATCTCGAGCTGATCAAGCAGCCGCTCGACTTCGTCGGAGTCAACTACTACACACGCAACGTCACGCGGTTCGACCGCGACGCCTGGCCGCTCCGGGCCGCGCCGGTGCGCCAGAAGCAGGCCACCTA
>DATASF010000118.1:0-15470 GCA_036269335.1 Casimicrobiaceae bacterium
CTGTCGGAGATCGATGCGTTGGAGCGGCAATGCCGCAAGCGGCTACGCAAAGGTCCTGACGGAGGCGCGGCGTGACCCCGGTGCTCGCCAAGTTGACGTTTACGTAAACGTCATATAAACTGGAAAACCTGATCCCGGCCCGTTCGCGGGAGTGACCGACGATGACTGCAGCACAGGCAGACCCGAGATCGCATCCGGAGCATGCGCCGCCGGACCCGCATTACGCGGCCCGCGTGCGAGCGAGTTTCGACCGGCAGTCGGCAATGCGGCTGATCGGCGCCCGGATGACCCGGGTCGCGCCCGGCGTCTGCACGATCGAGCTGCCGTGCCGGGACGATCTGACTCAGCAGCACGGATACATCCACGCCGGCATCGTCAGCATGATCGTCGATTCGGCCGGGGGCTACGCCGGGTTTACGCTGTTTCCCGCCGATGCAAGCGTTTTGACCGTCGAGTACAAGCTGAACCTGGTCGCGCCAGCGACCGGCGAGCGCCTCGTCGCCGAGGCCTCGGTCGTGAAGCCCGGCAGGACGCTCGTGATCACCCGGGGCGAAGTCTATGCGGAGCGCGCGGGGGCGCGCACGCTATGCGCGATCATGCAGCAGACGCTGATCGTACTGGCCGGCAAGCCGGACTATTGAGGAGGCATGATGTCCAACTTCCCCTCGCTCAATTTCGCGCTGGGCGAAACCATCGACATGCTGCGGTCGACGGTCCAGGACTTCGCCGCGGCGGAGATCGCTCCCCGTGCCGCGGCGATCGATCGCGACAACCGTTTTCCGCATGACCTGTGGCGCAAGATGGGCGACCTGGGCCTGCTCGGCATCACCGTCGAGGAAGAGTTCGGCGGCACGGCGATTGGCTATCTCGCGCACGTCGTCGCGATGGAGGAGATCAGCCGTGCTTCGGCGTCGGTCGGGCTGTCGTATGGCGCGCACTCGAATCTTTGCGTCAACCAGATCCGGCGCAACGGCAGCGCCGAGCAAAAACGCCGCTTCCTGCCCAAGCTGGTGTCGGGCGAGCACGTCGGCGCGCTGGCGATGAGCGAGCCCGGCGCCGGGTCCGACGTCGTTTCGATGCGGCTCTCCGCCGTCCATCGCGACGGCCACTACGTCCTGAACGGCACGAAAATGTGGATCACCAACGGCCCCGACGCCGATACGCTGGTCGTCTACGCCAAGACCGACGCCGATGCGGGACCGCGCGGCATCACCGCGTTCCTGATCGAAAAGGGCATGAAGGGTTTTTCCACCGCGCAAAAGCTCGACAAGCTCGGCATGCGCGGGTCCAATACCTGCGAGCTGGTGTTCGAGGACTGCGAAGTGCCGGAAGGAAACGTGCTCTCCGAGGAGGGCCGCGGGGTCAATATTCTGATGAGCGGCCTCGACTACGAACGCGTGGTGCTCGCCGGCGGCCCGCTGGGGATCATGAGCGCCTGCATGGACGCGGTACTGCCGTACGTGCATGAGCGACGGCAATTCGGCCAGCCAATCGGCGAGTTTCAGCTGATGCAGGGCAAGATCGCCGACATGTATACGACGATGGCCGCGTGCCGCGCATACGTCTATGCGGTGGCGCAGGCCTGCGATCGCGGCGAGACCGCGCGCAAGGACGCCGCAGGTGCGATACTGTATGCCGCGGAAAAGGCGACGTGGATGGCCGGCGAGGCGATCCAGGCGCTGGGCGGCAACGGTTACATCAACGAATTTCCGGTCGGCCGGCTGTGGCGCGATGCGAAGTTGTACGAAATCGGCGCCGGTACGTCGGAGATTCGTCGGATGCTTATTGGTCGCGAGTTGTTCAACGAGACCAAATAGCGTAGTACCGGCGTTGATCGGACGAGGCTAACATGAGCGAAGCGAATGTTAAGCCGCGTGAGCGGCGGCCGAGGCCAGAGCAACAAGGCACGTCGGAGATTCGTCGGATGCTGATCGGCCGCGAGCTGTTCAACGAGACCAAGTGACCGGAGAGGCGATGGCACTGGAAATGCGCGAACGCTGTGAGCGATGTGCATGGCCGCTTACCGCCGACGCCGATGCCGCATACATCTGCAGCTACGAATGCACGTTCTGCGCAACGTGCGCCAACGCGCTGAACGGCGTGTGTCCGAACTGCGGCGGCGAGCTCGTGCGCCGGCCGCGGCGGGTGCAGAAGCCGCCCGACAAGCCGGCGTCGCCGGCCTAAGGCTGCGGCCGCGCGCGCGGCGGATTTGTCGAGGAGCAAACTCATTGTGCAAAACGATCCGATAGTGATCGTCGGTGCGGCGAGAACGCCGATCGGAGGCCTGCAGGGCGATTTCGCTTCGCTCGCGGCGAGCAATCTCGGCGCGGTGGCGATCAAGGCCGCGGTAGAGCGCGCCGGCGTCGCGCCTGCCGACGTCGACGAGCTGATTTTCGGCAATTGCCTGATGGCCGGACAGGGGCAGGCGCCGGCCCGCCAGGCTTCGCTGAAGGCGGGCCTGCCGCTGTCGACCAACTGCACGACGCTATCCAAGATGTGCGGCTCGGCGATGAAGGCGACGATGCTCGCGCACGACGCGATCATCGCGGGCAGCGCCGACATCATCGTCGCGGGCGGGATGGAAAGCATGACCAATGCGCCGTACCTGCTGCCGAAAGCGCGCTCGGGCATGCGCATGGGCCACGGCACGGTCATCGATCACATGTTCTTCGACGGCCTCGAGGACGCCTATGACCGCGGCAAGCTGATGGGCGTGTTCGCCGAGCAATGCGCGGACAAGTTCCATTTTTCGCGCGAAGCGCAGGACGAGTTCGCGTTGCGTTCGCTTTCCCGAGCGCTCGCAGCCAACAACGACGGATCGTTCGGCTGGGAAATCGCGCCGGTCACCGTGTCGGGCCGCAAGGGCGACGTCGTCATCGACAAGGACGAGCAGCCGGCGAAGGCGAGCCCCGACAAGATCCCCGGCCTCAAGCCGGCATTCCGCAAGGATGGCACGGTCACCGCGGCGAATTCGAGCTCGATCTCCGACGGCGCGGCCGCGCTGGTGCTGATGCGCCGCTCGCTGGCCGAGCGCAAGGGCCTGAAACCGCTCGCCGTGATTCTCGACCACGCGACGCACGCGCAGGAGCCGGGATGGTTCACGACGGCGCCGGTCGGCGCGATGCGCAAGCTGTACGCGAAAGTCGGCTGGAAGCCCGAGGACGTCGATCTGTACGAGATCAACGAGGCGTTCGCGGTGGTCACGATGGCGGCGATGCACGAGCACGGCCTGCCAGCCGACAAGGTCAACGTTCACGGCGGCGCGTGCGCTCTCGGCCACCCGATCGGCGCGTCGGGCGCGCGCATCGTGGTGACGCTGCTTGGCGCGCTGCGCAAGCTGGGGAAGAAGCGAGGAATGGCCAGCCTCTGCATCGGCGGCGGCGAAGCGACCGCGCTCGCCATCGAGCTTGCCTGACGACAAGGCGATGGCCGACAAGCTCGTCTTCGAGTCGCCGCGTGTCACCTTGCGCCTCGGCGGAAAGCCGGCGCCTTCGGCAACGCCGCGCAGCGCGCGCGATCCGTTCCCGGTGATCGTCGGATGTCCGCGCTCCGGCACGTCGCTGCTGGCGGTGATGCTCGACGCCCATTCGCAGCTGGCGATTCCACCGGAGACTTCGTTCCTGCCCAACGTGATGGGACTGGCCGGCGATCCGACGTCGCTGCGACGGCGGTTTTTCGAGATCGTCACCGCCGACCGGATGACGATTTCGAACTGGTCGGACTTCGGCCTCGACAAGGATCTCTTCTGGCGCAGGCTGCACGCGATCCCCGCGTTCAGCGTCGCAGCAGGGACCAGGGCGTTCTATGCGCTGTATGGCGAAAGCCAGCGCAAGGCGCGCACCGGCGACAAGACTCCCGGTTACGTTTTCACGATGCAGCACATCCAGGCACTGCTGCCGGAAGCGCATTTTATCCACGTGATACGCGATCCGCGCGACACCGCGATGTCGTGGCGCAAGACCTGGTTCGCGCCGAGCCAGGATTACGCGGTGCTCGGAACCTTCTGGCGGCAGAACGTCGAGGTCGGACGGCGCGCCGCACCCTCGCTGCGCCACTACCAGGAGATCCGCTTCGAGGACCTGGTGCTGCGTCCGGAACCGGAGCTCAAGCGCCTCTGTTCGTATCTGTCGCTGGCGTACGAGCCGGCGATGCTCGATTCCGGCGCGCGCGGGCAGGCGCGGCTCGCCAGGCTGCAGGGCCGCGCGCACGTCGATGGCAGGATGATCGAGCGCGACGAGCGCACGCGCATCCACGTCAATCTCGCACAGCCGCCGATGGCCGAGCGGGTCGAGGCGTGGCGTCGCGAAATGAGCGACGCCGAGCGGCGCCAGGTGGAAAGCGGCGCCGGACCGCTGATGCGCGAACTGGGCTACGAGGCAGGCGCTTGAGGCCGCTCGGGCGGGACAGGCGTGAGGGCATGGCTGCCGGCAGTTCCTGCGACCGGGGAACGGGAAGCGTCTGATGCCGACGCCGCAGAACCTCGCGCTGTTCGCGCTGGCGAGTCTCCTGCTCGCGCTGACGCCCGGGCCGAATCTTCTCTACCTGGTATCGCGAACGCTCTGCCAGGGGCGCCGGGCCGGCATAGTCTCCCTCGCCGGCACGTCGCTCGGCTTCGTGTTCCACGTCTTCGCCGCCGCGCTCGGCCTGTCGGCGATTTTTCTGACGGTGCCTGTCCTCTACGACGTGGTTCGCTACGCCGGCGCCGGCTACCTGCTGTGGCTTGCCTGGGAAGCGGTGCACCCGGGCGGGGAGGGCGTGTTCGCGCCGCGCGCTTTGCCGCGATACTCGCCGTGGCGTCTCTTCCGCATAGGTCTTGTGACCAGCCTGTTGAATCCGAAGGTCGCGATGTTCTATCTGGCGCTGTTCCCACAGTTCATCGATTCCAGTCGCGGCAGCGTGCTGGCCCAGGGCCTGGTGCTCGGGCTGCTGCAAATAGTGATCAGCTCCGCGAGCGACCTCGTCTTCGTCCTCGCCGCCGGCGCGATCACCGGGTGGCTCGCCGCGCGCCCGCTCTGGTCAGCGGTGCAGCGTTGGGTGCTCGGCGTCGTGCTCGCCGGCATCGCGGTGCGGCTCGCCTTCGATTCGCGGCGATAGGCTTTCGATGCTGCTCAGCGATTCCCAGCAGATGGTGCGCGAGACGATGCGCAATTTCGCCCAGCAGCGGCTGGCGCCGTTCGCCGCGGCTTGGGATCGCGACCACGCGTTTCCTCGTGAAGCGTTGCGCGAGCTGGCGGCGCTCGGCGCCTGCGGTATTGTCGTACCTGAGTCGTATGGAGGCGCCGGCCTCGATTACGTATCGCTCGCCGTGGCGCTGGAGGAAATCGCCGCCGGGGACGGCGCGACCTCGACCGTCATCAGCGTGCAGAACTCGGTCGTCTGCGGTCCGATATTCGCGTTCGGCACCGCCGAGCAGAAAGAGCGTTATCTCAAGCCGCTGGCGAGCGGCGCCAAGATCGGCTGCTTCTGCCTGACCGAGCCGCATACCGGCTCCGACGCGGCGGCGATCGCGACGCGCGCGGAATTCGTTCGCGACGGCGATGGCGGGCACTATGTGCTCAACGGCACCAAGCAGTTCATCACCTCGGGCAAGAATGCCGACGTCGCGATCGTGTTCGCGTTGACCGACAAGTCCGCCGGCAAGAAGGGCATGTCGGCGTTCATCGTCGACACGTCTTTGGCGGGATATGAGGCGGCGCGGATCGAGGACAAGCTCGGGCAGCGCGCGTCGGACACCGCGCAGATCGTGCTGTCCGACTGCCGGGTTCCGGCCGGCAATCTGCTCGGCCGCGAAGGCGAAGGCTACCGGATCGCGCTGGCCAACCTGGAGGCCGGCCGCATCGGCATCGCCGCGCAGTCCGTCGGGATGGCGCGCGCCGCCTTCGAGGCGGCGCTGTCGTACGCGCGCGAGCGGAAAAGCTTCGGCAAACCGATCATCGAGCATCAGGCGATCAGTTTCCGCCTCGCCGACATGGCCACGCAGATCGAAGCCGCGAGGCAGCTTACCTTGCATGCGGCGACCCTGCGTGACGCGAGCCTGCCGTGCCTGAAGGAAGCGTCGATGGCCAAGCTCTTTGCCTCGGAGATGGCCGAGCGCGTGTGCTCGGACGCGATCCAGATCCACGGCGGCTACGGGTATGTGACCGACTTCCCGGTCGAGCGCATCTATCGCGACGTGCGCGTCTGCCAGATCTACGAGGGCACCAGCGACATCCAGCGCCTGGTGATCGCGCGCGCGCTCGCCGGCTGATCGAAAGCAACCCATGACTGCATCCATCGATTTTTATTTCGACTTTTCGTCTCCGTACGGCTTTATCGGGTCGGAGAAGATCGAGGACCTGGCCGTCCGCCACGGGCGCAGCGTCGCCTGGCATCCGGTGCTGCTCGGCGTCGTCTTCAAGCAGACCGGGTCGGTGCCGTTGACCGAGGTGCCGTTGAAAGGCGATTACTCCAAGCGCGATTTCGCGCGCAGCGCCCGGTTTCATGGCGTCGCGGCGTTTCGCATGCCGACGGTGTTTCCGATTGCCACGCAGGCGCCGGCGCGCATCGTCGTCTGGCTGCAGCGGACGAACCCCGGACTGGCGGCCGGGGCGGTGCATGCGCTCTATCGCGCTTTTTTCGTCGACGACATCGACATCTCGAGTCCCGACCGTGCCGCCGCGATCGCCGCGCAGTGCGGCGTCGACGCCGCTGCCGCGCGCGCCGCGATCGACGATCCGGCGATCAAGGACGCGCTCAAGGCGGAGAACGACAGGGCGATCGCAACCGGCGTTTTCGGCTCGCCTTTTGTCATCGTAGACGGCGAGCCGTTCTGGGGCGTCGACCGGTTCGAGCAGGTCGATCGCTGGCTCGCGACCGGAGGCTGGTGAGATGCACAGGCAGCCGGCCGAGTTCACGCTGCACTGTTTTGCGCAGTCGGGCAACTGCTACAAGGCCGCGCTGCTGCTCGAGCTTGCGGGCGCCGACTGGACGCCGCGCTTCGTCGACTATTTCGGCGGCGAGACACGGTCGCCGGCTTACCGCGAGCTCAACGTCATGGGCGAGGCGCCGATGCTCGAGCATCGCGGGATGCGGCTGACGCAGTCGGGTGTGATCCTCGAGTATCTCGCGCAGACGCTGGGGCGATTCGGGCCGAACGACGACGCCGAGCATCGCGAGATCCTGCGCTGGCTTCTGTGGGACAACCACAAGCTGACGAGCTATACGGCGACCTTGCGATTTCTGCGAACCTTCGGCAAGGATCCGGATCCCGCCGTTCTCGCCTTTTTGCGCACGCGCTCGGAAGCGGCGTGGGGCGTGCTCGAAGCGCAGCTTGCGGGCCGCCGCTACGTCGTCGGTGACCGGTTGACGATCGCCGACCTGTCGTTGTGCGGTTATCTGTTCTGGCCGGAAGAAATCGGCGCTGACTGGAACGCCCTGCCGAACGTGCGCGACTGGCTCGCGCGCATCCAGGCCGAGCCCCGCTGGGTTCATCCGTACCAGCTGATGCCGGGCCATCCGCGTCCGGACGGCAACTAAGGGGCGACCGGGCATGCCAGTCATCGAGACCATGCTCGACCCTCGCGATGCGGTTTTCGTCGCAAATCGGTCCGCGCTCGAGGCGCTGGTCGTCGACCTCAAAAGCAAGGTGCGCGCGATCGAGCAGGGCGGTGGCGACGCGTCGCGCAGCCGTCATACCGGCAGGGGCAAGCTGTTGCCGCGCGAGCGCGTCGGTACGCTGCTCGATCCGGGCACGCCGTTCCTCGAGCTCTCCCAGCTCGCCGCCTACGGAATGTACGACGACAACATCGCGGCGGCCGGCATCATCACCGGCGTCGGCCGCGTGTCGGGCCGCGAGTGCGTGATCGTGTGCAACGACGCGACGGTCAAGGGCGGGACCTACTACCCGATGACCGTCAAGAAGCATTTGCGCGCGCAGGAGATCGCGCGCGAGAACCGTCTGCCGTGCATCTATCTGGTCGACTCCGGCGGGGCCAATCTCCCGAATCAGACCGAGGTTTTTCCGGACCGCGATCATTTCGGCCGCATTTTCTTCAACCAGGCGACGATGTCCGCGGAAGGCATCCCTCAGATCGCCGTCGTCATGGGCTCGTGCACGGCCGGAGGCGCCTACGTGCCGGCAATGTCGGACGAATCGATCATCGTGCGCGAGCAGGGGACGATATTCCTGGCCGGTCCGCCGCTGGTCAAGGCGGCGACCGGCGAGATCGTCACCGCCGAAGAGCTGGGCGGCGCCGACGTGCATACGCGGATCTCCGGTGTCGCCGATTATCTTGCGCAGAACGATGCGCACGCGCTGTCGATCGCGCGTCGCATCGTCGGCAACCTCAATCGGGTCAAGCCCGCGCCGCCCGACGTCGTGCCGCCGCGCGCGCCGCTCTATCCCGCCGACGAGCTCTACGGCGTCATCAACGCCGACATCAAGAAACCGTACGACGTCCACGAGGTGATCGCCCGGATCGTCGATGGCAGCGAGTTCGATGAGTTCAAGGCGCGCTACGGCACGACCCTGGTGACCGGCTTCGCACGGCTGTCCGGCTATCTGGTCGGTATCGTCGCCAACAACGGCGTGCTGTATTCCGAATCGGCGAAGAAAGGCGCGCATTTCATCGAATTGTGCAGCCAGCGCGGCACGCCGCTCGTCTTCCTGCAGAACATCACCGGATTCATGGTCGGCCGCAAATACGAGGCCGGCGGCATCGCCAGCGACGGCGCGAAGATGGTGGCCGCCGTTTCGTGCACGAAGGTGCCCAAGTTCACCGTGATCATCGGCGGCAGCTACGGCGCAGGCAACTACGGCATGTGCGGCCGCGCGTTCAATCCGCGCTTCCTGTGGATGTGGCCGAATGCGCGTATTTCCGTCATGGGCGGCGAGCAGGCCGCGACGGTGCTGGCGACGATACGGCGCGATGCGATCGAAGCCAAAGGCGGTTCGTGGAGCGCCGACGAGGAGGCGGCGTTCAAGACGCCGCTGCGCGAGCAATACGAGCGCGAGGGCCATCCCTACTACGCGAGTGCACGCCTGTGGGACGATGGCGTGATCGACCCGGCGGATACGCGCAAGGTTCTCGCGCTCGCGATCTCGGCGGCCCTGAACAGCCCGATCGAGCCGACGCGCTTCGGCGTCTTCCGGATGTAGGTGCCCCGTGGCAAAAAAAATCACCAGGCCGGTCCGCAAGCGAGCCGGGAAGGCGAACCACCGCGGTTCGGCGCCGGCGCTTGTCCCCGCCATCCTTACCAGCATCGATGTCGATATCCGCGCTGCTGTCGCCGTCGTCACACTCAACCGCCCCGACGTGCACAACGCGTTCGACGAAGTCCTGATCGCCGAGCTGACCACCGCGCTCGAGCGCCTCGACCGCGACCGGAGCGTGCGTGCCGTCGTGCTGACGGGGGCCGGCAAGAGCTTTTGCGCCGGTGCCGATCTGCACTGGATGAAAAGAATGGCTTCGTTCTCGCGCCCGCAGAACCTGGCCGACGCGAAGGCACTGGCCAAAATGCTGCAGACGCTGAATCAGTTGTCCAAGCCGACGATCGCGCGAGTCCACGGCGCGGTATTCGGCGGGGGCGTGGGCCTCGTCGCCTGCTGCGACATCGCCGTCGGCGAGTTGAACGCGATCTTTGCGCTGTCCGAAGCGCGACTGGGACTCATTCCGGCGACGATCGCTCCGTACGTTGTCGAAGCGATCGGCGCTCGCGCCGCGCGCCGCTATTTCCTGAGCGGCGAGCGGTTCATTGCCGGCGAAGCGTTCCGCCTCGGATTGCTGCACGAGCTGGCGCCACTGCCGGAGCTGGATGCCATGATCAACGAGATCCTGGGTGCCCTGGTCACCGCGGGACCGGTGGCGCAGGCCGAATGCAAAGCCTTGATCCGCTCGGTTGCGCACCGGCCCGCCGATGCTTCGGTGATCGCCGACACGGCGCGCCGCATCGCGCGTGTGCGAGCCTCGCCCGAGGCAAGGGAGGGCGTGGCCGCCTTCCTCGGCAAGCGCAAGCCGTCGTGGGTGCCGCAAGGCGAATAGTCCGGTTCGATGGATCACTTCGACACCTGGCAATTGATCGCGCTGGCCGCTGCCCTCGGGTGGGCGAGCGGCATACGGCTGTATGCGGTGCTGTTCATCACCGGGGCCGTCGGCTTCGCCGGCTGGTACGAGCTCCCCGAGCATCTGCGCATCCTTTCGCATCCGATGGTGCTCGCGGCCTCGGGATTCATGGTGGTTGCCGAGTTCTTTGCCGACAAGGTTCCCGGCTTCGACTCGTTGTGGGACCTGGTGCACACGTTCGTGCGCATCCCTGCCGGCGCCGCCCTCGCGGCTGGCGTTTTCGGCGACTCGCCGCCGGCGTGGACGCTGACTGCCGCGATACTCGGCGGGACGCTGGCTGCGGGCAGCCACTTCACCAAGGCCGGTGCGCGCATGGTGCTCAACACCTCGCCCGAGCCGTTCTCGAACTGGGCGGCGTCGTTCGGCGAAGACATGCTGGTCGGCGTATTGATTTACCTGGCACTCGCGTACCCGGTCGTGTTTTTCATCGTGCTGGCTCTGCTCGTGGCGCTGACGATCTGGATGCTGCCGAAGCTGGTGCGCTCTCTCCGCGCGATGATCGAAAGAATTCATCGTTGGTTCGGCGCCGCCGCGCACCGGCCCGACGCCTGAAGAGCCGCGATGCCCGGCCGCCCGATGTTTACCAGGATACTGATCGCCAACCGCGGCGAGATCGCGTGCCGCGTGGCGCGCACCGCCCGGCGCATGGGTGTGAGCACGGTCGCCGTCTACTCCGACGCCGACGCCGGCGCGCTGCATGTCGGAGTCTGCGACCAAGCGTACCGTCTCGGGCCGCCGCCGCCGCGAGACAGCTACCTGCGCGGCGACAAGATTATCGCCATCGCCCGACGGTCCGGCGCGCAGGCGATTCATCCGGGCTACGGATTTCTTTCCGAGAACGCGGAGTTCGCCGCCGCCGTCGCCGCGGCCGGGCTCGTTTTCATCGGCCCGCCACCGGCGGCGATCCGGGCGATGGGCTCGAAGGCCGAGTCCAAGACGATCATGGGACGCGCCGGCGTCGCGCTGGTTCCCGGCTACCACGGCGCCGACCAGAA
Organism: Casimicrobiaceae bacterium; assembly: GCA_036269335.1. Classification (GTDB taxonomy): domain Bacteria; phylum Pseudomonadota; class Gammaproteobacteria; order Burkholderiales; family Casimicrobiaceae; genus PALSA-1003. The sequence goes on from DATASF010000118.1 coordinate 11,096, forward strand.
CGATGCGCTGCTGCAGCAAAAGGCCGACGCGATCGGATATCCGGTGCTGATCAAGGCGTCGGCGGGCGGCGGAGGCAAAGGCATGCGGGTCGTCGAGCGACCCGAGGATTTCATCGCGGCGCTCGGCTCGGCCCGACGCGAGGCCCAGGCGAGCTTCGGTGACCAAGCCGTGCTGCTGGAGAAGTATCTGCAGGCGCCGCGCCATATCGAAATGCAGGTTTTCGCCGACACGCACGGCGAATGCATTCATCTCTTCGAGCGCGACTGCTCGGTGCAGCGGCGTCATCAGAAAGTCGTCGAGGAGGCGCCAGCGCCCGGAATGAGCGCGGCGCGACGCGCCGACATGGGAGCCGCGGCGGTCGCGGCCGCGAAGGCGATCGGATACGTCGGCGCCGGAACCGTCGAGTTCATCGTCGAGACCACCGGCGCCGGCGCATTCTATTTCATGGAAATGAACACCCGGCTGCAGGTCGAGCATCCGGTCACCGAGATGATCACCGGCCTCGACCTGGTCGAATGGCAATTGCGGGTCGCCGCCGGCGAGCGCTTGCCGCGCCGGCAGGACGAGATCGGGATCAGCGGTCATGCGATCGAGGCACGGATTTACGCCGAGGATCCGGATCGCGGCTTCCTGCCGTCGACCGGCAGGATCGCCTACCTGAGTTCGCCGCCGACGTCCGAGCACGTGCGCATCGACAGCGGCGTCCGCGCCGGCGACGAGATCAGCCGCTTCTACGATCCGATGCTCGCCAAGCTGGTCGCATCCGGCGCCGATCGGCCCGAGGCATTGCGCCGTCTCGCCGACGCGCTCGCGCAGTACCGCGTCGTCGGCGTCACGACCAACGTCGCCTTTTTGCAGCGCCTGATCGCGCACCCCGCGTTTGCCGACGCGCGCCTCGATACCGGGTTGATCGGGCGTCACCAGGCCGATCTGATCCCGCCCGCAACGCCGCCGTCGGCGACGACACTGGCCGTCGCGGCGCTGGCCGAGATTTCGCGACTGCGCGGGGCAGCGGCAGCCGCCGCCGCGTCCTCGCCCGACCCCTATGCGCCGTGGCACGCGATCGAAGGCTGGTGGCTCAACAGCGACGACCACCCGATCAGCCTGACCTACGCATTCGACGATGACGAATATGAAGTCGGCGTGCGCGCCGCCAAGGGTGCCGACGCCTGGATCGTCGCAGCGCTCGGTCAGTCGATGTCCGCATCGGTGACGGTTGCCGGCGACTCGCTGGCAGTCGTCATCGACGGCGTGCACATGGTTGCGCAGACGGTCGCGCTCGGTGACGAGCGCCATGTGTTCTGCGGCGGCGAAGCGCATCGCTTGCGGCTGGTCGATCCGCTGGCGCACGCGGGCGAAGAGCCCCGTCAGGGCGGGCACCTGACCGCGCCGATGTCGGGCGCGATCGTCGCGGTCCTGGTCAAGGCGGGCGACACGGTGGCCCGCGGCGCGCCGCTGCTGATCCTGGAAGCGATGAAGATGGAGCATACGATCGTCGCGCCGACCGCGGGGATCGTCAGCGCGATTCACTATCGCCAGGGAGACCAGGTACCCGAGGGCGCGGATCTGATCGACGTCGAAGCCGAGGCGGAAAAGACTTGAATCTGCTTTTTTGCAGCGCAGCCGGCAACGGTGCGGAATGGCTTGCTGCGCTGGCGCGCGCGCTTCCGGCCGCACGCGTGCATGCATGCTCGCATCTGCCCGACGAAGTCGAGCCGCCGCCGCAGGGCATCGACTATGCGCTGCTGTGGAAGCCGCCGGCGCGCCTGTTGCGGAATCTCGGATCGGTCAAGGCGATATTCAACCTCGGCGCCGGCATCGATTCGCTGGCTGCGAGCGAAGCCCTGCCCGGCGACGTCCCGGTCGTGCGGATCGAGGACGCCGGCATGGCCGAGCAGATGAGCGAATATGTCGTCCACACGGTGTTGCGGCAGTACCGCGAATTCGACGCGTATGCCGAAGCGCAGCGCGCAGCGCTCTGGCGTCCGCTCGCGCGACAGGACAAACGCGCGTTCGGCGTCGGCATGCTCGGCATCGGAGTGCTGGGGGCCGCAGTCGCCGCGGCGCTGCGGCCGTTCGGTTTTCCGCTCGCGGGCTGGAGCCGGACGCCAAAAAGCGTGGCTGGCGTCGATGGCTACGCCGGCAGCGCCGAGCTCGACGCCTTTCTCGCCCGTTGCCGCGTGCTGGTCTGCCTGCTGCCGCTGACGCGCGAGACCCGCGGCCTGCTCGATCGTCGCGCGCTCTCCAGGCTGCCCGCCGGCGCGCACCTGATCAACGTTGCGCGCGGCGCGCTGATCGTCGACGACGACCTCGTGGCGCTGCTCGACCAGGGCAAGCTCGGCGGCGCGACGCTCGATGTCTTTTACGACGAGCCCTTACCGGCCGCGCATCCTTTCTGGCATCATCCGCGCATCAGCATCACACCCCACGTGTCGGCGGTCACCCTGGTCGAAGAGTCGGTCCAGCAAATCGCCGCCAAGATCACCAGGCTCGAGGCCGGATTGCCGATCACCGGCATCGTCGACCGCGAGCGGGACTTCTGACCGATGCCATCGGCGATCAGCAGCAAGCTGCCGCGGCGCGTGCGCATGGTCGACGTCGCGCCGCGCGACGGCCTGCAGAACGAAAAGGCGAGCGTTCCGACCGAGGTCAAAGTCGGTCTGATCGACCGCCTGACCGACGCGGGCCTGCCGGCGATCGAAGCGACCAGCTTCGTGTCGCCCAAATGGGTCCCGCAGATGGCCGACAATGCTCAGGTGATGGCGGCGATCCGGCGCAAGCCCGGCGTGCGCTATCCGGTGCTGACGCCGAACCTCAAAGGTTTCGAGGCGGCGCTCGCCGCCGGCGCCGACGAAGTGGCGGTCTTTGTCGCCGCGTCGGAGACGTTTTCGCAGAAGAACATCAATTGCTCGATCGGCGAAAGCCTCGAGCGCGCGCGTCCGGTGGCCGACGCCGCCAGGACACACGGTGTGCGCCTGCGCGGCTACATCTCCTGCGTGCTCGGCTGTCCGTACGAAGGCGAGATCGCGCCGTCGGCAGTGCGCGAAGTCGCGGCCGCGCTGCACGCGATGGGCTGCTACGAGATTTCGCTCGGCGACACCATAGGTACCGGTACGCCGGGCCGGACCGCGAGCTTGATCGAGGTCGTCGCCGAAGCCGTCCCGGTCGGCAATCTCGCCGGACATTTTCACGACACCTACGGCCAGGCGATCGCCAACGTCTACGCGGCGATGGAAGCCGGCGTCGCCACGTTCGACAGCTCGGTCGCCGGCCTGGGCGGATGTCCCTATGCCAGGGGCGCGACCGGAAACGTCGCCACCGAGGACCTGCAGTACCTGTTCGAAGGTCTCGGCATCGAAACCGGCGTCGACATGACGCGCTTGCGCATCGCGGGCCGGTACATCAGCGACTTTCTCGGCCGGCCAACGGGCTCGCGCGTGGCGCGCGCGCTCGACACGAAGCAGCCGCTGCCGGCAGGGTCATGACCCGCCCCGGCGATCCTGCCGTCGCATCGCCATGCAACAGCGTATGCGCGATCGATGCCGCCACCGGCCTGTGCGCCGGCTGCTACCGGACGCTCGACGAGATCGCCGGCTGGATCGACCTGTCGGAAGAGCACAAGCGCGCGCTGCTCGCCACCCTCGCAACGCGGCGCGCACAGTTCGGGGCTGCGATCGCCGCACGCCATGCAACCGCGAATGAACGCGATGGCCAGCGCTGACTGGTATTTCGATTTCGTTTCGCCGTTCTCGTACCTGCAGTGCGAGCAGCTGCCGCAACTCGAGCGCTCGATCCGCGTGCGCTACCGGCCGGTGCTGTTCGCCGGCCTGCTCAAGGCGCACGGACACAAGGGGCCTGCCGAAATTCCCGCCAAGCGGCGCTTTACCTATCAGTTCGTCGCCTGGCAGGCCAAGCGCATCGGCCTGCCGTTCAAGTTTCCGGCCGTGCATCCGTTCAATCCGCTGCCGCTGTTGCGACTCGCCGTCGCTGCGGACGCCGACCCGGAGGTCGTCCGGCGCATTTTCCGTTTTGTCTGGCGTGACGGCAGGGTCGGTGACCTGCCGATCGAATGGGCCGAGCTTATGACCGAGATCGACATGCCCGACGCGGCCGCCCGCATCGAGTCGCCCGAAGTCAAGGAAGCGCTCAGGAGAAACACCGACGAAGCGATCGCGCGCGGCGTATTCGGCGTGCCGACGCTGGCGATAGGCGAAGCGCTGTTCTGGGGCGCCGACGCGACGGCGATGGTCGCCGACTACGTCGCGCAGGGCTGCCGCTTCGCCGATCCCGAGATGGCTCGCGTCGCCGATCTGCCGATCGGCGTCGAGCGGGAAGCCGGCAAGCGCAAGTGATTCGAGCTGGCTGACTGGGCGC
>DATASF010000119.1:0-7176 GCA_036269335.1 Casimicrobiaceae bacterium
CGCGAACCAGGTGACCATCGCGATGATGTGCAGCGACTTGATCCAGAGCATGGCTATTTCAGCAGCCGGCGCCGGGTCAGAACCAGCGCGACATAGTAAGCGGCGAACGCATAGGCCAGCAGCACCGCGATGTGCAGCGGAACGTTATCCGGAATGCGACCCGACAGCAGCGGGCGCGCGACGTCGATCGCGTGCGACAGCGGCAGCGTCTTGGCGACGCCTTGCAGCGCGGCGGGCATCTGGTCGACGGGGAAGAAGACGCCGGAGAGCAGCAGCATCGGCGTCAGCACCAACGTGAAAAAATAAGTGAAAAAGTCGTATCCGGGCGCCAGCGAGTTCATCACCAGCCCGAAAGCGCCGAACGTCAGTCCGACGATGAAACCCAGCGGCAGTACCCAGAGGGCGAGCCACGAATGGCCGAATCCCAGCACCAGCACGACCGCGAGGATCGCGATCACCGACATCACGCTCTTGGTCGCGGCCCAGATCCATTCGGCCAGCACGACGTCGTCGAGCGAAAGCGGCGCGTTGATGATCGCTTCCCAGGTCCGTTGCACGTGCATGCGCGAAAACGCCGAATACATCGCCTCGAACGACGAGGTGAACATCGCGCTCTGGCAGACCATGCCGGTACCGATGAAGGCGATGTATTTCATGCCACCGACCTCGGGCACGAAGCTGCCTATGCCGTAGCCCAGCGCCAGCATGTACAGCAGCGGATCGGCGATATTGCCGAGCACCGATGCGATCGCGAGCTTGCGCCAGACCAGCAGGTTGCGGCGCCAGACGGGTATCCAGCGCAGCGAGAGCTCGGGCGCGCGGATCAGCGAAACGGAGATCATCGGACCTTCGGCGGGTTGGGCGGCGTCGAGTATAACGCGGGCAGTCGCGTCTTGCGGCGGCGCGAGCCGTGATGCCGAATCGTGCATCGAGCCGAAGCGGTCAGTCGCGGAGCTCGCGCCCGGTGAGCTTGATGAAAAGATCCTCCAGGTTCGCCGGGCGATGCAGATAGCGCACGCCGTTCTGCCCGCTCAAGTCGCCGAGCAGCGGCGCGGCGTCCTTCGCATAGCAGAACGCCGTTTCGCCGGCGATTTCTATGCGGTCCGCCAGCGCCCGTCCGCGCGCCTCTGCCCAGCGACGCGCCTCGTCGCCGAACACCTCGACGACCTCGGGCTCGACATGCGCGGCGATCAGCGCTCGCGGCGCGTCGCTGGCGATCATCCGGCCGTGATCGATCACCGCCAGTCGCGAGCACAGCCGCTCGGCCTCGTCCATGAAATGCGTGGTCAGCAGGATCGTCTTGCCCTGCGACAGCAGCTGGCGCAGGCCGTCCCAGATCAGGTGCCTCGCCTGCGGATCGAGGCCGGTGGTGGGTTCGTCGAGGATCAGGAGCTCCGGATCGTTGACCAGCGCGCGGGCGAGGGTCAGTCGTCGCTTCATGCCGCCGGACAGCGTGCGGATGCTCACGTCTCCCTTGCTTGCGAGACCGGCGAAGTCGAGCAGCCGCGGTATGCGCTTGGACAGGATCGCTGCGGGAATCGCGAAGTAGCGGCCGTAGATGCGAAGGTTCTCGGTCACGGTGAAGTCGGGATCGAGGTTGTCCATCTGCGGCACGACGCCGACGCGGATGCGCGCCGCGCGCGCCGCCTTGGGCACTGGCTCGCCGACCAGCGTGATCTCGCCGGCGTTGGGGTCGGTCAGTCCCAGACAGCAGCGCAGAGTCGTCGTCTTGCCCGCGCCGTTGGGGCCGAGCAGGCCGAAGCATTCGCCGCGACGGATCGCGAAATCGAGACCGCGCACGACCTCGTTGTCGCCGTACGACTTGCGCAGGCCGGTGACCGCCAGCACGACGTCGCCGCGGCCGGGCCGCTGCACGCCGGCGGTCTCCGCCGCTCCTCCCGAAATCACCGCCACATGCCGGCTATGACCCGCGTCAGCTGCGGCAGCCGGCCGTGAAAGAAATGGCCGCAGCCGGGAAAGACCATGATGGGCAGCTGCTGCGGGCGCGCCCAGGCGAACACGTCGGCGAGCGCGACCACGTCGTCCTCCTCGCCATGGATGACGATCGTATCGGCAGCAACCGGGTTTGTGCCGAAGCGCGCGACCGCCGGAGCGATCAGCACCATGCGCTCCGCGGGCACCTGCTGCGCGACGCGCGTCTGGATGAATGTTCCGAACGAGAATCCGGCGAGAACGAGCGGGAGATCGCCGTACGCGGCGCGCGCGTGAGCCAGCGCGGCCAGCGCATCGTCGGTCTCGCCGGCGCCGTCGTCGAATACGCCGGCGCTCCCTGCGACGCCGCGAAAGTTGAATCGCACACTGGCGTAACCGAGTCCCGCGAACGTCTTGGCCAGTGTCTGCACGACCTTGTTGTCCATCGTCCCGCCTTGCAGCGGATGCGGATGGGCGACCAGTGCGATGCCGCGGGGTGCCTGTTCGGGCAGATTGAGCGCGAGCTCGAGAGCGCCCGAAGGCCCGGCAATGGAAAGACGCTGTTCGCCGCGCGTCATCGGAGAATGGGTCCGCAGCTCGTCAAGCGGGAATTATACGCGGGGCGTCGCGCTACTCGATCGCGTCGGCGTGCGCGCGCCGCGCGGCGATGGCCAGCACATAAATGCTGGCCAGGATCGGCCACGCGACGAGCACCGCGTGCGTCAGTCCGTTGAAATTGAGCAGCTGACCATAGGGCCAGTCGAACAGCGCGAGCGGCGCGCGCGCACGCCACATATCGGGTGCCAGCAGCGGTGGAACCAGCGAGGCCAGAAGAGAAACCGCGCACAGCGTCGTTCGGACCGGGCGCGGCAGCCAGACGGCGAGCAGCAGCACCAGCGCGCCGACGGCGACGCCGAGCGAGACGCCCGGCTTGATCCACGTTTCCAGCACCGACTGCCGGATCAGCACGCTCGCAGCGGCGCCCTTGAGTATCAGCGCCATGCCGATCAGCATCAGCACCGCGCCGCCGACGAATCGCCGCTGGCGCAGCAGCAGCGCGAGGAAGAGGCCGACGCCGATGACATTGAATGCGCTCTCCGCCGCCTGCAGCAGCGTTCCCGCCAGGTCGCGCATCAACTCGAGCGACGGATCGAACGTCGCCGCGAACAAGGGGATGCCGGGGTTCAATTGTGCCAGCAGCCAGATCGCCAGCAGGGCGAGTCCCAGGTCCGCGCCGCGGCCGTCGAGGAACACGCGGCGGCGCCAGGAGGAGACGCTCGCGCGCAGTCCGCTGTGATCGAAGGCGATCGCCGAGAGGCCGCCGATACCCGCGCCGGCGGTGTTGCAGACCAGATCCATCGTGCTGGCGTCGCGCGTCGGTATGAACATCTGCGTGGTTTCCATCGCGAACGAAAGCAGCAAGCCCGTGCCGGTCGCAGTCGCGAAGCGAGCGATTGCCGTGCGGCGGGCCGCAAGCGCGACAAAAAATCCGAGCGGTGCGTAGGCGAGAACATTGATGACTAAGTCGAAGCGGGTGAAGCGCGGCGGCCACGGCGCAAACAGGAAGAAAGGCACGCCGGGCGGCGGCGCCATCCACGCGGAGAACGACTCGAGACTCGCGTACACGATCAGCAGTGCGTACAAGCCGGCGAGATACTCGGGCAGTCGGGAGGGGCGCGGCATCGACGTCACGGGAATCGGTCAGCGCAGGAACTTGCGCACGACGGTGACCGAGTCGGTTTCGGCCAGCGGCGCGAATCCGGCGGCAGTAAACATCGATAGTGCGCCGTGGTAGTGGTCGGCGGCGCGCTCGCTGTCACCCGATTTGAATGGAAATGCGTCGACCAGCCTGAAGCCGCGCGCGGCAAGCGACGACAAGGCTGAAGCCAGCAGCGCCCGCGAGACGCCGCGCCGCCGCCACGCCGGCGCGATGATAAAACAGACGATGACCGCGGCCTCGTAAGCCGCGCACGGCAGCGGCGTCGGCGCGACGCGCATGCGGTCGAAGCAATGCGGCAGCTTGTGGCGTGGCTGCGCGTTCAGCCATCCGACCGGCTCGCTGCCGGCATAGGCCAGGAAGCCTTCCATTTCGCCGACCTCGATCCGCGCCTGCATCGCGATGCGGTTCTGCGCCGCCGACAACGACGGCCATTCGATCGCAACCGGCACCTGGTAGAAGTGGCAATAACACTTTGCCCACTCCGGGTTGTCGGCGAACGCGCTGCCGCGCTCGTGATCGAAAAAGCGCAAGAAGTCGCCGGCGAGGGCCGGTGCCAGCGCCTTGACGGTGACGGCGCTCACGCGCGCGGAGTCCGCGACAGCGGCTTTTCCAGCACCGCGATCGGAAATCCGCCCGGGTCGGCCGGCTGTACTTCACCGGTTTCGATGTAGCCCAGCCGTTGCCAGAAGCGCAGCGCGCCCGAATTGGCCAGTGCGACGCCGATGCGAAGCCGGGTGATCGCGTCCCAACCGACAATCGCCTGCTCGACCAGCGCCGCGAAAGCACGGCCGAGGCCTTGCTGCTGCCACGGTTCGGCCAGCAGCAGCAAGCCGATCACCGCCTTGTCGGGCGTCGGATAGCCGCGGATAACGTCGGCGCAACCGATCATCGCCGGGCCCGAATAGAGTCCCCAGACGAATTTGTCCTCATAGCCCTTGCCCGGCGGCAAAGCGGTGAAAAGGCTCTGCGCCTCGGCCGGACCGGGCGGCGCTCCGCTGACGATCCGGAAATAGGCCGGGGCCGATTCCAATACGCTCTGCAGCGCCGCCATTTCGGCCGCGCGGCCGGTCAGCGGTCGCAGCGTGAGCGCGTCACTGCTCGGAACGGTCAGCGTCCCGCCTTGATCTCTGTCCACAGCCGGTTTCGCAAACGCCGCTGCGCCGAGGTCAGATCCTTGAGTTGCTCGAGCTTGGCCTCGACGGCCTTGTCGGGAAAGATCGCCGGATTTTTCAGGATCTCCGGCTTGATGTACTTGACGGCATCGAGATTCGGATTGCCGGAGCCGATCAGGTTGGTCAGCTCGGCGGAATTCCGGCCTTCGAGCATGAAGTTCATGAATTTCAGCGCCAGACCGGGCCGCGGCGCGTCCTTGTGTATGACCATGTTGTCGACGGCCAGCACCGCGCCTTCCTTCGGCATGCCCTGGAGGATATGGAACGGCCTCTTCGCGGCCTGCGCATCGAGATTCGCCTGGAAGATGTCGTTCGAGTAGCCGTGCACCAGCCAGACGTTGCCGACCGTCAGCTCCTTGATGTACGACGACGCGTTGAACGCGGCCCAGTACGGCTTCGCCTTTTTGATCAGCGCCGCCGCGTCGTCCCAGTGCTTCGGATCGACATCGTTGGCCGAGTAGCCGAGGTACTTGAACGCCGCGGCGAACAGCTCGCCCGAGCTGTCGAGCACGGTGACGCGGCCCTTGACCTTCTGCAGCAGCTTCGGATCGAAGATGACGGCCCAGGTGTCGGTCGGCAGGCCCAGCTCCTTCATCTTGACGTCGTTGTAGCCGATGATCGTCGTCGACATCGCGTACGGCACCGAATACTGGTTGCCCGGATCGAACGGCGTGTTCATATAGACTGGATTGATGTTCTTCAGATTCGGCAGCTGCGACTTGTCGAGCGGCTTCAACTGGCCGCCCTTGATCAGCGCCTGCACGGCGTTGCTGGTCGGCACCAGCATGTCGTATCCCTTGGCCCCCGCGGCGAGCTTGGCCAGCAGCTCCTCGTTGTCCGAATAATAGGTCTGCACGACCTCGCATTTGCACGAATCCTCGAAGCGCTTGATCGTCTCGGGAGCGATGTAGTTGTTCCAGTTGTACAGGTGGAACTGATCGGCCGCGGCGACCGGCAGGGCGATCATCGCGGCGGCAAGCATCGCTACAAGCTTTTTCATGCGTTCTCCTCGTCCGTGCCGAGCAGGCTCGGCGACAGTTTCGACGCGACTATGATGAGCGCCAGCGTCAGCAGCATCAACAGCGTCGACACCGCATTGACCTCGGGCGTGACCGCGATCTTGATCATCGAGTAGATCTGCAGCGGCAAGGTCACCGTTCCCGCGCCGGCGGTAAAGAACGTGATGACGAAATCGTCGATCGACAGGGTGAACGCCATCAGCGCGCCGGCGATCACGCCCGGCATGATAAGCGGCAGCGTGACATAGCGAAAGGCATTCAGCGGCGACGCCCCGCAATCGCGCGCGGCTTCGGTCAGGCTCTCGTCCATTCCCGCCAGCCGTGAGCGCACGACGATGGCGACGAAGCCGATGCAGAACGCGATGTGGGCGAGTGCTACCGAGACCAGTCCCAGCGTCAGGTTGAGCAGAACGAAAAAGATCAGCAGCGAGACCCCCATCAGGATCTCGGGGATGGCAATCGGCGAGAGCACGAGGATCGACAGCAACCGGTTCCGGTAGCGGTACATCGCCAGCCCCGCCATCGTCCCCAGAATCGTCGCCACGGCGCTGGCGGTCAATCCGATCAGCAGCGAGTTGCCGGCCGCGAGGAGCATGTCCTGGTTGTGGAACAGCTTGTCGTACCAGCCGAAGGTAAAGCCCACCCATTCGGCGTTCAGGCGCGAATCGTTGAATGAGTAGACGATGACGATAGCAGCGGGACATACAGGAAGGCGTAGCCGGCGAGCGCCGCGGCCCACAATCCGATCGGGCGCCTACGCACGAGCTGGCTCCTCGCTCGAAGGCGTTCCCAGGCTGCCGCGGCCGATCCACGCCGCGATGCCGGCAAGCACCAGCGCCGCAAAGGTCAGTACGATCGACAGCACGCTGCCGAACGGCCAGTCGCGCGTCTCGAGGAACTGCTGCTTGATGACGTTGCCGATCAGGCTGTCTTCGGGACCGCCCAAGATGTCCGGAATCGCGAAGATCCCGAGCGCGGGAATGAAAACCAGCGCCGCGCCCGCGTAGACGCCGGGAAGCGATAGCGGGAAGGTGATACGCCAGAATCGCTGCCATGCGCCGGCGCCCAGATCCTGCGCGGCATCGAGCAGCGCGCGGTCGTGCTTTTCCAGGTTGGCATACAGGGGCAGCACCATGAAGGGCAGGTGCACGTAGACCAGGCAGACGAGCACCGCGAACGAGCTGAACAGCAGCGGCACCGGCTCGTGCCCGAACCAGCCGAGCACGCCGTTGACCGTCCTGGCCAGCGCGGCGTTGGGTCCGAGGATGATCATCCAGGCGTAGATGCGGATCAGGAAATTGCTCCAGAACGGCAGGATCACCAGCAGCAGCAG
>DATASF010000120.1:0-15695 GCA_036269335.1 Casimicrobiaceae bacterium
TCTGGATCACGCACGACCTGTCAGTGATCGCCGGTCTCGCCGACCGCGTCTGCGTGATGTATGCGGGCCGCATCGTCGAGCAGGGCACGACCGCGGCCGTGCTCGGCGCGCCCCGACATCCGTACACGCGGGGCCTGCTCGATTCGGTGCCCGGCCAGGCGCAGGAGCACAAGCGTCTGCGCAATATACCGGGCATGACGCCGTCGCTGCTCGACATCGGTCCCGGCTGCGCGTTCCGCGCGCGCTGCGCCTACGCGACCGAAATCTGCGCGCAGACGCCGGCTATGACGCCGATCGGCTCGGACGAGCACACGCTGCGCTGCTTTCACCCGCTGCCACTGGCGGATCCGTGGGCGGCAGCGGCAAGCAGGGCGGCTCGATGAAGCCGGAGATCGCCGGCGATTCGGCGCCGGGTGCGGTCGACCGGCTGGTTTCGCGCGCCGCGAGCGAGCAGCTTGCAGGCCGCGCCGACGAGGCGGTCGTCGTCCTCGCCGAAGCGCTGCGACTGGATCCGAACCACGCCTCGGCGCTGACTTTGGCTGCACTGCTGGCTCTGCGCCGCGGGCACGCGGACACCGCACTCGGCTACACCGAGCGTGCGATCGCCGCCGATCCGCGCCGGGCGCGCGCACACCATCTGCACGGCCTCGCGCTGCAAGGTTTCGGGCGCGGTGCCGAGGCTCTGACCAGTCTGCGACAGGCGGTCGCGCTCGACGGCAAGCTCATCGACGCCCGCCTGGATCTCGGCAATGCGCTTTTGGACGAAGGCGATGTCGCGGGCGCGGCGGCCGAGATCGACGCCGTCCTGGCCGCCGAGCCCTCGTCGGCGATCGCATACAACAGCCTGGGCAATCTGCGCGCACGGCAGCGGCAATTCGATGCGGCGGTCGCCGCGTACGGCCGGGCGATCGAGCTGGACCCGCGCCTGTCGCAGGCTTATGGCAACCTCGGGATGCTGCAATTCGGCATCGGCGACAACGACGCCGCGATCGCGTCGTTCCGGCGCGCCGTCGCGCTCGCGCCCGACCGGCCGGCGAACTGGAGTGCGCTCTTGTTCGCGCTCAGCGTCTCGGACGGCGCGACCGCCGCGAGCATCGCGGCCGAGCATCGCGCTTTCGGCGAGCGCTTCGCCGCGCGGATCGCGCCGCTGTCTCCGGTCGTGCCGGCATCGCGCGCCGGCAGGCGCCTGAAGATCGGTTACGTTTCGTCCGATTGGCGGCGGCATGCGGTGGCGGTGTTTGCCGAGCCGCTGCTGGCCGCGCACGACCGTGGCCGCTTCGAGATTTTCTGCTACCAGAATTATGTCGGCGGCGACGAGGTCACCGCCCGTTTCGCCGCGCTGGCCGATCACTTCGTCCCGATCGCTTCGATGCGCGACGTCGAAGCCGCAGAGCGCATTCGCGCCGACGCGATCGACATCCTGGTCGACTTGAATGGCCACACGGCGCACAACCGCCTGCCGCTGTTTTTTCTCAAGCCGGCGCCGGTGCAGGCCACGTGGCTCGGTTATCTGGGCAGCACCGGCGTGCCTACGATCGACTATCGTTTGACCGACGTCTACGCCGATCCACCGGGGGCGATCCAGGCTACCGGCGCCGAAGCGCTCTGGCGCCTGCCGCTGACGCAGTGGTGCTATCGCCCTTACGTCGAGGCGCCGGAGGTCGGTACGCTCCCGGCGTCGATCGCGGACGCCGTCACCTTCGTCTGCATGAATCACGCGATCAAGATCTCGCCCACGGCGCTCACGTTATGGGCGCGCATACTCGCCGCAGTCCCGCGTTCGCGCCTGATGCTGCTCGCCACGCCAGACGCCGGCCAGCGCGCCCGGGTGCTGGCATCCTTCGCCGCGCACGGTATCGCGGCCGATCGCATCGAGCAGGTCGGCGAGGCCCCGGTCGCGACCTACCTCGCGCGCTACCTGCGCGCCGACATCGCATTGGACAGCCTGCCATGCGCGGGTGGTACGACCACCTGCGACGCGCTGTGGATGGGCGTGCCGGTCGTCACGCTGGTCGGCGACCGCCCATTTTCGCGCAGCGGCGCGAGCCTGCTGCGCAACGCGGGCCTGACCGGGCTGATCACGCGCACTCCGGACGAGTACGTGCGCGCCGCGGTCGAGCTGGCGACCGACCGCGCGCGGCTCGCCGCGCTGCGGGCGGGACTCCGCGACCGGCTGCGCGCGTCGCCGCTGCTCGACGCGGCGGGTTTCGCCCGCGTGGTCGAGGACGCGTTCGATGCGATGTGGGAACGAGCCGTCGCGGCGCCGCGCGCATGAATCCTGCCGATGTCGAAGTCGACCTGGTGCCGCACCCGCCGCCTTTGCTCGAGCTTCGCGGCGTATCCAAGCGCTTCGTCAAACCGTTGGACTCGGCGGCGCGCATCGCCAATCTGCTGGGCGCAGGCTTGCGCGACGAAGTCGTGCATGCGGTCGATCGCGTCGACCTGGCCATCGCCGAACGCGAGGTCGTCGGCCTGGTCGGCGAGTCGGGCTGCGGCAAGTCGACGCTCGGCCGAATCGCCGTCGGCATGCTGCCGCCGACCAAGGGTGAGCGGCGCTGGCGCGGAGCGCGCCTGGCGGATCATTCCGCCGCGGCGGCACGCCAGCAGCAGCTTAGGATGCAGATGATCTTCCAGGATCCGTACGCGTCGCTGAATCCGCGCCTGCGTGTCGTCGACATCGTTGGCGAAGCGCCGGTCGTGCACGGTCTGATCGGACCGCAGCAGCAGGTCGAATACGTCGGCCTGCAACTCAATCGCGTCGGCCTGGATCCGACCTTGATGCGGCGCTTTCCGCACCAGTTCTCCGGCGGCCAGCGCGCGCGCATCGGTATCGCGCGAGCGCTGGCTGTCAAGCCGGAATTCCTCGTCTGCGACGAATCGATCGCCGCGCTGGACGTGTCGATCCAGGCGCAGGTGCTGAACCTGTTCATGGATTTACGCGCTGCGCTCAACCTGACCTACCTTTTTATCAGTCACGATCTGGGCGTCGTGCGGCACGTCAGCGATCGCGTCGTGATCATGTACCTCGGGCGCGTCGTCGAATCGGGTCCGACCCAGCAGCTGTTCAACGCGCCCAACCATCCGTACACGCAGGCGCTGCTGCAGGAGATCGGCCGCCTCGAACCGAAAAAACGGACCTTCGTCCCGATCCGCGGCGAGATCCCGTCGCCGATGGCGCCGCCATCGGGTTGCCACTTTCATCCGCGCTGCCCCTATGCGATGCGGATTTGCCGCGACGTCGCGCCGCCGCTGGACGAGATCGCTCCAGGCCGCTGGTCGGCGTGCCATCTGAACGACGCGGTGCGGCATTGACAGCCGCCGTTCGCCGCCACACCGAAGCGGGTCCATCGATCCCGCTGGTGCTCGACTCGCCGCACAGCGGCACCGCCTACCCGGCCGACTTCGATCACGCCGCGCCGCGTGCGCTGGTGCGGCGCGCCGAGGACACCTGGGTGGACGAGCTCTTCGCCTCGGCGCCGCGTTTCGGCGCGACGCTCATCGAAGCGCTGTTCCCCCGTGCCTATATCGATCCGAACCGGCACGTTGCCGACATCGACACCGAGCTCCTCGCCGACGCTTGGCCCGGGCCGGTGACGCCGTCGCGCAAGACCGAGCAAGGCATCGGGCTCGTCTGGCGGCTCGCGCACGGCGGTGTGCCGATGTACGAGCGCCGGCTCGGCGCCGCCGAGGTGCAGCGGCGCATCGAGCGCTATTACGATCCGTATCACGCGGCCGTCGCCGCGGCGCTCGACGAGCGCCATCGGGCTTTCGGAACGGTGTGGCATCTGAACTGCCACTCGATGCCGGCGGAGGGCGACGTCAACGCCGACGATCCGGGGCGATCGCGCGCGGATTTCGTTCTCGGTGATCGCGACGCCACGACCTGCGCCCCCGAATTCACCGCGTTTGTCGCCGCCACCCTGACCGCGATGGGCTACGAGGTCGCGATCAACGACCCGTACAAGGGTGTCGAGCTGGTCCGGAAATTCGGACGCCCGCACGAGCGCCGGCACAGTTTGCAGATCGAGATCAACAGGCGTCTCTACATGGACGAGGAGACGCTGGCCAAGCGCGACGGATTCGAGCCGCTGCGGAGGAACCTCGATCGTCTCCTCGACGCGCTGCGCGTGTTCGTCCTGGCCCGCGTCTAGTCGCAGGGCTGCCGCACCCTCATCGTCACGACCACCGCGGCCTGGTTTCTGCTGCTTTGGACGCACCGTATGCGATGCCACGCGGGAATCGACGAGCCCGCCCGGCGCGGCTTTGGCGCGATGCTGCAGCGCAGCGCGTTGACCCCGTCGCGTCCGGCGGGGTAAAATCCACAGGTTATAGCCCGGCCGGCCGGAATTGCGGCCAAACGCGGTTTTACAAGCGAGCAATGCGCGGCAAACTCGTCGTCGGCAACTGGAAAATGAACGGCAGTTTGCGGCAGAACGATGCGCTGCTCGCCGACTTGCGTTCGGGCTGGACGGCGATGCCGTCGCGGCGAATAGCGATTTGCGTGCCATTTCCCTATCTTTGGCAGGCTCAGGCGGCGCTTTCCGGCTCGGAGGTCGACTGGGGCGCACAGAACGTCAGCGAACACGCTTCCGGCGCATTCACCGGGGAGGTGGCCGCGGCGATGGTGGCCGAATTCGGCAGCCGCGTGGCGATCGTCGGCCACTCCGAGCGGCGGACGCTGTACGGGGAGACTGACGCAGCGGTCGCGAACAAGGCCGCAGCGGCGCTGGCGGCCGGATTGACGCCGATCGTCTGCGTCGGCGAGACGCTGGCCGACCGCGAGGCGGCGACGACCGACGCAGTCGTGTTGCGGCAGCTGGATGCGGTGGTCGCGATGCTGGGCGCCAAGCTCGCGCAGGCGGTCGTCGCGTACGAGCCGGTGTGGGCGATCGGGACCGGCAGGACGGCGACGCCGCAGCAGGCCGAGGCCGTGCACGCGCTGCTGCGCCGACGGCTGCGGACGGCGGTCGGAGAGGCGGCTGACGAAATGCTGTTGCTGTATGGAGGCAGCGTAAAGGCGGATAACGCCAAGACGCTGTTTGCATGTGCGAATATCGACGGTGGCCTGGTTGGCGGAGCATCGCTCAAGGCCGACGAATTTTTGGCGATTGCGCGTGCCTAAGACGACGCAGCGCGGCGCAGCGACGGCTCGTTGGCCGGACGCGCGGTGGGCGACAAGGAATAACGGATGATCTGGGAAACGGTTCTGATCGGTGTGCACTTTCTGATAGCCGTGGCATTGATCGGCTTCATATTGATGCAGCATGGCAAGGGAGCCGATATGGGCGCCGCGTTCGGCAGCGGTGCGTCGGGCAGCCTGTTCGGTGCCGCGGGTTCGGCAAACTTCCTGTCGCGGACGACAGCGATACTGGCCACGGTGTTCTTTTTGTCGAGTCTCGGCTTGACCTATCTCGCGACCAATCATGAGGCGGCGCGGGATTTGATGCAGCAGGGCGTGGCGCCGAAAACGCCGGCGGCGGCCCCGAAGGCCGGCGAGCTGCCGCAGCAAGTGGCGCCCGCGGCGCCGGCAACTCCGGCGCCTGCCGATCCGAATTCGAAAGCGGGGGAAATACCGAAGTAGCGGCGGTGGCGGCCAAGGCTTGCCGCGATCGGCCGAACCAGCAGCTATAGGGTTTGCCGGATGCGAACCGACCGTGCACCGCGCTGACCAGCCGACGTGGTGAAATTGGTAGACACGCTGTCTTGAGGGGGCAGTGGCGTAAGCCGTGGGAGTTCGAGTCTCCCCGTCGGCACCAGAATGAAAGGCGCGCGAGCGCGCGAGCGCTCGAGCACGAGAGGAAGTTGCGACGGCGGTTCAGGGCTGGCGTCGCGTTTTGATGGGGGTGGGTAGATCCGATCATGCTGGAACAGTACTTTCCGATCCTGCTTTTCATCCTGGTGGGCGTCGGCATCGGGCTGCTTCTGCTCACCGTCGGAACGCTGGTCGCGCCCGACCGCCCCGACGCGGCGAAACTGTCACCGTACGAATGCGGATTCGAGGCCTTCGAGGACGCGCGGATGAAATTCGACGTCCGCTATTACCTGATCGCCATCCTGTTCATCCTGTTCGATCTCGAGATTGCATTCCTCTTTCCCTGGGCCGTCGTTCTGCCCGACATCGGCCTTTTCGGCTTCTGGTCGATGATGGTGTTCCTCGCCATTCTGGTGATCGGGTTCGTCTACGAGTGGAAAAAGGGGGCGCTGGAATGGGAATAGCACCGCGCGCCGCGGAGCAGGGGCCCCGCAACGCGGGGATGCGACCGGCGAGCGGGCCCGGCCGCCGACACGCATACGTTTCTGTCACGGCGATGACGCAAGGAGGCGGCGCGCTGTTTTCGGAAAATTTCCATGCCTATTGAAGGCATCCTCGAAAAAGGCTTCGTCACCACGTCGCTCGACGGGCTGATCAACTGGGCGCGCAACGGCTCGATGTGGCCGATGACTTTCGGGCTCGCCTGCTGCGCGGTGGAAATGATGCACGCCGGCGCGGCGCGCTACGACCTCGACCGCTTCGGCGTGGTGTTCCGGCCGAGCCCGCGTCAATCGGACGTGATGATCGTGGCCGGCACGCTGTGCAACAAGATGGCGCCGGCGCTGCGCCGCGTGTACGACCAGATGGCCGAGCCGCGCTGGGTCATTTCGATGGGGTCCTGCGCCAACGGCGGCGGCTACTACCACTACTCGTACTCGGTCGTGCGCGGGTGCGATCGCATCGTGCCGGTCGACATCTATGTGCCCGGCTGCCCACCGACGGCCGAGGCGCTGCTTTACGGGATCATCCAGCTGCAAAACAAGATCTGGCGCACCAATACGATTGCGCGCTGATGAACAACGCGATGCTTTCCGAAGCGCTCGGATCCGTATTCGGCGACCCGGTCGGCCTCGAGACGGCGTTCGGCGCGGTCACTGCGGTCATCGCCGCCGAGCGGCTGGTCGCGACGATGCGCTCGCTGCGCGATCTGCCGGAGTTTCGCTTCGAGACGCTGATCGACATTTGTGGCGTCGACTATTCGGCGTACGGCACGACCGCGCGCGGCCTCGCTTTTTCGAGCTCCGACGCGACGCCGGCGGAGCCGCCCAAGCGGATGCACGGGGGCCGCTTCGCGGCGGTCTATCACCTGCTGTCGATCACGCACAATCACCGGCTGCGCGTGCGCGCTTTCGCTCCCGACGACGATTTTCCGGTGCTGCCGTCGGTCATCGACGTCTGGCCATCGGCCAACTGGTACGAGCGCGAGGCATTCGATTTCTTCGGTGTCATGTTCACCGGCCATCCGGACCTGCGCCGCATCCTGACCGATTACGGCTTCGTCGGGCATCCGTTCCGCAAGGACTTTCCGCTGTCCGGCAACGTCGAGATGCGCTACGACCCCGAGCAGGGCCGCGTCATCTACCAGCCGGTGACCATCGAGCCGCGCGAGGTCGTGCCGCGCATCATCCGCGAGGAGAGCTACGCGGAAAGTGAAGGGTTCCGCAAGGGTTAGGTACGTGGCCGAGATCCGAAACTACACGATGAACTTTGGCCCCCAGCACCCGGCGGCGCATGGCGTGCTGCGGCTGGTGCTCGAGCTCGATGGCGAAGTCATCCAGCGCGCCGATCCGCACATCGGCCTCCTGCATCGCGCCACCGAAAAGCTCGCCGAATACAAGACCTACGTCCAGTCGCTGCCCTACATGGACCGGCTGGATTACGTGTCGATGATGTCGAACGAGCACGCCTACTGCCTGGCGATCGAAAAGCTGCTCGGCATCGAGGTGCCGATCCGCGCGCTCTACATCCGCGTGATGTTCGACGAGATTACGCGCATCCTCAATCACCTGCTGTGGCTGGGCGCGCATTCGCTGGACGTGGGCGCGATGACGACCTTCCTCTACTGCTTCCGCGAGCGCGAGGACCTGATGGACTGCTACGAAGCGGTCTCCGGAGCGCGCCTGCACGCCGCGTACTACCGTCCAGGTGGCGTTTATCGCGACCTGCCCGACCGGATGCCGCAATACCAGCCCTCGCCGATCCACAACGCGCGCGCGATCGGGCGGATGAACGAAAACCGGCAGGGCAGCCTGCTCGATTTCATCGAGGATTTCACCCGGCGCTTTCCGACCTATGTCGACGAGTACGAAACGCTGCTGACCGATAACCGGATCTGGAAGCAGCGCACGGTCGGCATCGGCGTCGTCACGCCGGAGCGCGCCAAGGCGCTGGGCTTCACCGGCCCGATGCTGCGCGGCTCGGGCGTCGCCTGGGACCTGCGCAAGAAGCAGCCGTATGCGGTCTACGACCGGATGAAGTTCGACATACCGGTCGGAACGACCGGCGACTGCTACGACCGCTATCTGGTGCGCGTGCAGGAAATGCGCGAGGCGAACCGCATCGTCAAGCAGTGCATCGACTGGCTGCGTGTCAACCCCGGACCGGTGATCACCGCCAACCACAAGATCGCCCCGCCTTCGCGCGAAGAAATGAAGGCCAACATGGAAGAGCTGATCCACCATTTCAAGCTCTTCACCGAAGGCATCCACGTGCCACCGGGGGAAGTGTATGCGGCGGTCGAGCACCCGAAGGGCGAGTTCGGCATCTACCTGATTTCGGACGGCGCCAACAAGCCCTACCGGATGAAGATTCGCGCCGCCGGCTTTCCGCACCTCGCGGCGCTCGACGAGATGTCGCGTGGACACATGATCGCCGACGTCGTCGCGATCCTCGGCTCGCAGGATATCGTGTTCGGAGAGATCGACCGATGAGCGTCATCGACACCCGGGTGATCAACATCGACGAGCTGAAGCTCGAGCATTTCGCCAAAGGCGACAAGTTCGAATCCAGCTCGGCGCGGATCGGTCCTGGGCTTGGGGCGAAGGATCTCGGTTACTCGTACGATGTCGTGCCTCCGGGCAAGCGCTCCTGCCCGTTCCACAGCCATCGCGGCGAGGAGGAAATGTTCTTCATCGTCAAGGGCGCCGGCACGCTGCGCTACGGCGAGGAAGCGCGAAAGATCCGCGCCGGCGACGTCATCTGCTGCCCGGTCGGCGGACCGGAAACTGCTCACCAGATCGTCAACGATTCCGACTCGGAGCTGTGCTACCTGTCGATAAGCACGATGATGCCGGTGGAGGTTTGCGAATACCCGGATTCGAGAAAGATAGGCGCTTTCGGCGGCGGATTTCGGCACATGACGCAAATCGGCGACCACGTCGATTACTGGACCGACGAAACGTGAACGCATCGCAGACCCAGCCGCTAACGATCCTGAGTGCCCAGGCGCTGGAGAGGATCGACCGCGAGATCGCCAAATACCCGGCCGATCAGAAGCGCTCGGCGGTGATGGCGGCGCTGGCGATCGCGCAGGACGAGCACGGGTGGCTGTCGACCGAGACGATGGATTTCGTCGCCGCCTATCTCGGCATGCCGCCGATCGCCGTCTACGAGGTCGCGACCTTCTACGAAATGTACAACACTGAGCCGATCGGCAGGTTCAAGCTGACGATCTGCACCAATCTGCCGTGCGCGCTGCAAAGCGCGAGCGAGGCGGCCGAACACCTGAAGCGCAAGCTCGGCATCGGATTCGGCGAAACGACGCCGGACCGGATGTTCACGCTGAAGCAGGGCGAATGCTTTGGCGCCTGCGGCGACGCGCCGGTGGTGCTGGTCAACAACAAACGGATGTGCAGCTGGATGCGTCCGGCGGAGCTCGACCGGCTGCTGGCGGAGCTGGCGGCCGAGGCCGCGCCATGAACGCCCCGGCCGAATTTCTCGACTACGGCCCCGACGCCATCATCATGGCCGGCCTCAACGGCCGCAACTGGGCGCTGGACGACTATGTCGCGCGTGGCGGATACGGCGCGCTGAAAAAAATCCTGGCCGAGAAAATTCCGCCGGCGGCGGTGATCGCCGAAGTCAAGAAGTCGGCGTTGCGCGGCCGCGGCGGCGCGGGTTTTCCCACCGGCCTCAAGTGGAGCTTCATGCCGCAGCAGTACGCCGGCGAGAAATATCTGGTGTGCAATTCCGACGAAGGTGAGCCGGGGACCTTCAAGGATCGCGACATCATGCGCTACAACCCGCACATCCTGATCGAGGGGATGGCGATTGCCGCGTATGCGATGGGCTGCAAGCGCGGCTACAACTACATCCACGGCGAGATCTGGGATACGTACGAGCGCTGCGAGCAGGCGGTCGAGGAGGCGTACGCTGCAGGATTCCTCGGCGACGACATCCTCGGCAGCGGTTTTTCCTTCCACCTGTACAACCATCACGGCTACGGAGCGTACATCTGCGGCGAGGAAACCGCGCTGCTCGAATCGCTCGAGGGCAAGAAGGGACTGCCGCGGTTCAAGCCGCCGTTTCCGGCAAGCTTCGGCCTGTACGGCAAGCCGACGACGATCAACAACACCGAGACCTTCGCCGCCGTGCCGTGGATCATCAACAACGGCGGCGAGGCATTTCTCGCGCTCGGCCGCCAGAACAACGGCGGCACCAAGATCTTTTCGGTGTCCGGCGACGTTGCCCGACCGGGCAATTACGAGATCAAGCTCGGTACGCCATTCGCCCAGCTGCTGGAGATGGCCGGCGGAATGCGCGGCGGGCGCAAGCTCAAGGCCTGCATTCCCGGCGGCTCGTCGATGCCGGTGTTGCCGGGCGAGGTCATGCTCGCCACCGACATGGATTACGACTCGATCGCCAAGGCCGGCTCGATGCTGGGCTCGGGCGCGGTCATCGTGATGGACGACACGCGCTGCATGGTGCGCTCGCTGTTGCGGCTTTCGTATTTCTACTTCGAGGAATCCTGCGGGCAGTGCACGCCGTGCCGCGAAGGCACCGGCTGGCTATGGCGCGTCGTCGACCGCATCGAGCACGGCAAGGGAAAAAACGAGGATCTCGACCTCTTGCTGTCGGTGTCGGACAACATCGCCGGCCGCACGATCTGCGCGCTGGGTGACGCCGCGGCACTCCCGGTCAAGAGCTTCATCAAGCATTTTCGCGACGAATTCCAGTACCACATCGATCACAAGCAGTGCCTGGTGGCCGCTTATGTCTGAACGCACGACCGCGCAAGTCCCCGGGTTCCCGCGATGCTGACGCTCGAAGTCGACGGCAAGTCCGTCCAGGTGCCCAACGGCAGCACCGTCATGGACGCCGCGCACAAGCTCGACATCTACGTGCCGCATTTCTGCTGGCACAAGAAGCTGACGATCGCCGCCAATTGCCGGATGTGCCTGGTCCAGGTCGAGAAGGCGCCGAAGCCGCAGCCGGCGTGCGCGACGCCGGCCGCCGAAGGCATGAAGGTGTGGACGCATTCGGAGGCGGCCGTCACCGCGCAAAAAGGCGTGATGGAATTCCTGCTGATCAATCATCCGCTCGACTGCCCGATCTGCGACCAGGGCGGCGAGTGCCAGCTGCAGGATCTGGCCGTCGGCTACGGGGCGTCGAGCTCGCGCTATGACGAGCCCAAGCGCGTGGTGCTCAACAAGAACCTGGGTCCGCTGATCGCGACCGACATGACGCGCTGCATCCACTGCACGCGTTGCGTCCGATTCGGGCAGGAGATCGCCGGCGTCATGGAGCTGGGCATGGCGAACCGCGGCGAATTCGCCGAGATCATGACTTTCGTCGGCCGTACGGTCGACTCCGAGCTGTCCGGCAACATGATCGATCTGTGCCCGGTCGGCGCGCTGACGTCGAAGCCGTTTCGATACACGGCCCGGACCTGGGAGCTGGCGCGGCGAAAATCGGTTTCGCCGCACGATGGCCTGGGCAGCAATCTGATCGTGCAGATCAAGAACGACAGGGTCATGCGCGTCGTGCCCCTGGAAAACGAGTCGGTGAACGAATGCTGGCTGTCGGACAAGGACCGGTTTTCGTACGAGGGCCTCAATTCCCCGGACCGGTTGACGACGCCCTTGCTGCGGCGCGATGGAAAACTGGTCGAAACCGACTGGCAGACCGCGCTCGAGTATGCGGCCGCCGCGCTCCTCCGCGTGCGCGAACAGCACGGATCGGCCGCGGTCGGCGCGCTGGCGTCGCCGCATTCGACGCTCGAGGAATTGCACCTCGCGCAAAAGCTCATCCGCGCGCTCGGCAGCGACAACATCGATTTCAGATTGCGCCAGGCGGACTTTTCGTCCGACGCCGCTCCCGCCGGCGCGCAACGCGCCGTGCCGTGGCTGGGCATGCCGATCGCCGAGTTTGCGGCGCTCGACCGCGTGCTGGTCGTCGGCAGCTTCCTGCGCAACGACCACCCGCTGCTCGCGCATCGGCTGCGCCAGGCGGCCAAAAAGGGGGCGCAGCTTTCGCTGCTGCACGCGAGCGACGACGATCTGTTGATCAAAACCGCGCACAAGGCGATTGTCGCGCCGTCCGCGATGCCGCGGGTGCTGGCGGAAATCGTCGTCGCAGCGGCCGCCGCGGCGGGCAAACCGGTGCCGGACGCCCTTTCCGGGATCACCGCCTCGGCAGAGGCCCAGGCGATCGCGGCCAGCCTCGCGTCGGGCGAGCGCAAAGGAATTTTTCTCGGCAATTTCGCGCAACATCATTCGCGGGCAGCGCAGCTTCATGCGCTCGCGCAGGAGCTGGCGCGAGTCACCGGCGCAACGCTGGGCTTCCTGACCGAGGCGGCCAATTCGGTTGGCGGTCACGTTGCGCAGTCGTTGCCGCAACGCGGCGGAATGAACGCCCAGGCGATGCTGGCGTCGCCGCGCAAGGCGTATCTGCTTTTGCACTCGGAGACTGATCTCGACACGGCGGATCCCGGGACCGCGCGCGCTGCCCTCGAAGCCGCCGAATGCGTGATCGCACTCTCGCCGTTTCGGTCCGGTGTGGCCGAGCACGCCGATGTCGTGCTGCCTATCTCGCCGTTCAGCGAAACCGCCGGCACGTTCATCAACTGCGAAGGACGCTTGCAGGCGTTCAACGGCGTCGCTCCGCCGCTGGGCGAGGCGCGGCCGGCGTGGAAAGTGCTGCGCGTGCTGGGTTCATTGCTCGGCCTGGAAGGATTCGCGCAGGCAAGTATCGAGGAGGTCCGCCACGAACTGCCGCCGCCCGAGGCGATCGCAGCGACGCTGTCGAATGCGACGAGCACCCGGATCGCGATGCCGGACGGCGCCGACGCCGTGCCGGAGCGCGTCGCCGACGTGCCGATGTACTTCGCCGATCCGCTGGTGCGGCGCGCCGCGTCGCTGCAGAAGACTCGCAGTGCGCTGCCGCCGGCCGTGCGCGCCAACGCGTCGACGCTGGCGCGCCTGCAGCTGGCTGACGGCGATGCTGCGCGCGTGCGCCGTGGCGCAGGCGAGGCGATGCTGAAGGTCGTGGCCGATGCGACCGTGCCCGACGGCTGCGTGCGCATCGCGGCCGCGCATCCGACGACGAGCATGCTGGGCCCGATGTTCGGGCCGATCGCGGTCGAGGCGGTCGGATGAACGACATGCTCGCCCCGGTGCAGGATTTCTTCGGTCCGACCTGGCCCGCGGTGTGGACGCTGGCCAAGATCGTCGCAATCGCGATCCCGCTGATCCTGGCCGTCGCCTATTTGACGCTGGCCGAGCGCAAGGTGATCGGCTGGATGCAGGTGCGCATCGGCCCGAATCGCGTCGGTCCGCTGGGGCTGCTGCAGCCGTTTGCCGACGTCTTCAAGCTGGTGTTCAAGGAGATCATCGTCCCGTCGGGCGCGAACCGCAGCCTGTTCTTCCTCGCCCCGCTGCTCTCGCTCGGCCCCGCGCTCGCCGCCTGGGCCGTGATCCCGTTCGACGACGGCATCGTCCTGTCCAACATCAACGCCGGCCTGCTGTACATCCTGGCGATGACCTCGATCGGCGTCTACGGCGTGATCCTCGCCGGCTGGGCGTCGAATTCCAAATACGCGTTCCTCGGCTGCCTGCGGTCGGCGGCGCAGATCGTGTCGTACGAAATCGCGATGGGCTTTGCGCTGGTCGGGGTGCTGATGGCGGCGTCGAGCCTCAACATCAGCGACATCGTGCGCGGCCAGACCGGCGGCTTCTGGCACTGGTACATGCTGCCGCTGCTGCCGCTGTTCGTCGTCTACCTGGTATCGGGCATCGCCGAGACGAATCGGCACCCGTTCGACGTCGCCGATGGCGAGTCCGAGATCGTCGCCGGCTTCCACGTCGAGTACTCGGGGGTGACATTCGCGGTGTTCTTTCTCGCCGAATACATGAACATGATCCTGATCTCGGCGTTGGCGTCGATCATGTTCCTCGGCGGCTGGCTCGCGCCGTTGCCCGCGCTGAACGACATCGGTCTGGCCGGGCTGCATCCGCTCGGCGACGGCTTCCTCTGGCTGTTCGTCAAGATCTGCGCGATGCTTTTCATCTTCCTCTGGATACGGGCGACCTTTCCCCGCTACCGCTACGACCAGATCATGCGGCTGGGCTGGAAGATATTCATTCCGGTAACGCTGGTGTGGATCGCCTTCCTTGGCGCGATGATGCAGACGCGCTGGGCCTACCTTTTCCACTGAGCGCTCGCGATGCTGCAGAGAGTCCGCGACTTTTTCAACACCTACCTGCTGATCGAGCTGGGGCGGGGCCTGCGCGTCACCCTGACGAACATGTTCCGGCCGAAGATCACCGTTCAGTTTCCCGAGGAAAAGACGCCGATGAGCCCGCGCTTCCGCGGGCTGCACGCGCTGCGCCGCTATCCGAACGGCGAGGAGCGCTGCATCGCGTGCAAGCTGTGCGAAGCGGTGTGCCCGGCGCTGGCGATCACGATCGAGTCGGAAGCGCGCGAGGACGGCACGCGGCGGACGACGCGCTACGACATCGATCTGACCAAATGCATATTCTGCGGGTTCTGCGAGGAGTCGTGCCCGGTCGACTCGATCGTCGAGACGCGGATACTCGAGTACCACGGCGAAAAGCGCGGCGACCTGATCTATACCAAGGACATGCTGCTCGCCGTCGGCGACCGCTACGAGGCGCAGATCGCCGCCGATCGCGCTCAAGATGCGAAGTACAGATAGGCGATGAATATCCAGCCCGTGGTCTTCTATGTTTTCGCGGCCGTGCTGGTCTTCGCGGCCCTGCGCGTCATCAGCAGCAGCAACCCGGTGCACTCGGCGCTGTGGCTGGTGCTTTCGTTCTTCAGCGCCGCGGGGATATGGCTGCTGCTGCAGGCCGAATTCCTGGCGATCGCGCTGGTGCTGGTCTACGTCGGCGCGGTTATGGTGCTTTTCCTGTTCGTCGTGATGATGCTCGACGTCAACTTCGCCAAGATGCGCGAGCAGTTCCGGAGCTACATTCCGGTTGGCGCGACCGTCGGCATACTGATCCTGGTCGAAATGACCCTGGTGCTGCTCGGCGGCTACTTCGCCCCGGCGGCCGGTGGGGCGCCGGCGTCTGCGACCGCGGGCTACAGCAACACCCGCGCGCTGGGGCTGCTGCTCTATACCGATTACGCGTATCCGTTCGAAATCGCGGCGGTGATCCTGCTGGTTGCGATCATCGCTGCGATCGCGCTGACGCACCGGACGCCGCGCACCAGCAAGCGCCAGGATCCGGCAGCCCAGGTCAGGGTGCGACGCGGCGATCGCTTGCGCGTACTCGACATGCCGGCGGAGAAGAACGAGCGCTGAGGTCGGCGGGGCGCTGCACGCAGCAACAACGGCGAGGCCGACTGACGCGGCTGCAGCCTTCGGGGAGCAATGGACTTGTCGTTTACCTGGCAACCGACGCTGACGCATTACCTGGTC
>DATASF010000121.1:0-23655 GCA_036269335.1 Casimicrobiaceae bacterium
GGCCGGGGATGCCGCTGCCGCGACCTTAGCCCGGGCATTCCCGCCGGGCTCGGCGGGAATCGGGATCCGGGTTTTCCCGCGTTTCGTTTCTCGCCGGTGGCGAATGACCGGCGGCCGCGCTTTGAACAAGCCGCGGCCGGAGGAAACGAACGATGAACGATACCGATAAATTACAGCCCTGGTTTCGCCGCAATTTCGGCGGCCTTTGGCTTTCCGCGAGCTTCCGGAGGCTTTGGCTGTCGCTGACCGTCACCTCGTTCGGCGCGCAGATCACCAATCTGGCGCTGCCGTTGACCGCGGCGCTGCTGCTCAACGCGACGCCGATGCAAATGGGCGTCCTGGTCGCGCTCGAGACGCTGCCGTTCGCACTGTTCAGCCTGCACGCGGGCGTGCTGCTCGACCGCGTGCGCAAGCTGCCAGTGATCATCGCCGCGGACGTCGGCCGGGGGATTGCGCTGCTGGCGATTCCGATTACCGCCTGGTTCGGCGTGCTGTCGATGGAAATCCTGTTCGCCGTCGGTTTTCTGTGCGGCATGCAGAACGTCGTCGGCGGCGCCGCCTACCAGGTGCTGCTGGCGCAGATGGCCGGCCGCAAGCGCCTGGTCGAGGCCAACGCCAAGGTGACCTTGGGTGAAACCTCGGCGGCGCTGATCGGGCCCGGCATTGCCGGCGGACTGATCCACGTGCTGACCGCGCCGTTCGCGATCGCGCTCGATGCGATGACGTTTTTCGCCTCCGCCATGATGTTGCGCCGGATCAAGGCGCCCAACGACGTCGCACGCGATGGCGCCAACGGCGGCGTCTGGCGCGAGATCGGCGAGGGCCTCAAGCTCGTCTGGGGGAACCGCACGCTGTGGGGTCTCGCGTGGCTGGCCGGAATATGGCAGTTCCTGCATCACATGCAGGTCGCCGTGCTGATCCTGTTCGCGACGCGCGAGCTCGGGCTTTCGGCCGGAGCGATCGGCCTGGCCTACGTCTTCGGCGGTGCCGGCTGCGTGCTCGCGTCGGCTTCGGCTGAGCGCCTGTCGGCGCGGTTCGGCATCGGCCCGGTGATCGTCCATGGGCTCATCCTGTCGGCTTTCGGCTGGCAGGCGTACGGCCTGATCGGTGGACCGCCTTGGCTAGCGGGCTTGCTGCTCGGCGTGGCGATGCTGGTATTCGATTTCGGCGCGATCCTGTACGCGATCAACTATCTGTCGCTGCGGCAGGCGATCACGCCCGACCGGCTGCTCGGCCGCATGACCGCGACGATGCGCTTTGTCACTGTCGCATCCGCGCCGATCGGCTCTCTGGTCGGCGGCGCACTGGCCAGTCAGATCGGCCTGCGCTCGACCTTGCTCGCCGTCGGCATGCTCGGGCTGTTGCTGTCGGCCGCCGCCGTGCTGTGGTCGCCGGTGCGCCGGCACCGCACGCTGCCCGATCCGCTGATCGACTAGGCGCGCGAGCCGGCGCTCTCGCCGGCTCGCATGCCGGCTGCGGTAAAATGCGCGGCCAGTCGCGTCCAGAGTCCACGCTGCCACTTCCGAAGATCATGTTGCCGCCGATCCTGTTTATCACGCTCGATTCGTGCCGCTACGACGCGTTCGTCGAGGCGAAGACGCCGAACCTGAGCGCGATCGGCCCGCTGGTGCGCGCGCAGGCGCCGTCGCATTTCACCTTCGCCTCACACGCGGCATTTTTCATGGGCTTCACGCCCGGCGACCCGCTTCGCCGCGAGCCGTACGCGAATCCGAAGTACGGGAAGATCTTCCGGATGGACGGTGGCGGCGATCCCGGCGTCGTCGCGCCGTACTTGACGCTGACCGGCCGCAACGTCATCGACGGCCTGAAGAATCGTGGCTACCGGACGATCGGCAGCGGCGCGGTGAACTGGTTCAATCCCGAGCACCCGACCGGCCGCGTCTTGAGCGAGGACTTCGACGCCTTCGGCTTCGCCGGCGGCGCGCATCTGAAAAAACAGATCAAGTGGATCGAAAGCACGCTGCGCAAGGTCAAGCCGGACGCGCCACCGTTCGTCTTTCTCAATCTGGGTGAAACGCACCTTCCGTACTGGCACGATGGCGCCTCGTGGGATCGTGGCTACAACCCCTCGGTGCCGTTCGGCAGCAACAACGACGCCGCCGAGGCGAGGCGGCGGCAGATCGCGTGCATCGAATACTGCGACGCGGGACTCGTGCCGCTGCTCGAGCGTTTCGCCGACGGCACGGTGATCGTCTGCGCCGATCATGGCGACTGCTGGGGCGAGGACGGGCTGTGGGCGCACGGCGTCTCGCACGCCAAGACCCTCGAGGTTCCGTTGTTGTTCCGGCTCGCCGCGATCGAGTAGTAACCGCGGAGGCCCGCCGCTCGCACGAACTCTACGCGCGCTGGAACGGGTAGACGCTGCCCAGGCGAAGCAGCGCGGACAATTCGTCGAGCGCGCGCCGTCCTTCGATCAGCAGCGCCGGGTCGGCGAGATCGGCCGGCGAGAGCCGGTCCCGATAATTTCTCTCGACCCAGCCGACCAACGCCGCGTGCAGCGCGTCGTCCAGCCACACGTTCGCCGCGATCGCTGCGCGTTCGGCGGCGGTGAGCGCGACGCGCAGGCGCAGGCACGCCGGGCCGCCGCCGTTTCTCATGCTCTGCCGCAGATCGAAGGTCAGGATTTCCCGGATCGGCCCACCCGAGGCGACGAGCCCGTCCAGGTAGGCGCCGACCGACGGATCCTCGGCGCACTCGGCCGGTGCGACCAGCAGCATGCCGCCGCCCGCCCGCGTCAGCAGCTGGCTGTTGAACAGATAGCTCGCCACCGCGCGCTCGACGCTGACTTCGGCCGCGCGAACGACAATCGGCGTGAACCCCGCGCCGACGGCTGCCGAGAGCTCGGCGAGCAGCGCGTCCTGGTCGACGAACGCGCTTTCGTGGCAGAACAGCGTCGCCTCGTTGCCGACGGCGATCACGTCGTTGTGAAACACGCCGGCGTCGATCGCCGCCGGATTCTGCTCGGCGAAGAACGTGCGCGAAGGGTCGAGGCCGTGGCGCCGCGCGATGGCCTGCGAGGCCTCGCGTGTCTGCCGTGCCGGAAAGCGCAATGGCGAGCGCGCCGCAGTGTCGTATGCGACCCGGCCGTAGACGAAGAGCTCGACGCCGGCGGCGGACGGATCCGCAACGAATCGAGTGTGGTTGGCCGCGCCTTCGTCGCCGAACTCGGCGGCGGCCCGCAGCGCGTCGTGCACGGCAAAGCGAGCCTCGTCGGCGAAAATCGCCCGCAGGACCCGGGTCGTCGTCGACGCCTCGATCGCGCGGTGGAAATGCGAGGCGAGGTTGGCCGGCGTGAAATGCACGCGGCGGTCGGCGGTATCGGCAGACTGACTGACGGTAGCGGCGTTGGCGGCCCACATCGCGGCGGCGGACGAGCACGCGGCGAGCAGCGGCGAATCGTCGCGCGCGGCGCGGGCGAGGATCGAGGCATCATCTCCGGTGTAGCCCAGCGCGCGCAGCGCGCCCAGGTCGGGCCGCTCGTGCGGTGGCAGCACGGCCTGCGGGTAGCCGCGGTCGGCGAGCGCTTTCATCTTGGCCAGTCCCTGCAGCGCGGCGAGGCGGGGATTGGCGACTGAGCGGCGGTTGCGCTCCGACGCGAGATTGCCGGTGGCGAGCCCGCTGTAATTGTGGGTCGGGCCGGGCAGGCCGTCGAAGTTGGCCTCGACGGCGGCCGCTTCGCGCTTCGGCATCGGGGGCGTCCGAATGCGGCGCGCTAGCGATCGCGCGGAGACAGGGGAACCGCGCGCACCGAGTCGCCGCCGCGCACGCCGAGCGCTTCGGCCGCATGCGGCAGCAGCGGAAATTGCGCGATGCGCGCCGGCGCCGGGCAGAGGATCGCGCGGAACGTGGCGAAATTGCGATTCGCGACCAGCCACAGAACGTCTTCGCTCAAGCTGTCGGGGACCGGGTCCGCCTCGCCGACGCTGACCGGCAGCACCTGCGATTGCCGCACCGCGTGGATGTCGTCGCGAAAGCATTCGAGCGTCGGGCCCGCGTCGAAAATGTCGACGTAGCCCTCGTAGCGGAATCCTTCGGACTCGAGCATCGCGCGCGCCGGCATCGTGTCGGCGTGGACTTCGCCGATCGCCGCCCGCGCGTCCGCCGGCAGCAACGTCGTATACACCGGATGGCGCGGCATCAACTCGGCGATGAATGCCTTCTGCCCGATGCCTGTCAGGTAGTCGGCGCGCGAATATTCGATGGTGAAGAAATGGCGCCCCAGCCCCTCCCAGAACGGGCTCTTGCCGTCGCCGTCGAGCCGGCCGCGCATTTCGGCAATGACTTTCGGAGCGAAGCGATCGGCGAACTCGGCGATGAACAACAGCCGCGCCTTCGCGAGCAGCGCCCCGTTCTTGCCATGCCGGTAGCGCGCGTCCAGGAACAGCGAGCACAGCTCGCTGTTTCCGGTGTGATCGTTGCTCAGGAACAAGGTCGGCGCGCTGGTATAGACGCCCAGCTCGCGCGAGGCGTGCACCTGCGTGCCGACGTGGTAGTTGTACCAGGGCTCGGCGAGCCCGACCGCCGCCTCGATTGCGCTGATGCCGACGACGCCTTGGGTCGCGCCGTCGATCAGCACGAACGCATAGCAGGCGTCGGCGCTGGCGGCATTTCCGGCGAACGAGGCGAGCGAGCGCTCGATGCGCGACCCCAGGCGCTCGCGATTGGCCGGCAGGCTCGTGAGCCCCGTCCCGCTTTTTTCCGACAGCGCGAACAGCGCAGGCAGATCGGCTTGCTCGATCGGTCGGAAGGTGAACATCGGCGCCTAGGCGGAATCCGGCGGTCGCGTCACCGTGCGCCGGCGCCTGCCAAAGCTCAGGTCAGCGCCTTGCCCAGCGCGGTTTCGAGCCGTGCGAGTCCCTCGAGGATTTCGTCGAGGCTGATCACCAGCGACGGCGCGATACGGATCACGTCGGGACCGGCCATCAGCACGATCAGTCCCGCGTCGCTCGCGGCGCGCATCACATCGGCCGCTTTGCCGTGCCAGCGCGGCGCGAGCTCGCAGCCGATCCAGACGCCTTCGCCGCGGATGTCGGCGAAGACCTCGCGGCGGCCGTTGATCGTGCGCAGCCCCTCGACGAACAACGCGTGCCGCGCCTTGACCCCGTCGAGCACCTCGACGGTGTTGATCACGTCGAATACTGCGCCGGCGACCGCGCACGCCAGCGGATTGCCGCCGTAGGTCGTGCCGTGAACGCCGACTGAGAACGAGCTCGCAATCTCGGTCGTCGTCAGCATCGCGCCTACGGGAAAGCCGCCGCCGAGGCCCTTCGCGCTGGTCATGATGTCCGGCACGACGCCTTTTTGCATGTACGAGAACAGCGCGCCGGTCCGCCCCATGCCGCTCTGGATCTCGTCCAGGATCAGCAGCGCGTCGTGCTCGTCGCACAAGCGGCGCGCGGCGCCCAGGAATTCCGGCGTGCCCGGGGTCATTCCGCCTTCGCCTTGCATCGGCTCCAGGATCACCGCGCAGATGTCGTCGCCGCCTTCCTCGGCGAACGCGGCTTCGAGCCCGGCGACGTCGTTGTAGCGGATGTGGGTGAACCCGGTCGGCGCCGGGCCGAAGCCGCTCGAGTATTTGGCCTGCCCGCCCGCGGTCACCGTGAACAACGTCCGCCCGTGGAACGCGTTGAGCGTCGACACGACGCGGAATTTCTCCGGGCCGAAATGATCGTGCGCGTAACGTCGCGCGAGCTTCAGCGCCGCCTCGTTCGCCTCGGCGCCGGAATTGCAGAAGAAGACGCGCTCGGCGAACGTCGCGTCGATCAGCTTTTTGGCCAGCCGCAGGGCCGGCTCGTTGGTCATCCAGTTCGACACGTGCCACAGCGTGCGCGCCTGCTCGGTCAGCGCGCGCACCATCGCCGGATGGCAATGGCCGAGCGCGGTGACGGCGACGCCGCTCGCGAAGTCGATGTACATCCTGCCCTGCTGGTCCCAGACGCGCGAGCCTTCGCCGCGCACCGGAATGAACTGCGCAGGCGCGTAGCAGGGGACGAGCAGCTGGTCGAACATCGCGCGCGTGACCGGCAGCGGCGCGGCGCTGGACCCGGACGCGGCGCGTGTGCCGGTCGGGAGCGATGCGGTCGAAGTCGAAGGGACGCTCATGAGCGCACGGGCTGCTGCGCCGCGATGACCTGGATCTCGATCTTGTAGCCGCTGGCGGCGAGCTTCGCCTGCACGGTCGCGCGCGCCGGCGGCTGTCCCGGGACGATCCACGCTTCCCACACCGCATTCATCGCCGCGAAGTCGGCCATGTCGGGCAGATAGATCGTCGCCGACAGCATCCGGTCTTTGCCGCTGCCGGCTTCGGCCAGCAGGCGGTCGATGCGGGCGAGCACCTGCCGCGCCTGCGTGGTGATGTCGGCGTTCAGGTCGTCGGCAACCTGGCCGGCGAGGTAGATCGTGCCGCTGTGCACGACCATGTCGGCGAGACGCTTGCCGACGTGATGGCGTTGAATCGTCATGGTGCTATCCTTGCCGGAACCGCTGGAGCGCTCGTACGAAGCGTCAGCGCTTATTGTAGACGAATTGCGCGTATCGCCCCTCGCTCCGGACCCTCATGACCGGCAAGATCTGCCTTCTCGCTGCCTCGCTGGCGCTCGCCGCGGCGGTCGCGCTCGGCGCGTTCGGCGCGCACGCGATGAAATCGCGGCTTAGCGCCGACATGCTGGCCGTCTACCAGACGGCCGTCCAATACCATTTCTGGCATGCGCTCGGCCTGTTCGCGCTCGCCTTGCTGATGCTGCAGTGGGATGCGCCGGTCCTGAACCTCGCCGCGTGGCTGCTGCTCGCCGGACTCATCCTGTTTTGCGGCAGCCTTTACCTGCTTGCGCTGACCGGCGCGCGCTGGCTCGGTGCGGTCGCGCCGCTGGGGGGTATCGCGTCGATCGCGGCCTGGCTGACCGTCGCCTGGGTCGCCTGGCTGCGCTAGCACGCCGCCTCAGTCGACTTTCGCGCCCGAAACCTTCACGACCTTCGCCCATTTTTCGGTCTCGGCGCGGATATGCGCGGCGAACTGCTCGGGCGTGCCGCCGGCCGGGATGGCGCCCTGCGCGAGCAGGCTCTCCTTAGCCTCGGCAGTCTGCAACCATTGGTTGACGTCGGCGTTGATCCGCGCGACGACCGCCGCCGGCGTTCCAGCCGGGGCCAGCAGGCCGAACCACGAGCTGGCCTCGAAACCCGGCAATCCGCTCTCCGCGATCGTCGGCACATTCGGTAGCGCCGGCGCGCGCTGCGCGGAAGTCACGGCGATCGCGCGAAGCTTCCCGGCCTTGATCTGCGCCAGCGACGACGGCAGGTTGTCGAACATCAACTGAACCTGGCCCCCCATCAGGTCGGTGAGGGCCGGAGCGCTGCCCTTGTACGGCACGTGCATCATGTCGACTCCGGCCATCGTCTTGAA
The DNA here is from genome assembly GCA_036269335.1 of Casimicrobiaceae bacterium. Classification (GTDB taxonomy): domain Bacteria; phylum Pseudomonadota; class Gammaproteobacteria; order Burkholderiales; family Casimicrobiaceae; genus PALSA-1003. Next base: position 7,421 of record DATASF010000121.1, read on the forward strand.
GAGCTCGCCCGAAAGGTGGATCGACGTGCCGCTTCCCGACGAAGCGAAGTTGAGCTGGCCGGGTTTTTCCTTGGCGAGCTTGATCAGCTCGGCGACCGAGTTGACCGGCAGGCTCGGCGTGACCTCGAGGACGTTGGGCACCCCCGCGACCAGGACGATAGGGACGAAATCCTTCACATGGTCGTAGGGCATCTTGCCGTAGAGGCTGGGATTGATCGCGTGCGTCCCGACCGTTCCCATCAGCAAGGTGTAGCCATCCGGGGCGCTCTTGGCGACCAGGTCGGAACCGATATTGCCCGCCGCCCCTGGGCGGTTGTCGATGATGACCGATTGGCCGAGCGACACGGAGAGCCGCTGCGCGACGGCGCGCGCGAGGATGTCGGTCGTTCCCGCCGGCGGGAAAGGGACGACGAGACGGATCGGCCGGGTCGGATAGGCTTGGGCCCAGGCGCCGGCTGCCAACAGCAAAGCCAGCGCGCCGAACGCCGCACGTCGCATGGTTCGAATCATGTTTCCTCCGTTTCGATCGCTTCGCCGTCCGGTCTTCCGATCAGTCGACCTTGGCGCCGGACGCCTTGATGATCCTGGCGTACTTGGGGATCTCGCCCTGGATCAGCGCCGCGAATTGTTCGGGCGTCGTCGGCGCCGGCTCGGCGCCCTGCTGCGCGAAAAAGGACTGCATTTCCGGCGTGTTCAGGATGCGTGTCACCTCGGCGTTCCACTTGGCGATGATTTCCTTCGGCGTGCCGGCCGGCGCCATGAAGCCCCACCACGTGTAGATGTCGAAACCGGGCAACCCGGCTTCGGCGAGCGTCGGCAGATCGGGGACCAGAGGCGAGCGCTTGGCCGTCGTGACCGCCAGCGCCTTGAGCTTGCCCGCGCGCACCTGCTGCATTGAATTCGCCAGGTTGTCGAACATCAGCTGGATCTGGCCGCCGAGCAAGTCCTGCATCGCGGGCGCGCCGCCTTTGTACGGCACGTGCACCATGTCGACGTGCGCTTCGGTCTTGAAGAGCTCGCCCGCCAGATGGCCTGCGCTGCCGTTACTGCCGGAGCCGAACGCGAGCTTGCCCGGATGCGCCTTGGCGTAACTGATCAGCTCCGCGACCGAATTGGCCGGCACCGAAGGGTTCAGCACCAGCACGTTCGGCGTGACCGCGACCAGGGTGATCGGCGCGAAATCCTTGACAGGGTCGTACGGCATCTTGCTGTAGAGACTGACGTTGACTGCGTGCGTCGACAGCGCGCCCTCGAGGATCGTGTAGCCGTCGGGCGCGCTTTTCGCGACCAAGTCGGCGCCGATGTTCCCGCCCGCGCCCGGGCGGTTGTCGATGATCACCGGCTGTCCCCAGGCGATCGACAGCTTCTGTCCGATCGCGCGGGCGACGGCGTCGAGCGACCCGCCGGCCGGGAAAGGCACGACCAGGCGGATCGGCTTGGACGGGTAAGCTTGCTCCGCAGCGAACAGCGGCAGCGACAATAGAAGCCCTGCCATCGTCGCGGCGAGCGCGCCAACGAACATTGGACGGATCCTCATCTGATAGCCTCTCGGCGATTGTATATAATCGTCCGCTCGCGCGCTTGAGCCGGCGCGTTTGCCTCTTTCGATCCCTGTCATGCCGCCGTCCGGGAATGCATCGATGCCCTTTTTTCGCCTGTTGTCTTTACACGCACTGAAGTGCTGTTCGTTGCTGATCGTGCTGGCCGGACTCGCCTCGTGCGGCAAGGATGCGGCCGCGCCCGCCGCGACCGCGGCCGCGGCGGCGCCGATCGCGGTGCGCATGCTCACCGTCGAGCCGCGAAAGGTCCCGATCCGGTTCGACCTCGTCGGACAGGTCGAAGGATCGAAGCAGGTCGAAGTGCGCGCCCGCGTGTCCGGCATCCTGCAAAAGCAGTTCTACAACGAAGGCGATGCCGTCAAGGAAGGCGCGCCGCTGTTCGAGATCGATCGCGCTCCGTTTGAAATCGCGCTGGCGCAGGCGCGGGCGCAGCTCGCGCAGGCGACCGCGCAGGTCGACCAGGCGCGGCGCGAAGAGGCGCGACTGAAGCCGCTGGTGCAAGACCGCGCGGTCAGCCGCAAGGAATACGACGATGCCACGTCGTCGCGGCAGCTCGCGGAAGCGGCAATTCAACAGGCCAATGCGTCGATCCGGCAGGCCGAGCTGAATCTCTCGTATACGCGCGTGACCGCGCCGCTGGCCGGCATCACCGGCCGCGCCGAGCATTCGATCGGCACGCTGATCACGACCGACGCTGCCGGCAGCCTGCTGACGACGATCAACCAGGTGACGCCGGTGTGGGTGCGCTTCAGCCTGGCCGAAGCGGATCTGGCCAAGCTGCCCGACGGACGCCTGAACCGGGCGACGCCGGTCACGATGGAGCTCCTGCTTCCGGATGGCACGCCGTACCCGCTGAAAGGGCGGCTCAACTTCGCCGCGTCGGCGATCGATACGCGTCTGGGCACGCAGCAATTGCGAGCCGAATTCGACAATCCGCGCCAGATTCTGCTGCCGGGACAATTCGTCACGGTGCGGATCACCGCCGGCGAGCGCGACAAGGTCTTCCTGGTGCCGCAGGCGTCCGTCGTGCAGACCGAAAAAGGCAATCTCGTTTTCACCGTCGATGCGGACGGCAAGGCGCAGGCGCGCCCGGTGAAGACCGGCGATTGGATCGGCAAGGACTGGACGATCCTGTCCGGCCTGAATGCCGGCGACAAGGTGGTCGTCGACAATCTTATGAAGCTGCAGCCGGGCGCTCCGGTGACCGAGGCTCCCGCGGCGGCTGCGGCGCCAGCCGCTCCAGCCGCGGCGGCGTCCGGAAAAAAATAGGGCGAGGCGGCGGTGTTTTCGCAGTTCTTCATCAACCGGCCGATCTTCGCCGGCGTCATCGCGATCATCATCACGCTGGCGGGATTGATCGCGTCGCAGGTGCTTCCGGTCGCGCAATATCCGGAAATCGCTCCGCCGACCGTCGTCATCACCGCCAATTATCCGGGTGCCAGCGCCGAGACGCTGGCGTTGACGGTGGCCGCGCCGATCGAGGAGCAGCTCTCCGGCGTCGAGAACCTGATCTATTTCAGCTCGACGGCCGCGACCAACGGCACCCTGACGATCGCCTGCACCTTCGAGGTCGGCTCGAACGCCGACAAGGCGGTGATCGACGTCAACAACCGGGTGGCGATCGCGCTGCCGCGCTTGCCCGATGTCGTGCGGCAGACCGGCGTCGTGGCGCAAAAGCGCTCGACCGACATTCTGCTGGTCATCGCGTTGGGATCGAACGACCCCAGGTACGACACGCTGTATCTGTCCAACTACGCGACGATCAACCTGCTCGATGAGCTGAAGCGCATCCCGGGGGTCGCCGACGCGACCATCTTCGGCGCCCGCGACTACTCGATGCGGGTGTGGCTCAATCCGGCGAAAATGTCGCAGCTGGGAGTTACCACGACCGACGTGGCTCAGGCCATCGCCACGCAAAATAATCAGTATGCCGCCGGAAAAATCGGCGCCGAGCCGGCACCGCCGGGGCAATCGCTGGTCTACACGGTCACCGCGCGGGGACGGCTGATCGATCCCGACGACTTCGGCAATATCGTCCTGCGCTCGACCGGACCCGGTGGAGCGCTGCGCATCCGCGATGTCGCCCGCCTCGAGCTCGGCGCGGTCAGCTACGACGCCTTCACCAATCTCGACGGCAAGCCCACGGTCGGCATCGCGGTGTTTCTGCAGTCAGGAGGCAACGCGCTCAAGGTCGCCGACTCGGTGCGCGCGGGCATCGCGCGGCTGGAGCAGAGCTTTCCGCAGGGCGTGACGCAGGTCATCCCGTTCGACACGACCCGCTTCGTGCGCTCGTCGATCCACGAGGTGATCATCACGTTGTCGGAAGCGGCCGCCCTGGTGCTGCTGGTCGTGTTCGTGTTCCTGCAAAGCTGGCGTGCGACGCTGATCCCGATCATCGCCGTGCCGGTTTCGCTGATCGGCGCCTTCGGCGGCCTGATGCTCTTCGGTTTCACGCTGAATACTTTGACCTTGTTTGCGATCGTGCTTGCGACCGGCATCGTCGTCGACGACGCCATCGTCGTGCTGGAAAATGTCGAGCGGCTGATGGCCGAAAAGAAACTCTCGCCGAAGGACGCGGCGGTGGAGTCGATGAAGGAAGTGAGCGGCGCGATCATCGCGATCGAGCTGGTGCTGGTGTCGGTGTTCGTGCCGGTCGCGTTTCTCGGCGGCCTTGCCGGCAAGCTCTACCAGCAATTCGCCGTGACCGTGGCTACCGCGGTCACGATTTCGGGGCTGGTCGCCCTGACCCTGACGCCGGCGCTGTGCGCGCTGCTGCTCAAGCCCCAGCACATCGAAAACCGCCTGTTCCGCCCGTTCAACCGCGGTTTCGCGTGGCTGACGAGCACCTATCTCGGCGGCGTGCGGCTGACCGTGCGCCACGCGGTGATCGCGGTGCTGCTGTTCGTCGGCGTATTCGGCGCCGACGCGCTGCTGTTCCGGACCGTGCCGGGCGGCTTCGTCCCGCCGGAGGACCAGGGTTACATCTTGGGCTCGCTGACCTTGCCCGACGGCGCGACCCTGCAGCGCACGCAGGAGGCCGGCGCCGCCATACAGCGGATTCTGCTCGGCCATCCTGCCGTCGAGCACGTCTTCGTCGTCGCCGGCTTCGATGTCATCGCCGGCGCCAACAAGACCAACGCCGCGACGATGTTCATCCCGCTCCAGCCCTGGGACGAGCGCAAGACGACTGCGGAGGATCTGGCGAAATACGCGATTGCCGAAGGCGCGAAGCTTTCGCAGGGGACGCTGCTGGCATTCAACCCCGCGGCGATTCGCGGCCTGGGCAGCGCCGGCGGCTTCGAGGTCTACTTGCAGGACCGCGCCGACGCCGATCCGCAAAAGCTCTATCAGACTCTGCAGCAGTTCGTCGGCGACCTGCGCAAGCGCCAGGACCTCACCGGCATCGCCACGTTCTATCGGCCGACGTCGCCGCAACTCTTTGTCGACGTCGACCGCGAAAAGGCCGCCGCGCTCGGCGTGCCGCTAAAGGACGTGTTCGACACGCTGCAGAGCACGATGGGCGTGCTGTACGTCAACGACTTCAACAAGTTCGGCCACACCTATCGCGTGCAGTTGCAGGCGGAAGGGGCGTACCGGTCGAAGCCGGAAGACCTGGGCAACGTGTACGTACGCTCCGCGGGTGGCGACATGATTCCGGTCAAGGCGCTGATCAGCGTCAAGAACGTCATCGGACCCGAGCAGCTCGATCGCTTCAACGGCTTCCTGGCGGCCAAGGTGCTCGGCAACAGCGCCGCCGGCGTGAGCTCGGGACAGGCGATCGCCGCGGTCGAGGACGTCGCGAAATCGCTTCCGGCCGGGTATACGATCGCCTGGACCGGGCAGGCCTTCCAGGAAAAACGCATCGGCACCCAGTCGATCATCGCTTTCACGTTCGCGATCATCATGGTGTTCCTGATCCTGTCGGCGAATTACGAGAGATGGTCGCTGCCGGTCGCGGTGCTGCTGGCGGTTCCGTTCGCGTTGTTCGGCGCGCTGACCGCGGTTTTCCTGCGCGACTTCAGCAACGACGTCTATTTCCAGATCGGACTGCTGGTGCTGATCGGGCTCGCCGCGAAGAACGCAATCCTTATTGTCGAGTTCGCCGCGCAGGAGATGGCGAAGGGGCTGTCGCCGGTCGATGCCGCGCTCGAGGCGGCGCGGCTGCGCTTCCGTCCGATCGTGATGACCTCGCTGGCGTTCATGCTCGGCGTCTTGCCGCTGGTGCTTGCGACGGGCGCCGGCGCGGCGGCGCGGCGCTCGATGGGCACCGGCGTGTTCGGCGGCATGCTCATCGCGACGTTCGTTGCCACCGTTTTCATTCCGCTGTTCTTTGTGCTCCTCACGCGCCGCCGCAAGGACAAACCGGCGCCGGCGCCGGTGGCGGCAGAGGAAAGGACCGCGTGATGCATCGCCGCTCCGTGGTCGCGCTCGCCGCCTTGGCGCTTGCCGGCTGCATGGTGGGGCCCGACTATCAGCGCCCGCAGACGCCGTTGCCGACCGCGTACGCCGACGCGCCGGCGGCCGACGCGGCCGCGACGCCGGCGGTACGCGCCGACTGGTGGACGCTGTACGGCGATCGCACGCTCGACGAGCTGGTCGCCACGGCGCTGTCTGATAACCTCGATGTCGCCACCGCGGTGGCCAGGATCGAGGAGTTCGACGCCGACCTGCGCGAGGCCAACGCGGTGCTGTTTCCGGAGATCGACCTGGGCGGTTCCGCCGCGCGCTCGCGTACGAGCGCCGCGGTGGCGTCGCCGCAATCGATCCGGGTGAGCAACGATCTTCGCATCGCGCTGTCGACGTCTTTCGAAATCGATTTCTGGGGACGGCTGCGCCGCCTGCTCGAGAGTGCGCGCGCGCAGGTGCTTTCGACGCACTATGCGAAGGACGTGGTCACGCTGTCGCTGGCAGGGCTTACCTCGCAGACTTATTTTCTGCTGCGCTCGCTCGACGCGCAGATCACGGCCACACGCGAAACCCTTACCACGCGGGAGGAGTACCTCGGCGTCGTTCGCCGCCGCGTCGACGCCGGGCTGGCGTCGGGTCTCGATCTCGCGCAGGCGCAAGGCGCGCGCTCGGACGCCGCCGCCCAGCTGAAGGACCTCGTGCGCCAGCGCGCGCTGGCGGAGCATCTGCTGGGCACACTCACCTCGCGGCTCGATCTCAAGGTGGCTCCCGGCGATCTCGCGCAGCTGCCCGTTCCACCGACTCCCCCCACCGGCCTGCCATCGACCTTGCTGGAGCGGCGTCCCGACATCCGCCAGGCCGAGGAAGCCCTGGTTGCGGCGAACGCGCAGATCGGCGTGGCCAAGGCGGCACTGTTGCCGCGAATCTCGCTGACCGGTGCGCTCGGCGGCGAAAGCGCCGCCCTCGGCTCGCTTGCGCGGAGCAGCGCCGGCATCTGGTCGATCGGGTTCGCGCTGGCGCAGCCGGTCTTCACCTGGGGCCGGCTGACCGCGGAAGTCGACGCCACGACGGCGCGGCAGAAGCAGGCGCTCTTCGGCTATCAGAAATCGATCCAGACCGCGTTTCGCGAGGTTTCCGACGCGCTGGTGAACGTCAGCCAGACGTCGGCGATGGAAGTCGATCTGCAGTCCAGCGTCGATGCCGCGCGCGATGCGCTGCACCTTTCCACCGAGCGCTACGAGTCCGGGTATTCGACCTACCTCGCCGTCCTCGACGCGCAGCGCACGCTGAACATCTCGCAGCTCGCGCTGATCCGCAACCGCCAGGCGCTGCTGTCGGCGTCGGTCGATCTGATGAAAGCGCTCGGCGGCGGATGGACCGATGAAACGCCGCTCGCGCAGCGCTAAGGCATCAGGCGGGCGCTGGAGTCACGCGGCTGACGCAAAGAGCCGTTTACAATAGAATAGACACGGTTGGGCCCAGAACAGAAATCCATCTTCGAGGAGGAAACCATGACCAAGAGCGGCAAGTCGAGCCTGGCGCGCGCAGCGCTCGCGATTGCGCTTTTCGCGCTCGCCACGCAGGCGCAGGCGGTGACCGAAATTCAGTGGTGGCATTCGATGACCGGCAAGCTAAATGACATCGTCACCGACCTCGCCGCCAAATTCAATGCGTCGCAGACCGAATACAAGGTCACCGCGATCTACAAGGGTCAGTACGACGAGTCGATGACCGCCGCGATCGCCGCCTATCGCGCCGGAAATCCGCCGCAAATCGTCCAGGTGTTCGAAGTCGGCACGGCGACGATGATGGCGGCCAAAGGCGCGGTCAAGCCGGTCTACCAGCTGATGGCCGAGCAGAAGGAGCCGTTCGATCCCAAGGCCTTCCTCGGCGCGGTATCGTCGTACTACTCGGATACGTCGGGGCGCCTGATCTCGATGCCGTTCAACAGCTCGACGCAGGTGCTCTACGTCAACGACGACGCGTTCAAGAAGGCCGGGCTCGATCCCGCCAATCCGCCGAAGACCTGGCCCGAAGTCGAGCAGGCAGCCGCGAAGCTCAAGGCGTCCGGAGCCACCTGCGGCTTTACGACAGGCTGGCAATCGTGGGTCCAGCTCGAGAGCTTCAGTGCCTGGCACAACGTTCCGTTCGCCACGCTGGAGAACGGCCTCGGCGGCATAGGCACGCGGCTGCAGTTCAATGGGCCGGTCCAGGTCAAGCACATCCAGAACCTGGCCGACTGGGCGAAAAAAGGCGAGTTCACCTACAAGGGACGCAAAGACGAGCCGCTCGCGGCGTTCACGAGCGGCGAATGCGGGATGATCACGACGTCCTCGGGCTCCTACGCCAACGTCAAGGCCAACGCGAAGTTCGCGTGGCGCACGGCGACTCTGCCCTACTACGCCGACGTCAAGGGTGCGCCGCAGAACACGGTGATCGGCGGCGCCACGCTGTGGGTGCTGAACCAGAAGAATCCGGAGATGTACAAGGGGATCGCGAAGTTCTTCACCTACCTGTCGTCGCCCGCGGTGCAGGAAAAATGGCACGCCGACACCGGCTACGTGCCGATCACGCTGGCCGCGTATGACCTTGCGAAGAAGGACGGCCTCTACACCGAGCGGCCGGGATTCGACATCGCGATCAAGGAGCTGACCAACAAGCCGCCGACCGCGAATTCGAAGGGGCTTCGGCTGGGCAACTTCGTGCAGATCCGCAACATCGTCGACGAGGAGCTCGAGAGCGTCTGGAGCGGGCAGAAGAACGCCAAGCAGGCGCTGGACGATGCCGTCAAGCGCGGCAACGAGCAGCTGGAGCGGTTCGAGAAGGCCAACAGCAACTAGTATCGGCACGGACGGCCCGCCGGCCGTTCGATGAATCCCCGCCGCGCTTGGCGCGGCGGGCGACTTCCGACGAGGATCGGATGGAAAAGCGCGTCGTCTTCAAGTCGCCGTGGCTGCCGTACGCGCTTGTCGCGCCGCAACTCCTCATTACCCTGGTCTTCTTCTTCTGGCCGGCGAGCCAGGCGATGTACTGGTCGCTGCTGATCCAGGACGCGTTCGCAGCCAGGACGCAATTCGTCTGGTTCGACAACTTCCGCGACCTGTTCCACGACCCGCGTTATCTGGCGTCGTTCCAGATCACTGCGGTGTTTTCGATCCTGGTCACGGTCATCGGCCTCGCCGTTGCGTTGCTGCTCGCCGTCTTTGCCGACCGCGTCGTGCGCGGCGCCAGAGTGTACAAGACGCTGCTGATATGGCCGTATGCCGTCGCGGCGGCGGTCGCCGCGGTTCTGTGGCTGTTCCTGCTCAATCCGACGCTAGGCGTGATAACCCACATGTTGCGCGCGCTGGGCTACGACTGGAATTACCTGCTGAATGCCCGCCAGGCGCTGATCCTGATCGTGATCACCGCGGTGTGGAAACAGATCAGCTACAACTTCCTGTTCTTCCTCGCCGGCCTGCAATCGGTCCCGAAATCGCTGATCGAGGCGGCGGCGATCGATGGCGCCGGTCCGGCCCGCCGTTTCTGGACGATCGTCTTTCCGATGCTTTCGCCGACGACGTTCTTCCTGCTGGTCGTCAATATCGTCTACGCGTTCTTCGACACGTTCGCGATCGTCGATGCCGCGACCGGCGGCGGTCCGGTGCAGGCCACGGCCATACTGGTCTTCAAGGTCTACCAGGACGGCGTGCAGGCGCTCGACCTCGGGGGGTCGGCGGCGCAATCGGTGGTCCTGATGGCGATCGTCATTGCGCTGACCGTCATCCAGTTCCGTTTCGTCGAGCGCAAAGTCCAGTATTGATGGCGCATAGATAGGCCATGGTCGAACATCGCCCGCTCGGATCGATCGTCAGCCACCTGGTGCTGATCGCTGGTGTCGCGATCGTCGCGCTGCCGCTCTACGTCGGCTTCGTCGCCTCGACGCTGTCGTTCGATCAGGTCACGGCGGTGCCGATGCAGCTGACGCCCGGCACGCACATGTTCGAAAATTACGAGGCGGTGTTGCTGCGCGGCAGCACGGCGGGGTCGAAGGCTCCCGTCGGGCAGATGATGTGGAACAGCCTGGTGATGGCGCTGGCGATCGCGATAGGCAAGATCGCGATCTCGATGCTGTCGGCGTTCGCGATCGTCTACTTCCGCTTCCCGCTGCGCAAGACGTTTTTCTGGATGATCTTCGTCACCCTCATGCTCCCGGTCGAGGTGCGGATACTCCCGACCTACCAGGTGGTCGCCAGTCTCGGGATGGTCGATACCTATGCCGGACTCACGCTGCCGCTGATCGCTTCGGCCACGGCCACGTTCCTGTTCCGCCAGTTCTTCCTCACGGTCCCGGAGGAATTGGCCGAAGCCGCGCGCATCGACGGCGCCGGCCCGATGCGCTTTTTCTTCGACATCCTGCTGCCGCTGTCGCGCACCAGCATGGCGGCGCTGTTCGTCATCATGTTCATCTATGGCTGGAACCAGTACCTGTGGCCGCTGCTGGTGACGACCCAGGAAGACATGTACACGGTGGTGATCGGCATCAAGCGGATGGTGGCCGGCGGCGACACACTGATCGAATGGCAGTACGTGATGGCGACCGCGATGCTGGCGCTGCTGCCGCCCGCGGTTGTCGTGCTGGTCATGCAGCGATGGTTCGTCAAGGGATTGGTGGATACGGAGAAATGACAGCAAATCGCGTCATCCCCGTGAAAGCGGGGATCCAGCGGCTTTCGACTCACGACACCAGATTCCCGCGTTCGCGGGGATGACAACAGAGAAGACATGGCCAAAGTCCATTTTCGCCAGGTAACCAAGCGCTACGGCGACCTCGAGGTGATCCACGGCATCGACCTCGATGTCGCCGACGGCGAGTTCATCGTCATCGTCGGTCCGTCGGGCTGCGGCAAGTCGACGCTGCTGCGCATGGTGGCGGGCCTGGAGACGATCAGCGGCGGCGAGATTTCGATCGGCGACCGCGTCGTCAACGCGCTCGAGCCCAAGGATCGGGACATCGCGATGGTGTTCCAGAACTACGCGCTGTATCCGCACATGACCGTGTACGGCAACATGGCATACGGGTTGAAGATTCGCGGGACGTCCAAGGACGACATCGACGCCAAGGTCAAGCGCGCGGCGGAAATACTCGAGCTCGGGCCGATGCTCGAGCGCAAGCCGCGGCAGCTTTCCGGCGGACAGCGCCAGCGCGTGGCGATGGGACGCGCGATCGTGCGCGAGCCCGCGGTCTTCCTTTTCGACGAGCCCTTGTCGAACCTGGATGCGAAGCTTCGCGTGCAGATGCGTTTCGAGATCCAGAAGCTGCATCGCCGCCTCGGCACGACCAGCCTTTATGTCACTCACGACCAGGTCGAGGCGATGACATTGGCGCAGCGCATGGTGGTAATGAACGCCGGACGCGCGGAGCAGATCGGGACGCCGATGGAGGTGTACCAGAATCCTGCGACGGTGTTCGTCGCGGGTTTCATCGGCTCGCCGGCGATGAACTTCATCGAGGGCAAGAGCGAGGGCGACGGACGCATCCAGCTCGAAGGCAGCGGCATACTGGCGGTGCCGAAGGCTCCCGCCTCCGGACGCAAGGTCACGATAGGCATTCGCCCCGAGCATCTGACGCCATCCAAACCCAGCGAAGCCAACCTGGTCGGCAGCGTCGAGGTGATCGAGGCGCTGGGCGCGGACACGCTGATCCACGTCGCCGTTGCAGGACACACGATCATCGCGCGGCTGCCGAATGGCACGCCGGCCGAAGTCGGCGAGCCGATCGCGCTCGCCGCCGATCGCGACCGGATTTACCTGTTCGACGCCGAGACCGGCGCGCGACTGCCGTCGTGACGCGGCACCGATGACCGACCGGGCACGTGCTCGAGCGGCGAGCGCCTGGCCTTTTCCCCGCTACATCGCGCACCGCGGCGCCGGCAAGCTGGCGCCGGAGAATACGCTGGCCGCGATGCGCGTCGGCTACGCGCACGGCTACCGGATGGTCGAGTTCGACGTCAAGCTCTCCGGCGACGGCGTGCCTTTTCTGCTGCACGACGATACGCTCGACCGCACGACCGACGGCCGCGGGCGCGCGGACGCGCTAACCTGGGCCGAGCTCGCCAAGCTCGACGCGGGCAGCTGGCATTCGGCCGCGTACGCCGGCGAGGTGCTGCCCACGCTGGTCGCGATCGCGCGCTGGTCCATCGCCAACAGCGTCGCGTGCAATATCGAGATCAAGCCCAGCCCCGGCCGTGAGAGCGCAACGGGAGCGGCGGTGGCTCTGGACGCGCGCGCGCTCTGGCGCGGCGTCCCGGACCCGCTGCTGCTGTCGTCGTTTTCGGAAACGGCGCTCGCCGAGGCGATGACCGTCGCGCCGGAGTTGCCGCGCGCGATGCTGTTCGAGAAGGTTCCGCCCGACTGGGCGGAGCGCCTCGCGCGGCTGCAGTGCGTGGCACTCGACACCGATTATCGCGAGATCGATGCGACTCTCGTCGCCGCCGTCCACGCCGCCGGCTACAAGATGCTCTGCTACACGCCGAACGATCCCGCGCAGGCGGCCGAACTGCTGCGCTGGGGCGTCGACGGCATCATCACCGACGCGGTCGACACAATCCGGCCGGCTTGAGCCGGCAACACCTGGTTACATCCGCCGGTCAACACCGCGCCACGGCCTTCCGTTGTCGGATACGTGGGCACGTGCCCATTCGAACGAGGAGGAATTCCAATGAAACGAACACCCGTTGCCGCCGCACTGTTGATCATCGCATTCGCCGCCGCGCCCGTGTGGGCTCAATCGACAGACACGCCGCGCATCGACAAGCGCGAAGCGAAACAGGCCGACCGGATCGAGCAAGGCATGAATTCCGGAGCATTGACGCCGGGTGAGACCGCGCGTCTCGACCGGGGTCAGGCCCGCATCCAGGCCGGCGAAGCGGCCGCCAAGGCCGACGGCAAAGTGACCAAGCGCGAGCGGCTTGCGCTAACCCGCGCGCAGAATCACCAGAGCCGCAAGATCTATCGGCTCAAGCACAACGCGCGCACGACGACGCCCGCCGCCTGAACCGATGCTCGATGCTTGACGGCGGCGGCGCTAGGCCCAGCCTTTGGCCCGCGCCACCGCCTTGTCCCAGCCTGCCGTCAGGGCGGCCGCGCGGTCGCGCGTCATCGCCGGCTCGAAGCGGCGGTCGATCCGCCAATTCGCACGGATGTCGTCGGTGTTCTTCCAGTAGCCGACGGCGAGCCCGGCGAGATACGCCGCGCCCAACGCCGTCGTCTCCTGCACTTTCGGGCGCACGACCGGCACGCCGAGCAGATCGGCCTGGAACTGCATCAAGAGGTTGTTCGCGGTGGCGCCGCCGTCGACCCGAAGTTCGGCGAGCGCGATACCCGCGTCCGCCTCCATCGCGCGCAGCACTTCCGCGCTTTGATAAGCGATCGACTCCAGCGCCGCGCGCGCGATGTGCGCGGAGTTCGAGCCGCGCGTCAGGCCGAACATCGCGCCGCGCGCGTACGCGTCCCAGTGCGGCGCGCCGAGGCCCGCAAACGCCGGGACGAGATAGACGCCGCCGTTGTCGGGTGCGCTCGCTGCCAGCGCCTCGACTTCCGGCGCCGAGCGCACGATCTTGAGCCCGTCGCGCAGCCATTGCACGACCGCGCCTCCGATGAAGACGCTGCCCTCGAGCGCGTAGTCGATGCGGCCGTCACGCTTCCAGGCGATGGTCGAGACCAGATGATGCGACGATGCGACGGCGCCGGCACCTGTATTGAGCAGCAGAAAGCAGCCGGTGCCGTAGGTATTCTTGGCCATGCCGCGCTCCAGGCAGGCCTGGCCGAACAGCGCCGCCTGCTGGTCGCCGGCGATGCCCGCGATCGGAACGCGGGCGCCGGCGATCGCCGCGTCGGCGCACACGCCCGACGAGGCGACGACCGTCGGCAGCACGGCGCGCGGCACGTCGAGCAAGGCCAGCAGCTCGTCGTCCCAGTCGCCGCGATGAATGTCGAACAGCAGCGTACGGCTCGCGTTCGACGCATCGGTGACGTGGACCGCGCCGCCGGTAAGATGCCAGATCAGCCAGCAGTCGATGGTGCCAAACGCGAGCTCGCCGCGCGTTGCGCGCTCTCTGGCGCCCGGCACGTTGTCGAGCAGCCACTTGAGCTTGGTGCCGGAGAAATACGCGTCGAGCACTAGCCCGGTCTTGCGCGCGAACAGCGCCTCGTGGCCGGCGGCGCGGAGCTCGTCGCAGATCCCCGCGGTGCGGCGGTCCTGCCAGACGATCGCGTTGGCCACCGGCTTGCCGGTGGCACGCTCCCAGAGCACCGTGGTCTCGCGCTGGTTGGTGATCCCCAGCGCGGCGAGATCGCCGGCGTCGATGCCGGCGCTCGCCAGCGCCTCGGTGACCACACCCGACTGCGTCGCCCAGATCTCGGTCGGATCGTGCTCGACCCAGCCGGGCTGCGGAAAAATCTGCCGGAATTCCTTTTGCGCGGCACCGCGGATCGCCCCGGCGCGATCGAACACGATCGCGCGGGAACTGGTGGTGCCTTGGTCGAGAGCGAGCACGAAAGACATGTCGATGCCGCCTTAGGAAGAACGGCCGAATAAGGTAAAATAACGCGCTTTGTGGCCGTCGGCATTGTAACCAGTTTGTGCAGCCACTTTGCCGGGCCAAACGTCTGCTTCGCCGGTCCTCCCGATCCATGCCGCTTTCATCTGCCGCCGTCGACCGTTCGCGCCTGCACCTACGCGCCGTGACCTATGAAGGCTACCGGCGCGGCGACGACCTGTTCGACATCGAAGGCCACCTGACCGACGTCAAGGACCACGACTACGCGCTGCTGACCGGGGTGCGCCGGGCCGGCGAGCCGGTGCACGACATGTGGATACGCCTGACGGTCGGCCGCGACTATCTGATCCGCGCGATCGAAGTCCGGACCGACGAAATGCCGTATCCGGGCGCCTGCGACCTGATCACGCCGGCGTACGACAAGCTGGTCGGCGCTAGCCTGCTGCACGGCTTCCGGCGGACGCTGCAGGAGACGATGGGCGGCGTCCAGGGCTGCAGCCATCTGACCGAGCTCCTGTCGCACGCGCCGACCGCGGCAATCCAGATGTTTGCCGGCCTGCGGCGCGAAATCGAAGGCGACGAGCGGCCGTTCCAGCTCGATCGCTGCCATGCGCTGGAAACGACGACCGAGACCGTGCGCCGTTATTACCCGCGCTGGTATCGCGGCGCGGCGTAGCACGACCCGAGGAGCGGCGTTGAAAATTCACGAGTACCAGGGCAAGGAAATCCTGCGCCGCTTCGGCATTCCGACGCCGCGCGGCATTCCGGCGTTCTCGGTCGACGAGGCGGTCAAGGCGGCCGAGGCGCTGGGCGGCAGCGTGTCGGTCGTCAAGGCGCAGATCCACGCCGGGGGCCGCGGCAAGGGCGGCGGCGTCAAGCTCGGCAAGTCGATCGCCGAGGTCGAGGAGCTGGCGGAACAGATCCTCGGCATGCAATTGATCACCCACCAGACCGGTCCGCGCGGACAGAAGGTCCGTCGCCTGCTGATCGAGGAGGGGGCGGACATCCGCAAGGAGCTCTACGTCGGCATGGTCGTCGATCGCACGACGCAGCGCGTCGTGCTGATGGCGAGCTCCGAAGGCGGCATGGACATCGAGGAAGTCGCCGCCAAGACGCCGGACAGGATCCACAAGGTCTTCGTCGATCCGGGCAAGGGTCTTTCCGACCGCGAGGCCGAAGATGTCGCGCGGCAGATCGGCATTCCGGAAGCCAGCTTGGCCGAGGCGCGCGCGCTGCTGCAGGGCCTTTATCGTGCGTTCGACCAGACCGACGCGTCGCTTGCCGAGATCAATCCGCTGATCCTTACCGGCGACGACCGTGTGATCGCGCTCGATGCGAAGCTCAATTTCGACGACAACGCCCTGTTCCGGCATCCCGATATCGTCGAGATGCGCGATCTGGACGAGGAGGATCCAGCCGAGATCGAAGCGTCCCGGTTCGATCTTTCCTACATCTCGCTCGACGGGAACATCGGCTGCCTGGTCAACGGCGCCGGGCTCGCGATGGCGACGATGGACGTGATCAAGCTCTACGGCGGGGAGCCCGCGAATTTTCTCGACGTCGGCGGCGGAGCCACCGCGGAAAAGGTGACCGAGGCGTTCAAGATCATGCTGAAGAACCCCGGGCTCAAGGCGATCCTGGTCAATATCTTCGGCGGCATCATGAAGTGCGACACCATCGCCAACGGCGTGATCGCCGCCGCGCGCGAAGTGCAGCTCAAGGTGCCGCT
>DATASF010000122.1:0-5410 GCA_036269335.1 Casimicrobiaceae bacterium
CGTGAACGGCGACTGGTCGTACTGGCTGCGCGAGCACAAGGGCACGCTGCTCGCCTTCGCGGCGTTCGCGGTGATGTTCACGATCTACGCCGCCAATCATCCGATGGGGCTCAACGCCAACGTCGCGACGACGGCGGCCAACAAGGGCGTGCTGCTCGCGATCGTCGCGATGGCACAGACGCTGGTCGTGTTGACCTCGGGCATCGACCTGTCGGTGGGCATGGTGATGGTGCTCGCCAACTGCCTGGCCTCGAGCATCGTCGTCGGCTCGCCGCTTGCCACGGCGCTGGGCGTGGTCGGCGTGCTGCTCACCGGCTGCGTCTGCGGCGCGATCAACGGACTGATCGTCATCTACGGTCGTCTGCAGCCCATCGTCACGACGATCGCCACCGGAGCGGTGTATTACGGGATCGCGCTGGCCTTGAGACCCGTCCCCGGCGGCGACGTCAACGGCTCGCTGGCCGATGCACTGACCGGCCAACTGCCCGGCGGCGTGCCCGCGAGCCTCGCCGTGCTGCTGGCATTGGTGGCGATCGTGTGGCTGCCCTTCCGGCGTTCGGCGATCGGTCGCGCCGCTTATGCCCTGGGGTCGTCCGAGATCGCTGCGTACATGTCGGGCGTTCCGATTCGCCGGGCCAAATTCGTCGCCTACACGCTGTCGGGCCTGCTCGCGTCGGTCGCCGGCTTGTTCCTCACCTTCATTACCTACACTGGCGAGGCCTCCGCGGCCAACGGCGGCGCGTACACGCTGTTTTCGATCGCCGCGGTGGTCCTGGGCGGGGTATCGCTGTTCGGCGGTTCGGGCAGCGCCATCGGCGCGATCTTCGGCGCGCTGATGTTCCGCACGATCGGTGACCTGCTGTTCGTGTTCAACGTCGAACCCTTGTGGCAGCCGCTGTTTCAGGGGCTGGTTCTGCTCGCGGCCGTCTGCCTGGGCTCGATCCGTCTGCTGCGCGTACGCAACCGCCTCGATTTGTATGGCTGAGGCACCGGCTCCCGTCAACAGGCTCGGGGCGTTGGGCAACGTCCTGGGCAGCATGCGCCGGCGCATCGACCCCGCGATCGCGTGGGCCTTCGGCTGCATCGTCGTCGTGCTCCTGATCGGCAGCCTGTATTCGAGCAGCTTCCTGTCGCCGGAATACCTGCTGCAGCAGCTCAAGGTCGCGTCGTTCCTCGGCGTCATCGCCACCGGAATGATGATCGTCATCCTGCTCGGTCAGATCGACCTGTCGGTGCCCTGGGTCGTCGCCGTCGGCGGGATGATGGCGACTGCCGCGACCGGTTGGGGACCGCTGGGCGAGGCGCTGGCGATTCCCGTGGGCATCGGCTGCGGCATCGCGCTGGGCCTGGTCAGCGGTGCCGGCGTGGCGTTCCTTCGCATTCCCTCGATGGTCGTGACTCTCGCGGTGAACGCCGTCGCGCAAGGTCTGATGGTCGTGCACACCGGCGGCTTCTCGCCGCAGGATTCGTCGTCGCCGGCGATGCGCTTTCTCGCTACCGGCCACAGCCTGTTCGGCATCCCGAATGCGCTGCTGGTATGGGCAGCGGTCGGCATCGCGGCGGTGTTCCTGTTGACCCGGACGACTTTCGGCCGCACGGTCTACGCGATCGGTAACCGCGAGCGCGCGGCCTACCTTTCCGGCGCGCGCACCCGCACGGTCGTGATGGCAGCGTTCGCATTGTCCGGCGCCCTGTCGGCCTTTGGCGGAGTATTGCTCGCCGGCTACGCGAGCAAGGCCGCGCAGGCCATGGGCGATCCCTACCTGTTGCCAGCGATCGCCGCGGTCGTGCTCGGCGGCACGTCGATCCTTGGAGGTCGCGGCAGTTACCTGGGGACGGTAGCCGGCGTCATCCTGATCACCCTGCTGCAATCGATCCTGTCGGTGATGCAGATGGAGGAATTCGGCCGTCACGTCACCTACGGCGTCGTGATCATCGCGATGCTATTGATCTACGGCCGCGGCAAGCGGCATTCGGACTAGGGCGACAACTTCATTCGAACGGAGCGACCGCATGGCCCTCGAACTCACATCCAGCTTCGAAGTCATCGATCCGGGCTTTCACAAGGTGGCGCTCCCGTATGTTCACGTCGAGAAGCTGTACACCGGTTGCCGCTGGGCGGAGGGGCCGGCGTGGTTCGCGGCAGGACGCTATCTGGTCTGGTCCGATATTCCGAACGACCGCGTGCTGCGTTGGGACGAGACCGACGGGTCGGTGTCGGTGTTCCGACAACCGTCTATGAACAGCAACGGTCATACGGTTGATCTGCAGGGCCGCCTGGTCTCGTGCGAGCACCGCAGTCGCTGTGTGTCGCGCACCGAGTTCGACGGCCGGCGCACGGTTCTCGCCGACCGGTGCGACGGCAAGCGCTTCAACTCGCCCAACGACGTCGTCGTCAAGAGCGACGGCAGCATCTGGTTCAGCGATCCGAGTTACGGCATCGACTCCGACTACGAAGGCGACGCGGCGGCGAGCGAAATCGGCGGCAATCATGTCTACCGCATCGATCCGGCGAACGGTCGCGTCAGCGTCGTGGCTTCGGACTTTGTTCAGCCCAACGGTCTCGCGTTCTCGCCCGACGAATCGCTGCTGTACATCGCCGACACGGGGCTCACGCACAAGGCCGACGGGCCGCATCATGTGCGCCGCTTCAGGCTTTCGGCTGACGGGCGCTCGATCTCCGGCGGTGAGGTGTTCGCTACCTGCGCGGTCGGCTTGCACGACGGTTTTCGTGTCGACGTCCATGGCAACCTGTGGTTGTCGGCCGGTGACGGCGTGCACTGCATCACCAGCGATGGGTCGCTGCTGGGAAAGATCCTGATTCCCGAGTCCGTGGCCAACGTCTGCTTCGGCGGCGCGAAGCTCAACCGCCTGTTCATCTGCGCAACGACGTCGCTGTACTCGGTTTTCCTGAATACGCGCGCGGCGCAGCGCGGCTGACTCGGCGCGAGGCGTGACGCGACACAGCGCGCTTCGATTGCGATGGGGATGAACGACGTGTACGCGTCGGTCGAGCCGCCGCGGGCGACGATCGACCAGCTCGACGGCCCGACGGTGATCGAATTCGGAACACCATGGTGCGGCCATTGCCGGGCAGCGCAGCCTCGGCTGGCTGCTGCGTTCGCCGATCACCCGGCGGTGCGGCACATCAAGATCGCCGACGGCAGCGGGCGGCCGCTGGGTCGCTCGTTCAAGGTGAGACTCTGGCCGACGTTGATTTTCATGCGCGACGGCAATGAGATCGCGCGTCTGGTCCGGCCCGGCAATGCCGCCGAGATCGGTCAAGCGCTGCAGCAGATCGACGCTGGATAGCATCGAGCGCCGGGTTGGCATATGATCGCGACGCTTTAAGGAGAGCACACGCACGACGCCCGATCGAGACAGACCGGGCGGATATCGATCGATCGTCACAACATCGGGAGCTCGAATGTCGACAGCACACAACGCGTTGGTCCGCTTTGCCATCGGCGTTCTCGCCGGCGCAGCGTTCGCCACCCCAGCCATGGCGCAGGACGCCGGCAGCGCGCACACCTTCATCACTCCAACCGACATCAAGTGGGGTGACGCGCCGCCGTCCCTGCCCAAGGGTGCCAAGTTCGCCGTGCTCCAGGGCGATCCGGGCAAGGCCGGCCCGTTCGTGGTCAGGATGCTGGCACCGGCCGGCGGATACAAGATTGCCCCACACTGGCATACGCAGGATGAGCAACTGACGGTGATTTCCGGAATGCTCTATATCGGTCTGGGCGACAAGTTCTCGAAGCGCGCCGCGCGCGCGCTGCCGCGCGGCGGCTTCCATTTCCTGCCGGGCAAAGAGCATCACTACGCGTTTACGACCGGCCGCACCATCGTTCAGATCAACGGGAACGGGCCATTCGATATCAACTACATCGATCCTGCCGACGATCCGCAAAAGGCGAAGATGTAGCGTCCTCCGTGGGAGGTCAGCGCATGCTTCCCGCCTGGGTGCGCCGAAGCCGCAAAGCGACGACGCGGCCGATTGCCATCAGGAGATCGCACGCTTGCCGCGGATGCGCGTCGGCGTACCGCAGGAAGGCGTCGTAGTCCAGGCGGTACAGCTCGCTGTCGGCGACCGCCCAGACTTTCGCCGACCGGGGCCGGCCGTCGAAAAAAGAAAGCTCGCCGACGACGGATCCGGGATGAACCTTCGCAAGGGTTCCCATGGTCTGGCTGCTTATAACCGACGTGACTTCCAGCAGCCCGGACGAGACGAAGTAGATCACGCGCTCGGACGCATCCTCCTGGATCAGTACCTTGCCGCGCGCAACGCTGAGGGGTTGCGCCTGGGAAAGAAAAGTCTCCCAGTCGGCCTCCTGCCATTGCGGTACCACCAGCAACTGGCGGTCCGGACGCTCCTCCGCGGCCGCATGAAGAAACGCTGCGATTCCAGCCGCAGGCACCGCCATGTTATCGTCCTCCGTCGGCGAATTTGGGGCGCGCCAATTGCGAGCCAGGATGTTCGATGGCGCTACAAGATACCCCTGCACTGAAGACTGGACAAGGCGCCCGCATTCGATCCGCGTGTGCTGCATTGCGCCCACGGCGAATGGCACGAAGTCGCGGGCTTGAACGAGTCCGAGCCGGAGGTCGGCGTGGATAACTTCATTCTGCTGGTTGCGTGCTTCGTCATCGGTATGCTTCTGCGGCGCAGCGGCCGCCTTCCCGATAACGCGCATGCGGCGCTCAACGGGTTCGTGATCCACGTATCGCTGCCCGCCCTCACCCTGCTGTACGTCCATGACCTCAAGCTCGACATGTCGTTGCTGTTCCCGGTGGCAATGGCATGGGTGATGTTTGGCGTCGGGTTCGTATTCTTCAAGATGGTGGGAAAGATCTGGGCCTTGCCGGCCGGAACGGTCGGGGCATTGACGCTGACCGGATCGCTTGCCAATACGTCCTTCATCGGCCTGCCGATGATCGAGACGTTCTATGGCCAGCAAGGTCTGGCACTCGGCATCCTGATCGATCAGATGGGCACGTACATGGTCCTGTCGACCTTGGGCATATTGGTCGCGGCGCTGTACGGGCAGGGCGCCGGAACAAGCGCGCGCGCAGTGGCCAAGAAGGTGCTGACGTTTGCCCCGTTTGTCGCCTTCCTGATCGCGTTGTTGCTGATACCCGTGCACTACCCCGCCTGGTTCGCGGGACTTCTACGACGGCTCGGGACCACGCTTGTGCCCCTGGCCCTCGTGTCGGTCGGATACCAGATCCAGTGGAGCGCAGTTCGCGGCAAGCTGGGCGAGCTCATGACGGGACTCGGGTTCAAGCTTGTGGTCGCGCCCGCGATCATCGCGTTGCTCTTCGCAGGCCTCCTCGGGGCTCGAGGCGAGGGCATTCAAATCACGATCTTCGAGGCGGCCATGGCACCGCAGATCGGGGCCGCGATCGTCGC
>DATASF010000123.1:0-16132 GCA_036269335.1 Casimicrobiaceae bacterium
TTCGCCTTCGGGCCGGTCCCCGCGCTTCGCTATCTGCGCGACCTCCTCCGTCGTCGCCAGGCGCACTTCGTTGGACACAATCCCGCCGGAAGCTGGGCGATATTCATACTGCTGACGCTCGGGGCGCTGGCGGTGCTGACCGGCGTCGCGGCGCTCGGCGGCGAGAAGCAGCAGGGACCGTTGCAGGGCCTGCTGACTTTCGCGCAGGGTGACGCGCTACGCGAGGTGCATTCGGTCCTCGCCTGGACGATGCTGGCGGTGGTGGCGGTGCACATTCTCGGCGTCGTTGTGAGCAGTTATTCGGACCGCGAAAACCTTCCGGTCGCGATGATCCGCGGCCGCAAACGCGCGGCGGAAAGCGAGCAGTCGGTGTCGCTTGCCGCCAATGCGGCGATAGCGATGCTCGTGGTGCTCGTGGGATTCGCTGCCTGGTACTTTCGCGGCTACTTCAAGTCCGCGCGCGACGTTCCTTACCTCCCGTTCCCCGGTCCGGTGCTCGCGATGGATGCGCAATGGCAGCACGAATGCGGAAGCTGTCACCTGGCCTTTCACCCCTCGCTGCTGCCGGCACGCTCATGGCAGGCGATGCTCGGACAGCAGGACCACTTCGGAGAGGATCTCGCGCTCGATGCCGGGGCCGTCGCGTCATTGTCTTCCTATGCGAGCGCGCACTCGGCCGAGCACGCCGAGACGCCGACGGCCTGGAAGGTCGCTTCGCGAACTCCCGCGAGCAGCACGCCGCTGCGCATCACCGAGACTTCTTACTGGAAGGGGCGACACTCCGACGTCACCGATGCCGATTGGCAGCGCGTCAAAAAAGTCGATTGCGGCGATTGCCATTTGGATGCGGAGCTCGGCACGTTCGAGCCAGGCGCGATTCACGTCGGCAAGTCGTCGGGCAGTGCCAGGAAAGAGGGCGCATGAGTCGGATGGATGTCATCGGTCCGATCGCGTTGTGCGTGCTGCTCGCGAGTGCCGGGGCGCCGAACGCCGCGGCGGATCCGGTGGACGACTTGCTGAAGGATTTCGCCGCTCAAGGGGCGGGCAACTTCTCGGCTCAGGCGGGAGAACGATTCTGGGACCACCCGGTGACCGAACCGAAATCGGGCGAGGTGAGGCGCTGCAACCTGTGCCACAGCGACGACCTCCGCCGGCCGGGCAAGCACGCGACCACCGGCAAGGTGATCGAGCCTTTGGCTCCTTCGGTCAATCCCAAGCGCCTGTCGAACCGGGCGGATATCGAAAAGTGGCTGCTGCGCAACTGCAAATGGACACTCGGACGCGAATGCACCCCGCAGGAAAAAGGGGACGTCCTGGTGATGATTCGAGGTCGTTGAAGCGAGGAGGTAGATCGATATGAATCGCAAAACCAGACGGGTGGCGATGTTGCTCGCCGTGTCGGCCGTCAGTCAGACGGCGTGGGTCGCGCAAAGTCTCGCCGCAACGCAATTCTTTCCGCCGATCACCGACCCCGCGTATCTGAAGGAATGCGGCAGCTGTCACATGGCGTATCCGCCCGAACTCCTGCCGGCGCGATCCTGGAACAGGGTCTTCGGTTCGTTGCAGGATCACTTCGGCGATTCGGCGCAGCTCGACGCCACAACGCAGCAGCACCTTCACGACTACCTTGTCGCGCACGCGGCCGACAGCGCGCAGAACGTCCACTCAATCGCCATCATGCACTCTTTGAACGCGAGCGAAGCGCCGTTGCGCATCACGGCTACACCATATATCGCGGGACTCCACGCCGCGGTGCTCGACCCGGCGTGGCGTCCCAATCCGCGGCCCAAGACGCTCGCAGAATGTAGCGTGTGTCATCTTCGGTCTCCGATCGGCGACTACCGCATGCGGAAATTCACGGTCACCGACGAAGCTTTTCGCGGCCACGGAGAATTATAGGTTCCAAAGTCGGTTCCCTCTTCGGACGACCAAGGCCCGACTGATTTGCAGCAAGGATGAGCCCCGCCGGGGCTCGTGCGCGGTTTGATACAATTTTCCCGATGGGTGCGGAACGCGGATCGGCGCACGCAATTCATCTATCGTTCTTTCGAAGGCGGAGCTCAATGCAAATGAAGTGTGCGGTCGCAGCGGTGCTGCTGTTGCTGGTCACGGGGTCGGTCGAAGCAGCTCATGGCTACTACGATCCGCAGTCTTACAAAAACGGAGGTTTCGCACCCGCTGCGGATGCGAAGTACCAGAGCGAATGCGGCGCCTGTCACTTCGCGTATTTGCCGGGTCTGTTACCCGCACGATCGTGGGAGGCCCTGCTCAAGAAACCCGACGACCATTTCGGCGAGGCGCTGTCGCTCGACCCGGAGACCTTGCGACACATCCGCGATTATCTGAGCGCCAATGCGGGTGATCGGAGCGACTTTACCGGACCGCAGCAATTTTTCCACCGGATGTCCGACGAGTCTACGCCGCTCCGCATTACCAGTCTGCGGATGTTCAAGCATTACCACTCCAGCGTGGTGTTCAAGATGGGACTGGCGCCCGGACTCAATAACGTTCGCGAGTTCACGCCTCAAGCACGCAAGGCACTGCTGGACTGCGGCAGCTGTCACGAAAAAGCGGCGGCAGGCTCCTTCGCGCAGCGGGAAATAATCATCAGGGGCGGTCCACATCCACCGGTCGCCGTACCGTCGGGGTGATCTCGGAGGCGATGTCGTCACCGACGGTCTCGCGCGCAGCCAGGGTAGTTCAGAACCGCGCCCGTGGGAGCGGCGCGCGATCGACCCGCCGAATCGATCCCAGCGGGCGCAGCGATCCGCTGCGCCCGCATCGTCAAACCGGTCCGGGAATTCGCTGCGGCAACTGGAAGCGCTCCTCGCGCCGTATGCCGCGAAGGTAGGTGTCCTGCATATAGTCCAGCACGTCGAGCGGGACGCCCTGCTCGTGAAGTCGAACCAGATCGCTGGCTCGCAGCGGATAGAACCCGTTCGACGCCTCCAACTTCGCGATGATCTCTTTGCTCGGCTCGCCGGCGTGCACCATGGCGATGATGTCCTCGGCCGAGTAACGGTTGTAAGCAGGGACCGGGTATTGGGTCGTCGCGCAGCCGGCAAGCGGGAGTGCGACGGCGACAAGCGCAAGCAGCGCGATCCTGCGGAGAAGAGTTTTCACAATGCCACCCGACAAGCGCCCGCCAAAGATCCTATTTTCGGGCCCTCAACATCGCTGCCGAATAGACCGATTCGTTGCCGCCATAGTTCCGGTCGAGAAGGGTGAACTTGAAATAGAGCGCCCCAGCTTTCAGCGGCGCGAAATAGCCATCCTTCGCTTTGGGCCGCGCGGTAAGCACCAGATCGACTCGGGCCTGACACAACGAATAGCCATCCTTCAGGCGGCCGTCGTCGCGTTCGAATCCGTAGCAGGTTTCGCGCGTGCCGTCCGTTTCGGACAGGAACCCCCGCGCTACCTCGGCATTGGAGAGCCTGACGATTAGCATATTGCCGCGAACATCGAGATCGAAGGCCGCATCGGCCGAGGGGTCGACCGCAGTCGCTTTCAAGCCTTCCAGCTCCTGGACGCTGATCTTCTGCGGCAAGTTCAGAAAGCCATCGGGACCGACGACTGCAGACGGCGGACGCTGTGCGAACGAGCCATTGACCCAGGCGCTGGCGACTATCACGACAAGGCCGGCCAGTTGACGCCCGACGCGCAGGCGTCGGTGGCGGAGCCCGTCCGGGATGCGAACATCAGGCATGGGCAGATTGTATATCATCGCTCGACCCGACGCCGCATGGCGCGTCGCGCGAACTCATCGGATCGCGTATACATTTCCGTCGGTGCTTCCGAAATAGACGACGCCGTCGACCACGACCGGCGATGACAGCACCGAGCCGAGCGAATACATGCGGTCGAGCCCGATGATCATGCCGTCGAGCGTGGAATCCGGATAGAGCGCGGCGTTGTCGACGCGGCCTTCGCGATCGATGTACCTGGCGGCATTGGCCTTCGATCCATCGGTCTGGAATTCGGCTCTGACGCGGCCGGTCGAGGCGTCGACCGCATGCAGCCAACCGTCTGACGATCCGTAGAACACCGTTTCTTTCGCGATCGCGGGTGACGAAAATGAGACCGCCTTGTTCGAGATATCGTAGATCGTGGCACCGGTGGCAGCGTCGAGCGCCTTGAAGCGCTCGCCGTCCGACGTCGGGAAATAAACGACGCCGCGCTCGACCGCAGGGGACGCGATCACCCATCCTTTGTTGTTATCGTGCGCCCATTTGCGAACGCCCGTCTTCGCGTCCACCGCGTAGAAGTGCCCGTCGCGACAGCCGAAGAAAACCGTGCCCGCGGCGACCGCCGCGGAACCGGCGATGCCAACCTGGTTGTAGATTTCCTTGTCGTCACCGGTCTGGAACTTCCATAGCAACGCACCGGTTGCGGCATCCAGCGCGTAGAGATTGCGGTCCCAGCTTCCGATGTAGACGACGCCGTCGGCGACCGCCGGCGAGGCGTGCACGACGTTGCCGGTCTCGAAGCTCCACCGCAGCGCGCCGGAGCTCGCATCGATCGCGTAGACACGATGGTCGCCGCTGCCGAAGTAGATGATGCCCGCGACCACGGCCGGCGACGAGAGGAACACGTCGAAGGGATCGGGCATCGCCTCCGTTCGCGGCGTGGCTCCGTGGATGCCGGGCGCGGTGAACCGCCGCTCGCCCGCGGTCGCGAACTGCCATCGAAGCTTGCCGTCGCTTGCGCCGAGCGCATAGAGGTTGCCGTCGGCGCTGGCTACGAAGACCGTATCCGCGGCCACGGCCGGCGACGAATTCACCGCGCCGCCGGTCCTGTATCGCCAGCGCACGGCGCCATTCTCCGCGCTCAGCGCATAGACGAAGCGGTCGGCGCTTCCGATGTAGACGGTCCCGCCGGTGACCGCGGGCGACGACACCACTTTGGCGCCGGTCTTGAATTTCCAGGCGACCCGGTCGAGCGACGGCACCTTGTCGCTGGCGTAAACTCCCGAGTGGGCCGCATCGCCGCGAAACGCCGGCGCATCGGCGTGCGCTTGCGGTGCGAGCGGGGAGATGAAAACCAGCGCCGCAACGAGGCGGGCCAGAGCGGCTGCGGACCTTGTCTTCATGCTGAGCCCCGAGGGGTGGACCCACCGATCGTATATCGGAGTTCCATCGTCCGCAGGCAGACGCGACGAAACGCGGCACCGGCGGAGCGAAATCCACCGGGGGAGCGCGAGGCGCCCCACTTGTCAGGCCGTCGGCAGCCGGTGTCCCTTGTAGGTCTCGCGCAGCGTCTTTTTCGACAGCTTCCCTGTCGCCGTGTGCGGCAGCTCGTCGACGAACACGACATCGTCCGGCGTCGACCACTTGGCGATCTTGCCCTCGTAGAACTTGAGCATTTCGTCGCGCGTGAGACTCGCGCCCTGCTTCCGGACGACCAACAGCAGAGGGCGCTCGTTCCATTTCGGGTGGAATACGCCGATGACCGCCGCTTCGACGACGGCAGGGTGCCCGATCGCGACGTTCTCGAGCTCGATCGAGCTGATCCATTCGCCGCCGGACTTGATCACGTCCTTTGAGCGATCGGTGATCTGCAGATAGCCGTCGGGATCGATCGAGCCCACGTCGCCGGTCGGAAACCAGCCGTCGGCCGACAGTGGGCTCGGCTGGTCGTTCTTGAAATAGTCGCGCATCACCCATGCCCCCCTGACCATTACGTCGCCGGTCGCCACACCGTCGCGCGGCAGATCGCGTCCTTCCGCATCGACGATCTTCATCTCGACGCCGTACAGCGGCCGGCCCTGCTTCAGCGACAACGCGAAGCGCTCGTCGGCCGACAGGTCGCGGTGCTTGGCCTTGGGGCTGCCTATCGTTCCAACCGGGCTCATTTCGGTCATGCCCCAGCCATGCGCGACGCTGACGCCGAAGTCGTCGCGCAAGGTCCGGATCATCGCTGCCGGGCAGGCCGAGCCGCCGATCGTCGTCTGCTCGAAAGTCGAAAACTTGAGATTGTTCTGCTTCATGTACTGGATCAGGCCGAGCCAGACGGTCGGCACGCCGGCCGACGATTTGACGCCTTCGCTTTCGAACAATTCGTACAGGCTCTTGCCGTCGAGGCCCGCGCCGGGAAACACGAGCTTCGCGCCTACCAGCGGCGCCGAGTAGGGAATCCCCCAGGCGTTGACGTGGAACATCGGGACGATGGGCAGGATGACGCTTTGCGCCGAATAGCCCTTGGCGTCCGGCAGGCAGACAGCCATCGCGTGCAGCACCGTCGAGCGATGGCTGAACAGCACGCCCTTCGGATGGCCGGTCGTGCCCGACGTGTAGCACAGCCCCGCCGCGGTTTCCTCGTCGAGCTCAGGCCATGCGTAATCGTCGCTTTCGTCGCCGACGAGCTCTTCGTAGCAGAGCAGCTTGAGCGACGAAGACGGCATGTGCGCACGATCGGTCAACGCGATCCAGGTCGTCACGCCCGGACAGACCGGCGCGAGCTTCTCGACCAGCGGCAGGAAGGTGAGGTCGAAAAAAATCAGGCGGTCGCCCGCGTGGTTGACGATGTGCGTCAGCTGGTCGTGAAAAAGCCGCGGGTTGATCGTGTGGATGATCGCGCCGATGCCGGACACCGCGTAGTAGAGCTCGAAGTGGCGATAACCGTTCCAGGCCAAGGTCGCGACGCGCTCGCCCGGGACGACCCCGAGCCGCCACAGCGCGTTGGCCAACCGGCGCGTGCGGGTATGGGCGTCGCGATACGTGTAGCGATGAATCGGCCCCTCGATCGTGCGCGAAACAATCTCGGTGTCGCCGTGACACTGGTCGGCGTGGCGGATCAGCGACGAGATCGTCAGCGGCCAGCGCATCATCAGACCCAGCATGCGTACTCTCCTTGTCAATTTCCGTTGACGGTTCGCGTGCTGCGCCGCAGCATCACCGCGCAGTCGTTTATGCGCTTGTAAGGCGCTACCCGGCCCGTTAGCATCCACCGGAAGCGGCCCGATCGCGTGAAATGCGCGTCGCCGCCGCCACAACCCCTGGAGGAGCCAATGAACGCTTGCACGCGCCGCACCCTTGCGCTGGGCTTCACGATCGCCTGCCTTGCCGCGCCCGCCGCCGCGGACGTGAAGATCGCCTTCATCGATCCGCTGTCGGGAGGTGGCGCCGCCACCGGCATTCTGGCGCAGAAAACGCATCAGTTCTACATCGACGCGATCAACGCCGCCGGCGGCCTCAATGGCGAAAAGCTGGAGCTCCTGTCGTACGACAACAAGGTCAATCCGCAGGAATCGCTGATCCAGCTCAAGCGCGCGCTCGACGAGGGCGCCCGCTATGTCGTCCAGGGCAACGGCAGCTCGGTCGCGCTGGCGATCACCGACGCCGTGCAGAAGCACAACGAGCGGAATCCCGGGAAAGAAGTGCTGTTCCTCAACTACGCGGCGGTCGACCCGGCATTGACCAACGAAAAGTGCACGTTCTGGCACTTTCGCTTCGACGCCGACGCCGACATGAAAATGGCGGCGCTGACCGACGTGATCGCGCGCGACAAGAAAGTCCAGCGCGTCTACCTGATCAACCAGGACTATTCGTTCGGCAAGGCGGTCGCGGTGGCGGCCAACAAGATGCTCGCCGAGTCGCGTCCCGACATCAAGGTGGTCGGCGACGAGCTGCATCCGCTGCAGAAGGTCAACGATTTTTCGCCCTACGTCGCCAAGATCAAGGCAGCTGGCGCCGATACGGTGATCACCGGCAACTGGAGCAACGATATGGTGCTGCTGATCAAGGCTGGGAAGGACGCCGGACTCAAGGTGACCTGGGAAACCTATTACGGGGGCAGCCCCGGCGCCGTCACCGCGATCGGCGAAGCGGGCGTCGACACGCTGAAGCAGGTGTCGGAGTGGCACCGCAACGCCGCACCCGAGCTCGATGCGACGGTCGCGGCGTTCAGCAAGCGTTATCCGGGCAAGGAGAACGAGTACGCGTACTGGCGCGCCAAGACGATGTGGGACATGTTCGCCGCGGCGGCGAAAAAAGCACAGTCCAATGACCCGGTCAAGGTCGCGCGCGCGATGGAGGGCATGAAAATGACGACATCGCTCGGCGAAGTCGAGATGCGCGCCGACAACCACCAGCTGTTGCAGCCACTGTTCGTCTCGACGCTGGCCAGGAACGTCAAATACGACAGCGAAGGCTCGGGCCTCGGCTGGAAGACCGACGCCAAGGTCGAAGGCAAGGCGACCGCGCTGCCGACGACGTGCAAGATGGACCGGCCGAAGTGAGCGGGCCGGCGCGTCCGGTCCGCTGATGCAACGCGCGCCGCGCCCGCCGCGGCGCTTTTGACTTGAGTGCAATGCTCGAGCTTGTCACCGTCTCGCTGCTGAACGGGCTCGTCTACGGACTGCTGCTGTTCATGCTGTCGTCGGGGCTCACCCTGATCTTCAGCATGATGGGCGTGCTGAATTTCGCCCACGCCAGCGTGTTCATGCTCGGCGCGTATTTTTCGTACCAGCTCGGACGGTGGGTCGGCTTCTGGCCGGCGCTGGTCATTGCGCCGCTGCTCTGCGGCGTAGCCGGCGCGGCGATCGAGCGCTACGGGCTTTCGCGCGTGCACGCCCGCGGCCACGTCGCGGAAATCCTGTTCACCTTCGGTCTCGCCTACCTGATCGAGGAGCTGGTGACGATGGTCTGGGGGCGCAACGCCGTGGCCAACGCCGTGCCGGCGGTCATCGATTTCCCGCTGTTCAGCGTCTTCGGCAGCACGTTCCCGGCGTACAAAGGGATGATGATGCTGATCTCCGTGGCGATGTTCGCGTTTCTCTACCTGGCGCTGAAGAAAACGCGAATCGGGCTGGTGATCCAGGCCGCGCTGACGCATCCGAAGATGCTGAGCGCGCTCGGCCACGATGTGCCGGGCGTCTTCGTGCTTGTGTTCGCCGTCGGCAGCGCGCTGGCCGGGCTCGCCGGCGTCATCGGCGGGTTCATGCTGCTGACGCAGCCCACACTCGCGCATGCGATCGGGCCGATCGTTTTCGTCGTGGTCGTCGTCGGCGGACTCGGGTCGCTCTCCGGCGCGCTGATCGCGTCGATGCTGATCGGCATCCTGCAGACGTTCGCGGTGGCGGTCGACTATTCGCTGCTCGATCTGTTTCGCACGCTCGGCGTCATAATCTCGCGCAGTTCGCCGTTCTACGAGCTCTTCGCGATCAAGCTTGCCACCGCTGCGCCCATCGTTCCCTACCTGCTGCTGGTGCTGATGCTGATCGTCCGGCCGCGGGGCCTGCTCGGCACGCGCGACGTATGAGCGGCGCCGGGCCGCCCCAAGCCGCGAATTGCGCCCCCTTTGGGGGCAGCGCCGTGGGCTCATTGGCAAATGGGCCCGCAAGCGTGGGGGCCGTACAATGACCGGCGCAGCGGCCGCCGGCGAGCGCGGGGCCGCGTCCCTCGCACCGGGACGCCGGCGAGCGTGGCTGTTCATCGCGACCGTCGCGCTGCTTGTCGTGCTGCCACATCTGCCGGGACTTCAATCCGATTTCGGCCGTTCGCTGCTGACGCAGATGGCGATCGCCGCGGTGTTCGCGCTGTCGTTCAACCTGTTGTTCGGCCAGACGGGCTTGCTGTCGTTCGGCCACGCCGTGTACTTCGGACTGGGAGGCTACGCCGCGATCGGTCTGATGCGCGCGATCAACCACGGATTGCCGCTGCCGATGTTCCTGGTCCCTCTGGCCGGTGCGGCGGGCGGATTGCTCGCCGGGGCGGTGTTCGGCGCCGTGACGACCCGGCGGGCAGGGACGATATTCGCGCTGATTTCGCTCGGCGTCGGCGAACTGGTCTATGCGGCGACGTTCATGCTGCCGGGAATTTTCGGCGGCGAGGAGGGGATTACCGCCAGCCGCACGCGCACCATGGTCGACTTCGGCATTCCGCTGGGCTCACAGCTGCAGGTCTACTACGCCGTCATGGTGTGGACCGTCGTCGCGGCGCTGGCGATGCACGCCTTCACGCGTACGCCGGTCGGACGCATGTGCAATGCGGTGCGCGACAATCCCGAGCGTGCGGAGTTCGTCGGCTACAACCCGCAGCGCGTGCGCTTTGTCGCTTTCGTGATGGCGGGCCTTTTCGCCGGCCTCGCCGGAGGGCTGCATGCGATCAATTACGAAATCGTCTCGGCCGATGCGGTCAGCGCCCAGCGCTCGGGCGCGGTGCTGATCATGGCCTACATCGGCGGCGCCGCGTATTTCATCGGCCCGGTCCTGGGCGCGATCGTCATCACCTGGCTGCAGAGCAGCCTGTCCGACTACACGTCGGCCTGGCTGCTCTACCTCGGCGTGTTCTTTATCGCGATGATCCTCCATGCGCCGTCGGGGCTGGCCGGACTGATCGTCATGCACCGCCGGGTCGCGCACCCGCGGGCGCTCGCCCGAGTGCTGGCCGCGTACGGCGTCGCGCTGGTGCCGATCGCGTTGATCGTCAGCGGTGCCGTGCTGGCGATCGAAATGAGCTACCGCATGTCGACCCAACCGGAGCTCGGCACGCGCATGCGCCTGTTCTGGATTGAGCTCGATGCCGCCACGCCGACTCCCTGGATCACCGCCGCGGCGGCGCTGGTCGGCGGATTGCTGCTCTTTCGCGCGATTGTCCCCCGGGTCGCTTCGGCCTGGGAGCGCGCCGCCGCGCGGGGATGACGATGGCAGCGGCGTGCGCGCTCGAGCTTCGCGGCGTCGAAAAACGCTTCGGCGCCACCGAGATCATTCGCGGCGTTTCGCTCGAGATCCTGCGCGGCGAGCGTCACGCCATCATCGGCCCCAACGGCGCGGGTAAATCGACGTTGTTCAACCTGATCAGCGGGCGTTACGCGCCCACCCGCGGCTCGATCCGGCTCGACGGCGAGGAAATCGCCGGTGCGCGTCCATTCGTCATCAACCGGCGCGGCCTCGCGCGGAGTTTCCAGGTCACCAACATTTTTCCGCGGCTGTCCGTTTTCGAGAATCTGCGCTGCAGCGTGCTCTGGTCGCTCGGCTACCGCTATTGCTTCTGGCGCAACGCCGACTCGCTGCGCGACGCCGGCGAATCCGCGCTCGCGACGCTCGAGCACATCGGCCTCGCGGGCCGGCGCGACGTTCCCGCCGGCGTGCTGACCTACGCCGAGCAGCGCGCACTGGAAATCGGCATCACCATCGCCGGCGGAGCGCAGGTCATCCTGCTCGACGAGCCGACCGCCGGCATGAGCCGGGGCGAAGCCGATCACGCGGTCGCGCTGATCCGCAGGGTTTCGGAAGGGCGCACGCTGGTGATCGTCGAGCACGACATGAACGTCGTGTTCGGACTGGCGAACCGGATCTCGGTGCTGGTCTACGGCGAGATCATCGCCACCGACGCGCCAGAGCGCATACGCGACAGCGCGGCAGTGCAGGCGGCGTATCTCGGGACGCTCCCCGATGCTTGAAGTCGACGACCTGCACGCCTACTACGGCAAGAGCCACATCCTGCAAGGGGTGACGTTCAAGGTCGGCGCCGGAGAGATCGTGAGTCTGCTCGGCCGCAACGGCGCCGGTCGCTCGACGGTGGTGAAGACGATCATCGGGCTCGTGCCTCCGGTCGGCTGCGTCCGGTTTCGCGGCGCGCGCATCGACGGCCTGCCGCCGCACAAGATCGCGCGCCTGGGCCTGGGCTACGTCCCCGAAGATCGCGAAATCTTTCCCGCGCTGTCGGTGCGCGAAAATCTGCTGCTGGGCATGAAGTCCTCGCGCGCGTCGGGCCGCTGGGCGCTCGACGAGGTCCTGACCATGTTCCCGATGCTGCGCGCGCGCATCGATGCGCCCGGCGGCGTGCTGTCGGGCGGCGAGCAGCAAATGCTGACGATCTGCCGGACCCTGATGGGTGACCCGGACCTGATCATGGTCGACGAGCCGACCGAAGGGCTCGCCCCTCGGCTGGTCGATACAGTCCGCCAGCTGCTCGACCAGATTGCCGCGCGCGGCGTGGCGATATTGCTGATCGAGCAGAAGCTGACGATAGCGCTCGCCATCTCGCGCCGGCTGTACGTGATGGGGCAGGGGCGCATCGTGTTCGAAGGCGACGCGCACCAGCTTCGCGCCAGCCACGCGGTGCGCAAGGAGTGGCTGGAGGTCTGAACGTCCGGGCGTCAGGATAGCGCGGCGAAGCGCGCAAGATGGTGATCGGCGTCGCCGAACTGCTGCGCGATCGCGGTCAGGCGCCGGAACGTGTGACTGACCTTGACCTCGTCGCTCATGCCCATGCCACCGTGCAGCTGGATCGATTCCTGGCTGACCTTGCGGCACGCGTCGGCGATCCTCGCCTTGGCGGCGGACACGGTGCGCAAGCGCGCCGCGGCATCGCGCTCGCTGTCGACCACCGAGCAGGCGAGAAGCGCAATCGATTTCGCCTGCTCGTACTCGATCGCCAGGTCGACCATGCGGTGCTGCAGCGCCTGGAACGACCCGATCGCGACGCCGAATTGCTTGCGGGTCTTCAGATACTCGAGCGTCGCGTCGTTCGCCGACCTGATCGCGCCGACCGCTTCGGCGCACACCAGCGCGGTCGCGAAATCGACTACTTCCTCGATCAGCGGCAAGGCGCGATCCGGTGCGCCGATCAGCGCCTGCAGCGGCACGCGAACCTCGTCTAACTTGATGTCGGCGGCGCGTGTGCCGTCGAGCATGCGCAGCGCCGTCAGCGCGATACCCGGCGCATCGCGCTCGACGACGAACAGGCTCAGCCCCTCGACATCGTTGTCGCCGCCATCGGTCCGCGCCGACACGACCAGGAGATCTGCGCAAGCGGCGTGCGCGACCGCGCGCTTGATGCCCGAGATCACCCAGCCGTCCGCGTCAGCGCGCGCACGAGTCGCGACATGCGCGAGCGTGTGACGCGCGGGTCCTTCCGCGTGCGCGAAGGCGAGCTTGAGCCTTCCTTCCGCGACGGCGGGGAGAATGCGCCGCCGCTGTTCATCGCGTAGTTCATTGTTGCCGCCGCGAGCGATGAACTGGGCACCGAGCGCGACCGTCGCGAGCCACGGCTCGACGATCAGCGCGCCGCCGATCGCCTCCATCAGGCTCACCGTATCCATCGCGCCGCCGCCGAACCCGCCGTGCGCGACGGGCAGCGGCAAGCCGAGGAGACCCAGCTCCGCCATCGTCCGCCAGACGTCCTCGCTGTGCCCGTCGGACGAGGCCACGATCCTGCGGCGCGTGTCGAACGCATAATCGCGCTCGACGAAGCGCTCGATCGACGCGGCGAGCAGCCGTTGTTCTTCACTGGGGTCGAGATTCATCGGTGATCAGAGACCGAGCGCGTGCCGGGCGATGATGTTGCGCTGGATTTCGTTCGATCCGGCGTAGATCGTCGTCTTGCGCATGTTGCAATAGCGCGGCGCGAGCGTGGCCAGGAAACCTTCGTCGGGAGCGCTGATGTCGAGCGGATCGACCGGGCCCAGCACTTGCGCGAGTGGGCCGCCGGCTTCGAGCATCAGCTCGGTCAGCGCCTGCTGGATCTCCGTGCCCTTGATCTTGAGCATCGAGACCTCGGCCCCCGGAACGCGCCCGCCTCGCAGCTGGTCGAGAAAGCGCAGGTTGGTGATCGCCAGCGCCATCAATTCGATTTCGACGCGCGAGAGCTTGTCGCGGAAGCGCGGATCCGCTGTGAGCGGCGCGCCGTTCTTCGACTGGGCGGCGGCGAATGTCTTAAGGCGCTCCAGCTCGCGCTTGGAAGCGCCGATGCGGGCAGTGTTCATCCGCTCGTGGCCGAGCAGGTACTTGGAGACGGTCCAGCCCTTGCCTTCGTCGTGGACGCGGTTCTCGACCGGAACTTCGACGTCGTCGAAGAACACTTCGTTGACTTCGTGCCGGCCGTCCATCAGCAGCAGCGGTCGCACGGTGATGCCTGGGGTCTTCATGTCGATCAGCAGGAACGAGATGCCCTCCTGCTTGCGCTCGATCGCGGCGTCGGTCCGGACCAGGCAAAAGATCCAGTCGGCCAGGTGCGCGATCGTCGTCCAGGTCTTCTGGCCGTTGACGACGTAACGATCGTCGCGCCGCACGGCGGACGTGCGCAGCGATGCGAGGTCCGAGCCCGATCCCGGCTCCGAATAGCCCTGGCACCAGATATCGTCGCCGCGATAGATGCGCGGCAGGAAGCGCCGCTTCTGAGCGTCGCTGCCGAACTCGAGCAGCACCGGCGCGCACATCGCGAGCCCGAACGGAATCAGCGGCGGCGCGCCGGCGTAACCGCATTCTTCCTCGAAAATGTAGCGCTGCACTACGTTCCAGCCAGTGCCGCCCCATTCGCGCGGCCACGAAGGAGCGATCCAGCCCTGGTCGGCCAGGATGCGATGCCAACCCAGCAGATCGTCGCGGCCGAGCGGCGCATAGCGGACGACCTTGTCGCGCATCGCGGCCGGCAGATGGTCGCGCAACCATCCTCGCACGTGGTCGCGAAACGCGCGTTCGTCGGGCGAATAGTCGAGATCCATCGGTTTGCGCCGGTCAGCCGCCGCCAAGCAAAGGACGTAGAAGTCCGCGCATTATCGCCTAAACGTCTGCGACCCCGGCGGAGTCCCCGGAGACTGGCGTCAAACAAAAGCGCCGCCCGATGTAGGCGATCGTCCTACGGGCGCCGTGCAGGGCCGCCCGCATCCAAAATCGGCCGCGCACGCTAAAATCCACCCGCTCGGCGGCACAACATGGAGGACGAATCCGGGTGCAGCAACTCGCGATCTCCAAACGACCGTTCTCGTACGCGGCGCAAGTCGCCGTGCTTGCGGCGCTCTATTTCGGGCTCGCCAAGCTCTCGCTATTGCTCGCGATCCCGCCGGGTTACGCCACCGCTGTGTGGCCGCCTTCGGGTCTCGCGGTCGCCGTTATCCTGCTCGCCGGAAACCGCATGTGGCCAGCGATCTGGCTCGGCGCCGCGCTGGCCAACCTGACCGTGCAGGACTCGGGTATGGCCGCGTTGCTGATCGGCACCGGCAACGCGCTCGAGGCGGTCGTCGGCGCAGCGCTGATTCGGCGCCTGATCGGGATTCCCACTCGCTTCGAAAGCGGCGAGGACGTGTTCAAGTTCGTCGCCGTCGCCGCTGCCGCGTCGACGGTCGCGGCAACGCTCGGTGTCAGCGCTATCGCCATTACCGCTCCCACGGGCCTGACCGAATTCGTCACCAACTGGGGGACCTGGTGGCAGGGCGACCTGACCGGCATCATCGTGTTTGCGCCGCTGATCCTCTTCTGGTCGGCGCGCCCTTCGCGCAGCCTGTCGACCTCGAAAAAAATCGAAGCGACGCTGTTCGCGCTGGTGCTGGCCGTCGCCGGCTACATCGTATTCGGCAGCGGCATGGCCTCGCTCGGATTCTCGCCCGCGCTGCTGCTGCTCACCTTTCCGCTGATCATCTGGGCCGCGCTGCGCTTCGAGCAGCTCGAAGTCGCGGCCGCCATCACCGCCTTGTGCGCGATAGCGGTCGTCCATACGGTCGTCGGCCGCGGCCCGTTCGTCTCAGCCTCGATCAACGCATCGCTGCTGCTCCTTCTGGCCTTCGTCGGCATCGTCGCCGTCACCGCGTTCGTGCTCAGCGCCGTTGTCGGTCAGCGCCGACGAGGGATGGGGGCGCTGCACCAGGCGCATGACGAGCTCGAGCTCCGCGTGAGCCTTCGGACGCAGGAGCTCGAGGAGGCGAATCAGTCGTTGCGGCAGGATATCCTCGTGCGCACCAAGCTGGAGGACGAGCTTCGGCGCAGCGAGGAGAAATTCCGTCTGCTGGTTGGCGGCATCCGGGACTACGCCGTGTTCATGCTCGATCCGGAGGGGAGGATCGCGACCTGGAACGAGGGGGCCGAAGCCATCAAGGGCTACAAGGCCGAGGAAATCATCGGCGAACATTTCTCGCGCTTCT
Organism: Casimicrobiaceae bacterium; assembly: GCA_036269335.1. Classification (GTDB taxonomy): domain Bacteria; phylum Pseudomonadota; class Gammaproteobacteria; order Burkholderiales; family Casimicrobiaceae; genus PALSA-1003. The sequence goes on from DATASF010000123.1 coordinate 15,859, forward strand.
ACCCGCAGGAGGCAATCGACGCCAAGTTCCCCCAGATGGAGCTGGAAGTCGCCGCGCGCGTCGGCCGCTTCGAGGACGAAGGCTGGCGCCTGCGCAAGGACGGAACGGCGTTCTGGGCCAACGTCATCATTACGGCGCTGTTCGATTCCAGCGGCCATTTGCGCGGCTTCGCCAAGGTGACCCGCGACATGACCGAGCGCAGGCGGATCGTGGCGCTGGAGCAGAGCGAGCGCAAGATGAACGAATTTCTGGCGATGCTCGGACACGAGCTGCG
>DATASF010000124.1:0-15851 GCA_036269335.1 Casimicrobiaceae bacterium
GCGCTACGATTCGCAATCGGCGATCTATCACTACCCGAACCTGGCGCCGGTCGAGTTCTTCGATCGAGCCCTATTTCCCTGGCTCGATCCGATCGAGGCAGCGACCGACCAGATCCGCGACGAATTTCTCGCCGTGCTCCAGACCGAGGAAGGTTTCACGCCGTACATCACCTACCCTGACGAAGTTCCCCAGAACCAGTTCGCCGAGCTCAACAATTCGCCGCGCTGGAGCGCATTGCATCTTTACAAACTGGGGCAGCTGGTCGAGGAAAACGCCGCCAAATGCCCGGCGACGATGCGCGCTTTGGAGCACGCGCCGCAGCCCGATCAGCCCGGACGAACCCCGGCCGCGATGTTCTCGCTGCTCCGGCCGAGGACCAGGATTCCGGCGCATAACGGTGTCACCAACAGCCGGCTGGTCACGCACCTTCCGCTGATCATCCCCGAAGGCTGCCGTTTCCGCGTGGGTAGCGACACCCGGCAGTGGGTGCCTGGCAAGGCCTGGGTGTTCGACGATACGATCGAGCACGAGGCGTGGAATGACAGCGACAGACTGCGTGTCGTCCTGATCTTCGACATCTGGCATCCCGACCTGACGCCGCCCGAGCGGGCGATGATCACGGCGATGATGGCTGGAATGAACGCCTTTGTCGGCGAGTCGGGGACCTTCGAGCCTTGAGGTCGATCTACGCGGTTTGAATCGCGTGATGCCGGCGCAGCCAGGCGCTACTCGACGCGACGCACCCGGATCGAACGGTTGTCGACCGAGAGATCGAGGTAGTACGCGCCGAGCACGCCGCGCCGTATGGTCACCTTCGGGTTGTCGAGCTCGTACGGCCGGGTGCTGCCGTCCGCCACCTGCCAGACCTGCCCGTTGGCGAGCCGCACCCGCTTGTTCGGATACCAGCCCTCGAAATGCCCGGGGATCGTGCTCTCGATCGACGGCAGGTCGACGACCGGAGCGGCTTCCCGGGACAGTCCGAATTGCGCCGGTGTCTCCGGCAGCGGCGCCCGCGGCTGCGGCTGCGGCCCAGCGGGATTCGCCGACAAAGGAAGAGCGTCGTAGCACGCCAGTCGCGCGGCTGGATCGGCGATGCCGCGGCATTGCTCGAGCGTGGTCTCGCTTGCCAGAGCCGCCGCCGATATGAACAGCGGCAAATAAAGGACTTTCATGGTCGCGTCCGTATTCCCAGCTTCATTATGCAACGCAGCTAAAGAAACGGCGAGCCGAAGCTCGCCGTCAAGGGTACCGCGATCGCCGTCAGGTCAGAACCGGTACTGCAGGCTCACGAACAGTTTCCGGCCCAGCGCATCGTAGACCTGAGGATAGGTGTTGCCGTTGCCGAAGGCAGGCCCCGCGATCGACGAGGAAATGATCGGCGGATCCTTGTCCAGCAGGTTGTCGATGCCCCCGGAGATCGTCAGCTGCTTGGTGACATTCCACGAAGCGGCCAGGTCGAGGTAGTCCCGCTCTCCGAGCTCCTTGTCGACCGGCGCAAAGCTGCCGTTCAACAGCGGATTCGAGCTGCTGAGGTCGATGTTCACCTTGGCGATGTGTCTCCAGGTCAGAGCGACGTCGGTGCTCCACGGCGTCATCCACGTCACCCGCGCCTTGTGCCGCCATTCCGGGATCGGCGTGCCGCATGTTTGTCCGAAGAACCCCTTGCAGTCGTATTCGCCCAATCCGGGAACCGGCGTCTGCTTGAACTCCTGCAGCCAGGTGCCGAAGAAACTGAAGCCCAGGCTGCCCCAGTTGTTCTGGAACGGGTAGGTGTAGTTGACGTTGATATCCACGCCCGAGGTCTTCGCGCTGGCCAAGTTCTGGTTCAGGGCACTGATGAAGCCGGTCAGCCACAATGTCCCCAACGCGTCGCGGTGGATCAGGTCGCAGAATGCGCCGGTGTTCAGGCACTGGGTCAGCGCGATGTTCGGAGACACCCTGCCAACCTGGTTCGAGCCCTTGATCTTGAAATAATCGACCGAAGCGTTCAAATTCCGCATCGGCGTCAGCACGAACCCGAGCGTGGTGCTCTTGCCGGTTTCGGGCGACAGCGCCGGATTGCCGCCCTGCAGATAGTTGTACTGGCCCGCGGCGTTGGTGATGATGGCGCCGCCGTACTGCGCGGGCGTGATGCCGGTTCTCTGGCATTGCGCCAGCGTCGCCGTCGGGTTGGCACCGCAAGGATCCGACGCCAGGCTGAGCAGGTTGAGTCCCTGCGCCGTGAAAAGCTCGATGACGTTCGCGGCGCGCACCGACTGCTGGTAGCTTCCGCGCAGGCGCACCGTCTTGACCGGCGCCCACTCCACACCGAGACCGTACGAGTTCGTCGTGTGGTTGGTGCTGTAGTCCGAATAGCGGTAGCTGCCATTGAAGCTCAGCAGGTCCGCGAACGGCTGGCCCTCGATGATCGGAACGCGGACTTCGCCGAACGCTTCCTTGACGGTGAACTGCCCGGACAGGCCGATGATCGGGCCGCCCTGGCCAGCTAGGTCGAAGGTCGAGAATTCGGTGTCGGTCTCGAGGTTCAGTTTCTCGACTCGGCGCTCGACGCCGAACGCCACGCCGATGCCGGATTTGGCCCAGGGCGACTTGATCCCGTAGGTGCCGAGGTCCGACGATAACGTCGCACCCTGCACCGACTGCTCGGTCTGTCCCCGCTGCAGGCCCGGCGTCTGCAGATAGGCCAGCGCCTCCGGCGTGACACCGCCCAGCGTGAAGATGTTGTATGGGACGCAGTTCGGGTCGGTGCCGTCCAGCCTCGAGGCGCAGACTGGCTGCCCGGTGGTCGGATCGGTGACGACGTTCAGTGCCCGTGCAGTACGCGTCTTCGAAAAGTCGTTGCGGTAGGTCTCCTGGTAGAGCACCTTGCCGGTCTGCGCGAAAACGTCGTAATCCCAGTTCCCGAAGATATCGCCCTTGACGCCGAGCACGCCGCGGAACGACGTGTGCCGGCGATCATCGTCGCGGCCCCCGCCTTCCAGGTTGCGCCGCAGGATGATCAGGTCGCCCATGGTCGTCGGCGTGATGCCGAACGTGTTCTTGAACGCCGTGGAAAGAAGGGGATTGGTATCGCTCAGCAGGAATTCGCTGCCGAAGATGCCGCTGGGCGCGATGACCGCCTGGGTGTGATCGTCGTGGAAGCCGAACTCGCCGTAGACGCGCGCATGGTCGTTGACGTCGTAGTGGGCGAACGCATTGAAGCCGTAGCGCTCGTCCGGCCGCTGGTAATAGTTGTAAGGCGCGAAGTTGAACTGGTCGGTGGCGGATGAGAACGGCCGCACGCCGCCCTGCGCGTTGGCGATCGTGAACGAGTTGCCAGTATTGGCATCGATGAACCGGCCCGGAAAGCTCGTCGACGAACCCGCGCACACCAGGCTGTTACCGTCGCTGCTGTCGCCGGTCGCGCAGGCGCTGTAGTCGCGCTGCGACTGCGACACCGGCTGGCTCTTGCTGTACTGGAAGAAAAGAGTCGCGTTGCCGCGGTTGCCGGCGAAGTTGCTGCCCATCGTGATGTTGACGTTCGAGGTATCGCCGTCGTGATCGATGTTCCCCGGTACATGAAACTGCGATGGGTTGGTCGCGGCGCGTGCGGCGATGACACTCGCGAGGCTGTTGCCCTGTTTGTGGTTGTACGCGCTCCAGTTGCCCTCGATCTGGAGGCCCTGGAAATTGTCCTTCATGATGAAGTTCACCACGCCCGCGACCGCGTCGGAGCCATACACGGCCGATGCGCCGCCGGTCAGGATTTCCACGCGCTCGATCAGCGGCGCAGGGATTTCGTTCAGGTCGGTCGGGTAGAACGTCGGGCTGCCGGCCGGCAGGCGACGGCCGTTGACCAGCACCAGGGTGCGCTGCGATCCGAGGCCGCGCAGGTTGACCGTTGCCGTGCCGGTCGCGCCGTTCGATTCGTTTGCGCCGAAATCAGCGAAGACCTGGGGAAGATTGTTCAGCAGGTTTTCGACGTTCTGCACACCTTCGAGTTTGATGTCCTGCGCGCCGACGGTGGTGACCGGGCTGGTGCTGGTGAGGTTCGCCGAGGGGATGCGCGAGCCGGTTACGGTGGTGGAAAATTTCTGGACTTCTTCGGCGGTGACCGTCGTGGTCGTGGGCGCCTGCTGAGTTTGCACCTGCGCGTTGGCCACCGGAGCTACGGTGCCCACCAGGGCGCCTGCGCCCAACGCCTGCAGTATCGCAAGCGGCAGCTTTTTTCTGTTTACTTTCAACATGGAACCCCCAATGGAAAGTTTAGACAATTACAATAGCTCGGCCAAAACCCACAAATCCCAACTCGAATGGCAACCGGAAACGCTTGCTCCTACGGAGTATTTCGCTGCACGGGGACTGCCGGAGACCGCCTTTTGCGTGGGATATCGACCGTTCGCTTTTCTGAAAGCGTCTCGACATTACAACAATGACGAAACGGCCGGCAATGAAATGTTGCGGTTGTTACACTCCGCGCTACAGAACTGTTGCAAATCCGCCAATAACGCGTTCGGCCGACGCGGCAAAGTTCGCGGTCCGACACGCAAGAGGGCAACGCGTCCGGTGCCGGATCGGGCTTGGCGCCGACGCCCGACCGCCGGGCGTCGAGCAGGTTATTGCGGTGCACCAGCACCCGCTCGCGGCGTATGCCATCGCCATGGCGCCTTGCCGCCGCGCCGCGTCGAGGACTGCGGACGCATGAACGATTTCCGCATCGCCGCGGCGCAACCGGCGGACGTGCCGGCGATACTCGCGATGATTCGTGGGCTCGCGGAGTTCGAGCGGCTCGCGCACCTTTGCGTGGCAACCGAAAGCCAGCTTTCGCGAGCGCTTTTCGGCCGGGATTCGACGGTTGAAGTGGCCGTGGCGTGGGAAGGCAGCGAAACGGCCGGTTTTGCGCTTTTTTTTCCTAATTTCTCGACTTTTCTGGGGCGTCCCGGACTGTACCTCGAGGATCTGTTTGTCCGTCCAGAATACCGGGGTCGCGGCTACGGCCGCGCCCTGCTGATTCACCTGGCCCGGCTGGCGGTGGAACGCGGTTGCGGACGCTTCGAGTGGTCGGTGCTGGACTGGAACGAACAGGCGATCGGCTTTTACCGGGCACTGGGCGCGACGGTGCTTTCCGACTGGCGCATCACCCGGCTGACCGGCGATGCGCTCGCTGCGCTCGCGACCGCACCGCGGTTGCCGACCGAAGACCTTGGTTGACGTGCGCGCCCCGTCCGGTCGAGCGATAATGGCGGATTATTTTGTCCGCGGCGCCCGCCGCATCGATACCCAATGAACGAATCCCTACGGAGCGATTTCCGGCAGCTGCGCTGCGCCGGCGACTTCTGGTCGCTGCGCGCCGTCGACGAGCGCGCCGAGCATTTCGCCGTGCGCAAGAACGTACCCCAGCCGCCGGCCACATCGGCCGACCGGGGAGCGATGCTCACCGTCTACGCCGACGGCGGGTGCGGCTACGCCGCGACCAGCGATCTTTCCCGGCCCGGCTTGCAGGATGCGCTCGATCGCGCGCTGGCGTGGGCGCTGGCGAGCGCCGCGCGCTCGCTGATCGATTTCCGCACCCTGCCCGATATCGCCCCGCGCGGCGAATACGCCTCGCCGGACGCCGACGCGCGGGCCTGGTCGCGCGGCGAATGGCACGACCTCCTCGCCGCGGAATCGCGCGAGGCAGGGTTCGATGCGCGCATCGTCGACTGGGAGGCCACTGTCGAGGCGCGCATCGCGCAGCACACCTACCTGACCAGCGCCGGCGGCGAAGTCGTCCAGCGGTACCGTTTCGTCATGCCCAATCTCTCGGTCAGCGCCCACGCCGACGGCGACACGCAGACGCGGACGCTCAACGGCTATCGGGGGCTGGCGCAACAGGGAGGCGAATCGATCCTGGACCGGTTCGGCTTCCGCGGCAGCGGCCGGCGCATCGCCGACGAGGCGTTGCAGCTGCTGGCGGCGCCCAACTGCCCTCACGGGAAGATGGACGTCCTGCTGATGCCCGACCAGATGATTCTGCAGATTCACGAATCGATCGGCCATCCGCTGGAGCTCGACCGGATCCTCGGCGACGAGCGCAACTTCGCCGGCACCAGCTTCGTCACCCTGGACATGTTCGGCAGTTACCAGTACGGATCGGAGCTGCTCAACGTCAGCTTCGATCCGACGCGGCCGGAAGAGCTCGCGAGCTACGGCTTCGACGACGACGGCGCACCCGCCGAAAAAGCGTACCTGATCCGGCGCGGCATCCTCGAGCGGCCGCTGGGAGGCACGATCTCGCAGGCGCGCGCCAAGATGGCGGGCGTGGCCAACTCGCGCGCGGACGGGTGGAACCGCCCGCCGATCGACCGCATGGCCAACCTCAATATCGAGCCGGGTGACTCCGGCCTCGACCAGATGATCGCCGGCATCGAGCACGGCGTCCTGATGGCGACCAACAGCTCCTGGTCGATCGACGACTCGCGCAACAAGTTCCAGTTCGGCTGCGAATGGGGGCGGTTGATCGAGCGGGGGAAGCTCACCACCGTCGTCAAGAATCCCAACTATCGCGGAATTTCGGCCAACTTCTGGCGCAGCCTCGCGCAGGTCGGCGACGCCGCGACCGTCGCGGTGCTCGGCACGCCGTACTGCGGCAAAGGCGAGCCGTCGCAGCTGATCCGCGTCGGGCACGCCTCGCCTGCGTGCGTGTTCACCGGCGTCGACGTCTTCGGCGGAGACAACTGATGGCGATCTCGGCGATGGAAACCTATTTCAACGAACTGGCCGCCTTCCTCGACCGCTCGCTTCTTCCGGGGGAGGTCTACACCTGCACGCTGGACGCCGAGGTGTCCGATTTCGTGCGCATGAACCGGGGCAAGATCCGCCAGCCGGGGACCGTCGAGCAGCGTTATGTACGGCTGCACCTGATCGCCGGTCGCAGGCACGCCGAGCATTGCATGACGGTTTGCGGCGATCTCGCGCGCGATCGCGAGCCGCTGCTGCAGGCGCTCGCCGCGTTGCGCGACATGGTGACCGACCTGCCCGACGATCCGCACCTGTATTACGCGACCGATGTCCATTCCAGCCGGGTCGTCCGGAGCAATCCGCTTCCCGCGTCGGAAGGCGTCGTCGCGACCGTTCTCGATGCGGCGCAAGGGCTCGACCTCGTCGGCATCTATGCTGCGGGGCCGGTGTATCGCGGCTTCGCCAACTCGCTCGGGCAGCGCAATTGGCATGAGGTGACCAGCTTCAATCTGCAATGGAGCCTCTATCACCGCGCAGACAAGGCGGTGAAAACGGTGTACGGCGGCTTCGACTGGTCGGACCAGGCGTTCGCCGCGAAAATGCGCGGCGCTCGCGAACGCCTGGCGCTGCTTGCCGTTCCGGCGCGGTCGCTCGAGCCAGGAAGCTATCGCGCGTACCTGACGCCGACGGCGATGGAAGAGATCGCCGGCATGCTTTGCTGGGGTGGATTCTCCGGGCGTGCGCTGGCGACGCGGCAAAGCTGCCTGTTCCGGATGCAGGAAGGTGCGGCTGCGCTCGACGCGTCGGTCTCGTTCAGCGAGAACACGGCCAGCGGTGTCGCGCCCGCGTTTCAGGACGATGGCTTCGCGCGCCCCGCTTCGGTGCCGCTGGTAACGAGTGGAAAGCTCGTCGGCTCGCTGGTCAGTCCGCGGACCGCCAAGGAATTCGAGCTGGCCACCAACGGCGCGAATGCGTCGGAGAGCCCGGAGTCGCTCGACATGGCGGGAGGCCGGCTTGCCGGCGACGACGCGCTGGCGGCGCTCGACACCGGGCTCTACATCGGCAATCTCTGGTACCTGAATTTTTCCGACCGTCCCGCCTGCCGCGTGACCGGCATGACGCGCTTCGCGTCGTTCTGGGTCGAGCACGGGCGGATCGTCGCGCCGGTCAACGTCATGCGCTTCGACGACAGCGTTTACCGGATGTTCGGCGAGCACCTGGTCGGGTTGACTGCGGAAAGCGAGCTCGTCGTCAGCGACCAGAGCTACCGCGCGCGCAGCGTCAGCAGCATGCGCCTGCCCGGCGCGGTAGTCAGCGAGATGGCGTTTACCTTGTAGAGCTACGTCCCGTCGTGCCAGCCCTTCGGTATCGACGACAGCAGTTTCTTGGTGTACTGGTGCTGCGGATGGAGGTAGATGTCGTCGGAGTTGGCGATTTCGACGATCGCTCCCTGGTTCATCACCATGATCTCGTCGGATATGTATTTGACGACGGCGAGGTCGTGTGAAATGAAGATGTAGGACAGGCGAAATTCGTCCTGCAGATCCTGCAGCAGATTGAGGACCTGCGCCTGGACCGACACGTCGAGCGCCGACACCGATTCGTCGCAGATCAGTATGTCCGGCTTGAGCGTGAGGCAGCGCGCGATCGCGATGCGCTGCCGCTGCCCGCCCGAGAATTCGTGCGGGTACTTGTAGAACGAAACTTCGGGCAGGCCGACCTTCTGCAAGAGCTCGAACGCCAGTTCGGTGCGGTCCTGCACCGACGAGCCGATGCCGTGGATCTGCATCGGCTCGGTCAGGATCTGGCCGACGATCATCCGCGGATTCAGCGACGCGTACGGATTCTGGAAGATGATCTGGATCCGCCGCTTGTAGTCCATGAACTGGCGGGCAGACATCGACAGGATGTCCTTGCCCTCGAACAGCGCCTCGCCCGTCGTCGCCTGGTGCAGGCGCATCAGCGTCAGCCCCACCGTCGTCTTGCCCGATCCGGACTCGCCGACCAGCCCCAGCGTCTTCCCCTTGGGCAACCGGAACGAGACGTCCTTGACCGCCTCGAACTTGCGCCGTCCGAACAGCCCCTCGCGCGAATAGAAGTCCTTGCCCAGGTGACGGACGTCGAGAATGATCGGGTCGGCGCGATCGATGCCGCGCTTGCGCTCGGTCAGGTGCATCGCCTTGCCGTGGCCGTTCATGAAATCCTCGATCACCGGCAAGCGGACCGGCCGCCGATCCAGGCGCGGACGGCAGAGCAGCAGCGCTTTCGTATACGCGTCCTGCGGATTCTCGAACACCGCCTTCGCCGGCCCCTGCTCGCGGATCTCGCCGTTGCGCATCACGACCACGTAGTCGGCGATCTCCCCGACGACGGCCAGATCGTGGGTGATGAACAGCACCGACATCTGATGCTTTTTCTGCAGCGCGGCGATCAGATCCAGGATCTGCTTCTGGATCGTCACGTCCAGCGCCGTTGTCGGCTCGTCGGCGATCAGCAGCTTGGGCTCGCAGGCGATCGCCATCGCGATCATCACCCGCTGCTGCTGGCCGCCGGACATCTGCGACGGATACGCATTGATCTTGAATTCGGGATCGGGAATGCCGACCTCGGAAAGGAGCGCGATCGCGCGCTTCCTCGCCTCCGCCGGCCCCATGCCCATGTGCATGCGCAGCACCTCGGTCAGCTGGAATCCGACCGTGAACACCGGGTTCAGCGATGTCATCGGCTCCTGGAAGATCATGGAGATGTCGGCGCCACGGATCTTGCGCAATTCATCCTGGCCGAGCTCGACCAGATTCCGCCCGCCGTAGACGATCTCGCTGCCCGGCAGCACCGTCGCGTTCTCCTTCGGCAGCAGCCCGAGGATCGACAGCGAGGTCACCGACTTGCCGCTGCCCGATTCGCCGACCAGTGCGACCGTCGAGTTGGTCGGAATGTCGAAGCTGATGCCTTTGACGGCCTCGAAGGTCGTGTCCTTGTCGAGGCGGAAATTGACCCGGAGGTTGCGGATCGAGAGCAGCGGCGCGGTCATCGTGTTTTTCCGGTCGCAGATTGCGCGGGCATGGCGGCGGTCTTGGTCATTTCAGTTTCGGGTCCAGTGCGTCGCGCAGGGCGTCGGTGAACAGGCTGAACGCGGTCACCAGCAGCGCCATGAATGTCCCGGCGGCCGCCAGTTGCCACCATTTGCCCAGGATCAGCTCGTTCTGCGCCTCGTTCAGCATCGAGCCCCACGAGACGACGTCGACCGGGACCCCGAAGCCGAGAAACGACAGGATCACCTCGGACTTGATGAAGGCGACCGTCAGGATCGAAAGCTGGACGAGCACGACGTGGCTGACGTTCGGCAGGATGTGCACGAACATGCGCCGGGCATTCGACGCGCCGATCGCATCGGCGGCCTGCACGTACTCGCGCCCCTTGTGCTTCAGGTATTCGCCGCGGATCAGGCGGAACACGCCGGTCCAGCCGGTCAGACCGAGGATGAGGATGATCGTCAGCGTGCCTTTCTGCTGCAGCACGGCGGCGACCGCCAGGATCAGCAGCAGGTAAGGGATCGCGGTGAACACGCTGTAGAACCAGTTGAAGACGTCGTCGAGCCACTTGCCGTAGTAACCGGCCACGGCACCGAAGACCGAGCCCAGGAATACGGCGACGATGGCGGCGGCGATGCCGACGAAGATCGACGTCTGCGAGCCCTTGATCACCTTCTTCAGGACGTCGCGGCCCCATTTGTCGCCGCCGAAGGGCAAGGTCGGGGCGCGCGCGGCGACCTGGTCGGTGCGCCCCGCGCCTTTGGCCTTGATGTCGGCCATCACGTCGGCCAGCGGGTCGACGCTCTTGGTGTCGGGCGCCGCCGGCGGCGGGGCTTCGCCCGGCTTCGTGGCTCCGGCCTTGATCGCGGCCAGCGCGTCAGCCAGCGGGTCGACGATCTGCAAGTCGGATTCGTTTTCCGCCGCGCCGGTTTCCCCCGCGACCGTCGCACCCGGCACGGCGCTGGCCGGCGGCGCCGCCGCATCCGGGCCGACAAAGGTGGGCGGCGCATAGTTGACGCCCTCCTCCCGCGCCCAATCCTTGGCGATCAGCCCGGTGGCCGAGAGGACGATCATCACCAGGAAAGCGGCGACGATCGCCAGCGAGACCATCGCCACGCGGTCCGAGCGCAGGCGGCGCCAGGCTAGCGCCCAGAGGCCGGGGGAGACGGCGTGCGGAACGTCGTAGGGCATCGTCCGCCTCCTATTTGAGTTGCACGCGAGGATCGACCGCCTTGTACATCAGGTCGGTCAACAGGTTGACGATCATCGTCGCCACCGCGACGTAGACGGTGATCGCCTTGATCACCGGGAAGTCGCTGCGCTCGACCGCCAGGATCACTTCGCGTCCGATCCCGGGAATCGAGAAAAAACGCTCGACCAGGAACGCGCCGATCAGAAGGCCCGGCAGCTGCGCCATGACGTGCGTGATGATCGGGATCGACGCATTGCGCAGAACGTGCACCCACATGATGCGATTTTCCGAGACGCCCTTGGCGCGCGCGGTGCGGACGTAGTCCTGGTTGATCTCGTCGAGCACGAACGTGCGGAACAGCCGCAGGTCGGGCGCGACGCTGACGACCAGCAGGATAATGATCGGCAGCGACGCATAGACGATCAGGTTGTGCCAGAAGCCGTCGCCCCAGCCCTGCACGGGGAACCAGCCGAGCTTGTACGCAAACACGTACTGGAACACGATGATATAGACGAGGATCGAAACCGACAGGCCGACCGTGCAGACGATCATCACCGCGCGGTCCGTCAGCGAGCCGCGCACGTACGCGACCGCGAGTGCCAGGCCGATCGCGACCAGCGTGCTAATGATCAGCAGCGGGATCAGCACCGTCAGCGACGGTCCGAGGCGCGTCGCCATGATGTGCGAAACCGCCTCGTTGGTGCTCCAGCTGGCGCCGAAATCCGCGGTCACGACCTGCTTGATGAATATCCACAGCTGCACGTAGAACGGCTGGTCGACGCCGAGCTGGCGCCGGATGTTCTCGATCTGCTCGGCGCTGGAGATCTTGCCGGCCAGCACGTAGGCGGGGTCGCCTCCGACCCAGTTGAACAGGATGAACACCAGCAGGATGACCCCGAGCAGGGTCGGGATCATCTGCCACAGCCGCCGGATGATGTACGCCGTCATGTCTCCTCCTGCTCGCGCCTTCGGGCCTTCGCCCCGGCGCGTTTTGCGCCGCTTTAGTGTGCCAGCATTGCCGTCGACCGTGTGCCCGTGATTTCGGCGATGAATGCCTCGTTCGACGGCTCGCGCCCGAGAAACTCCCGAACCAGCTGCGCCGCGGGCTTCTGGCTGCCCTGGGCGAGGACCGTCGTGCGGAACCGCCTGCCGATCGCCGGGTCCATCAGGTTGCCGTGGAACGTCGACAACATGTCGAGCGCGAGGACCTGCGACCACATGTACCCGTAGTAGCCGGCCGTGTAGCCGCTGATGATATGCGAGAAGGTGCCGGCGAAGTGTGTCCCCGGAACGTAGCCGAGCGGCGTCTCGCCTTCCATCTTTTCCCACAGCGCCTGCGGATCGGGAACGGTCTCGCCGCTCGCCGCCATGTCGTAAGCGGCATAGAGATGCTGGCGCGAGTAGCGGATCCCGGCGCCGTAGAGCCGCGCCGCCGAAAGCTGCTCGAGGCGCGCCTCGTCGATCGCCGGGCAGGCCGGCTTGCAGAATTGCGGCAGCAGGGCCAGCGATTCGCGGCGCCTTGCCCATTCCTCGAACATCTGCGACGGCGCCTCGACGAAATCGAGCTGCACCGATGTGCCCGCCAGCGTCGCATACTCGGTGTCGGACAGGACGCCGTGCATGACGTGTCCGAACTCATGCACCAGCGTCTCGAGTTCGTCGCCGGTAAGCCCGGCCTGATCGAGGTTCGCCACCAGCGCGCTGATCGGCGTGCGGCGCGAGCGCTTGGCCGAGCCGCGCACCGGCCACGCCGCCGCGTGGCTGAACTTGCCGGCGCGGGGAAACGGATCGATGTAGACGCCTCCCTTGAGCTTGCCGGTCGCCGCGTCGACGACGTCGAAATAGCGCACATCCGGGTGCCAGGTCGGCACGGTCGCCGGCGCGAAGCGGACGCCGTAGAGGCGGGACGAAATCGCCATCACCCACTGGATGCTCGCTTCGGTCGGAAAATACTTGCGCAGGGCTTCCTGGTCGACATTGAAGCGCGCCTTCCGCTGCTTCTCCTGATAGTAGTCGGCGTCCCAGCGCTGCAACCTGACCTCGGCGACCGGCTTTTGCAAGGTCGCCGCCTTCAGCGCGGTCAGCTCGGCGATTTCTCGGCGCTCGACTTCGCGCACCGCCGACTTGACGTCGTGCAGGAATTTGTCGACCGCCTGGGGATTGTCGACCATCCTGCGGCGGGTCGCGAATTCGGCGTAGCTGGACAGGCCGAACAGACCCGCCATCTCCTTGCGCAGGCGCAACGCTTCCGTCAGGAGCTGGATGTTCCTCGGCGTGCCGCGGTTCTGAAAGGCGAACTGGTAGCGCCGGCGCGCGTCCTCGTCATCGGCATTCGCCATGAACGGCAGGTATTGCGGATATTCGAATCCCAGCAGGTAATTGCCTTTGTCGTCGCGCTTCGCCTTGTCCAGATAATCCTGCGGCAATCCCCTGACTTCATCGGGCGAGAAGACGACCCGCGTCTGGTTGTCGCGGATGTCGCGATCGAATTCCTGGCGGATCTCCTCCAGCCGATCGGCAATCGCCTTCAGCCGCGCGCGCTTGTCGGGAGCGAGCGCGACGCCGTTGTCCTCGAAGGTGTCGAGCAGATCCTTGCGCATCTTGGCGGCGGGACCGGTGCGCGCCGTCAGCGCCTTGATGCGCGCATAAAGCGCCTCGTTCTGATAGAGCTCGGTTTCGAAACGCGTCGTCCGCGATTCGCAGGCCTCGGCCGCGGTCCGGGTCGCTGCGTCGGGCGAGACGTTGGCCGTCAGGTCGACCGGTCCTTCGAAGTCCTCGAGGCGGATGCGCAGACGGTCCCAGCGGTCGAGCAGGTCGCGCGCCCCGGCATTGCCCAGCGGCATCTGTTCCAGCCGCTTGACCATCGCGGATGCGTCGGCCAAGCCATCGGCGCAAGCCTTGGCGAGCGACTGCGCGTCGTAAACCGGGATCGTCGGCCGCGCCGGCGCCGCATTCGCCGCGCCTGCGAAAGCTACGATGATCATCGTCATCCAGAGCGTCGGCATCATCCTGTCTGCAATCGTGCGTGCGGTCGTAATGCGTCCGGCTCCGAATCAGCGGCGCCGGCTGTCGTCGAGGTCGAAATAAATGAACTCGGCGAGCAGGATCGGGTGTTTCTTGTAGCCGACGACCCGCGGCTGCAGCAGCATATTGCGCAGCCGCGTATCGTGCATTTTCACCACGCCGTTCACCTCGACCATGCGCCAGAGCTGGCGATACAGGCGGCTGCGCTCGGGCGAGTCCGGCATTGACTTGGTCGTAAGGTACATCCGATCCCACTCGGCCAGCTGAAAGCAGGCACTGTTGTTCTCGTGGCTGTTGGGGCCGTAGAAGAGCTGCATGAAATCGTCGCCGTCCGGGTAGTCGGCGATCCACGACGCGGTCCGCGACAGCAGCTGGCATGCGCGCTCCCTCTTGAGCTCCTCGGGAAAGCGATTCTTGTCGACCTGAAGCCGGACGCCGATGCGCTCGACCGATTTCTGCCACAGCTCGTCGATCTCGCGGTCGCGCGAGGACGGCGTCGACGAGTAGCGCCAGACCAGCGGCTTGCCGTCCGGCCAGGTTCGGTATCCGTCTGCGCCGCGCTTGTAGCCGAAATAATCGAGCAGCTTGTTCGCCAGCTGCGGATCGTACGGCACGATCGAGCGATAGGTCGTATCGTTGCCAATAACGCCGGGTGGAATCGGATAGTCTTCGTCGATCGCCTGCCCCTTGCGGATGACCCGGATGTACTCGGCATTGTCGAACGACATGAAGATCGCGCGGCGCAATGCGATCTTGTCCTTTTCAAAGCCGCCGAACTCGGGATCGGTCGTATTGATGTACGTGTAGTTGATGTCGGGATCGGTCGTGCGGCTTAAGCTCACTCCGCGCCTGGCCAGATCCGCGTTGACCTGGTTGTTCGGCAGCGCGACCGGCGCGAACTGCTCGCGCAGGTACAGAACGTCGAGCTCGTTGTTCTGGAAAGCCAGCCACGCCGCCTGCTGCTCCTCGATGATGCTGATTTCGACGCGCCCGATCTGCGGGATCGTCTTGCCCGCCATCGCCGCGATCCGCTCCTTGTCGAGAGGGTCGTCGCTCGGCTCGAACTGCCAGCGGATGCCGCGAAACGACGGATTGGCCTCGAGCACGATCTTGTTCGACCGCTTCCATTCGACAACCATGTACGGACCGGTGCCGACCGGGTGGGCGTTGGTGTCCTCGGCGTAGGCTTCGATCACCTCCCTCGCCACCGCACCGGTATTCGGCAACGCGAGAATGTGCGCGAAGTTGTAGTCGGTTTCCTTGAGCCTGACCTTGAGCGTGTAGCGATCGAGGACCTGCAGCCCTTTGACCTTGCGGTCGTAGTCGAACTTGCCTGTCTTTTCTGCGTCCTTCTTGACTTCGTCGAGTCCGACCACGCCGCCGAGAAAGCTCTCGTACGGCGACTTGTTGGCCGGATCGCGGAAGCGCTTGATCGTGTAGGCGAAGTCTTCGGCGGTCAATTCGCGCGGCTTGCCCTTGAACACCGGGTCCGGCGCGAAGTAGATGCCCTTGCGGATCTTGAAAACGTACGTCCTGGCCTGGTCGCTGATCGCCGGCATCGCTTCGGCGGCCCGCGGCGCGAGCTTTGCCGGCCGCGCCAGGTAGTCATAGGTCATCAGCGATTCGAAAACCGCCTCGCAGACCGTTTGCGAATAATAATCCTGCACCTTGACCGGGTCGAAGCCGGTCTCTGCAACGTAGAACTCGATGCGCAGCACCTTGGTCGGGTCGGCCGCGGCCAGCGCCGTCGAGGACGTCACCGGCGCGAGCGCAATCGCCACGGTGAGCAGCGACGCCACGCCCGACCGCATCATTCCGGACATCGGTGCAGCAGCGCCGCGAACATCGGTGTCAGCATCGAAGAGCGCCGCGAGCCTGCGCTATCGGGGCTGACGCTTGGAAT
>DATASF010000125.1:0-5877 GCA_036269335.1 Casimicrobiaceae bacterium
CTACGACAAGATCCAGGCGGGCATGATAGGCGCGCCGTTCCTGGTGCGCTCGCAGAATCTCGACATGAACGATCCGTCTGGATTCTTCGTCCGATTCGCGCCGACCAGCGGCGGCATTTTCCTCGACTGCACGGTGCACGACATCGACCTGGCGCGCTGGTTCCTGGGCAATCCGCGCCCGCTGCGCGTGTTCGCCGCCGGCACGGTCGCGATCCACCAGGGCTTGCGCGAATTCGGCGACGTAGACAACGGCGTGGCGACCTGTGAGTTCGACGGGGGAAAACTCGCCTGCTTCTACGCCTCGCGCACGATGGCGCACGGTCACGAGACGGCGACCGAGATCTTCGGCACCGCCGGCCGCCTGGCTATCGGGGCGAATCCGCGGCTCGACCGGGTCGACATATCCGACGCGCATGGCGTGCGAAACGAATGCACGCCGACTTTCTACGAGCGCTTCGAGGCGGCGTTCCTGCACGAGATCGCGCACTTCGTCGACGCGGTGCTCGACGACCGCGTGCCGGCGCTGACCTTGCACGATGCGACCGAGGCGACGCGCATCGCGCTCGCACTGCGCGAGTCGCTGCAGAGCAGGCGCGTGATAGAATTGCGGTGAGCGTTTCGTCTTTGTCCGCCCGGATTTTCTACTGAAGAATCGTCTGGCCCCGCGCGACCTGCTGCTCACACTCGCGGTCGTCACCCTGTGGGGATTCTCGTTCGTACCGATCAAGGTGGGCTTGCGCGAAGTTCCGCCGTTCGCGCTCGCGGCGCTGCGCTTTTTCTTCGCCGCGGTGCCGCTGGTGTTTTTCATCCGGCGGCCGCGGATGCCCTGGCTCGATATCGCCGGCTACGGCGTGGCGATCGGCGTCGTCCAGTTCGGCCTTTTGTTCCTGGGCATCAAGCTCGGCATGCCTGCGGGATTGTCGTCGCTGGTCATCCAGCTGCAGGTTTTTTTCACCATCGGCCTGGGGATCGCGTTTCTCGGCGACCGGATGCAGCGGCACAATCTGATCGGCGCGGCTATCGCCGGGTTCGGCATCGTCCTGCTCGCCGCGTTCAAACTCGCGAGCGGGCTCGAGTCGACCTTCGTCGGCTTCGTGCTGGTGATCGTCGCGGCCTTTGCGTGGGGGGTGGGCAACGTCATCGCCAAGCGAGCCGCGGGCGCGCACGAGCCGGACATGTTCGCGCTGATCGTCTGGTCCAGCCTGATACCGCCGCTGCCGCTCGCGCTGCTCTCGTACCTGTTCGAAGGCGGCCCGGGCGTCTGGCACGCGGTGGCCTCGGCGGGCGCGCTGACCTGGGCTTGTGTTTTGGTTCTCGCCTGGGGAGCGACGCTGTTCGGCTTCGCGTCGTGGGCCGCGCTGATGCACCGCTACCCGACCGGATTGATCGCGCCGTTCGCGCTGCTGATTCCCGTATCGGGGCTCGCCAGCGGCGCGATTCTGCTCGGTGAATCGCTCGCGCCGGTGCAGGCGGTCGGGGTGACCCTCGTCTTTGCGGGGCTGGTCGAGAACGTCTTCGGCTCGGATTTGCGCACCTGGCTGGCGCGTCGGCGGCGCTAGTACTGCCTAACGGAAGACGACCGTCTTCTGTCCGTTCAGGAACACGCGGTGCTCGAGGTGATATTTGACCGCGCGCGCCAGCGCCAGGCATTCGACGTCGCGCCCGAGCGCAACCAGGTCGTCGGCGCCCATCTTATAGTCGACGCGCGCGACTTCCTGCTCGATGATCGGGCCCTCGTCGAGATCGGCCGTCACGTAGTGCGCAGTCGCGCCGATCAGCTTGACGCCGCGCGCATGGGCCTGGTGGTACGGCTTCGCCCCCTTGAAGCTCGGCAGGAACGAGTGATGGATGTTGATCGCGCGGCCTTCGAGCCTGCGGCAGAGGTCGTTCGACAGCACCTGCATGTAGCGCGCGAGCACGACGAGCTCGGCGCGCTCGTCCTCGATCAGCGCCCATAGCTTGGCCTCCTGCTGCGCCTTGGTCTCGTTCG
The DNA here is from genome assembly GCA_036269335.1 of Casimicrobiaceae bacterium. Classification (GTDB taxonomy): domain Bacteria; phylum Pseudomonadota; class Gammaproteobacteria; order Burkholderiales; family Casimicrobiaceae; genus PALSA-1003. Next base: position 1,991 of record DATASF010000125.1, read on the forward strand.
TGACCGGAAGGTGGAAGAACGGAATGTTGTACGAGGCCGCGAGCTGGTAGGTGTCGCGGTGGTTCGACACGATCGCCACCGGGTTCATCGGCAGCGCGCCGATGCGGTAGCGGTACAACAGATCGTTGAGGCAATGATCGAGCTTCGACACCATGATCAGCACGCGCGGCCGCTCCGTTGCGTCGTGCAGCGCCCAGCGCATCGCGAAGCGCTCGCCGATTGCGGCAAAGGCCGCGGCGAGCGCCGGGCGTTCCGGCGCGACCTCGAGACGCTCGAACAGCACGCGCATCATGAATCTGCCGGTGTCGACGTCGCCAAATTGCGCGCTGTCGATGATGTTGCAGCCGTTGTCGGCGAGAAAACTGCCGACGGCGCCGACGATGCCCGGCCGGTCGCCACAGGACAAGGTCAGGATGAATTGCGGATGCAGCGGCGAGGCAGCCGGCACGTCGGTCACGCAGCAGCCGGCACGTCGATCACGCGCGCGACGTGCCCGGTCGCGCGCAGGAACACTTCGAGGTCGGCGTGCGCCAGGATCACCGTCGCGGTATTGGTCAGCGGGTGCGCGTGGACGGCGTCGGCTTCCCACAGCGATCGGTCGAGGATGAATTCGACGGCGCCGGCAGAGTCGTTGACCAGGGCCAGCAGGCTGACCGATCCCGGCGTAATCGCGAGGTGCTTCAGCAGCCGCTCCGGTGAAGCGAATCCCAGCCGTCCGGTGCCCAACACCGTACCCAGCGCATTCAGATCGACGATCCGCGCCGCGGGCACGGTCACCAGGAAATGCCGCGCCCCCTTCTTGTCGCGCAGGAACAGGTTCTTGGTCTTGGCGCCAGGCAGCGGAGGTACCAGCTGTTCCGATTCCTCGACGGTCATGACGGCCGCGTGCTCGTGGCGCGCAGCGGCGATGCCGTGGCGGAGGAGGAAGTCGTCGATATTCACGGGCGAGACGCCTTGCCGAGAGCACGCGCGGTGCTAAACTGTCCGGCCCGGACCCAAGGTGGCGGCAGTCGCATGGATGGAGCAGCGTGGATAGCCTGAGCAAGCCTCACCCCGACGCGAAAGCCGAAGGCACGAGCGCCGAAACCGAAACGCCCGCCGCGCTGCATCGCGCGGTGCGCGAGAACCTGATCCGTTACGGCGCCGAATTTCATCCCGAGTTCATCGTCCGCGCCCGCGGGTCGTACCTTTACGACGAGAACGGGCGCGCAATCCTCGATTTTACCTCGGGCCAGATGTGCGCCACGCTCGGTCACAATCACCCGGCCATTGTCGCAGCGATCGAAAAAAGCTGCCGCGAGGTGCTGCATCTGTTCAGCGGCATGCTCTCGCCGTCGGTCGCGGCGCTCGCGCGGCGCATGGCTGCGCTGCTGCCGCGCAGCCTGTCCAAGCTGATCTTCCTCAACACCGGGGGCGAGAGCAACGAGACGGCGCTGCGCCTGGCCAAGAAATTCACCGGCGGATTCGAGGTCGTTGGTCTCGACGGCTCGTGGCACGGGACGACGGCCGGCGCGAGCTCGAACACCTACGCCAGCGGCCGGCGCGGCTACGGTCCGACGATCCCCGGGACGTTCGCGATTCCCGAGCCGAACAGCTATCGCTGCCCGATCCGGCATTGCCGGGATCGCTGCGACATGAGCTGCCTCGACGTCGGCTTCAACCTGTTCGACGCGCAGTCGGTCGGTGCGCCGGCCGCCGCGATCGTCGAGCCGATTTTGAGCGCCGGTGGCATCATCGTTCCGCCCGACGGGTATTTCGTGCGCTTGCGCAAGCTCTGCGATGCGCGCGGCATGCTGATGATCTTCGACGAGGCGCAGACCGCGTTCGGCCGCACGGGGCGTAATTTCGCTTTCGAGGGGCTGGGTGTCACGCCCGACGTCCTGACGATGTCCAAGACGCTCGGCGGCGGGCTGCCGCTCGCCGCCACCGCGACCAGCCCGGAAATCGAAGAGGATTGCTACAGCAAGGGCTTCGCCAATTACACTTCGCACGTGTCCGATCCGCTGCCGGCCACCGTCGGGCTGGCGGTGCTCGACGTGCTCGAGCGCGAGCAGCTCGCCGCGAATGCCCGCGCGATGGGCGAGCGCCTGAAGAACGGATTGCTCGAGCTCAAGGGGCGCTACGAAGTGATAGGCGACGTGCGCGGCGAGGGTTTGCTGCTCGGCGTCGAGCTGGTGAAGGATCGCGAGACGCGCGAGCCCGCGCATCAGCTCGGTTTGCGGGTGACGACGCGCTGCATGGAGCTCGGCCTGTCGATGAACATCCGGCAGGTGCCGACGCGCGGCGCGGTATGGCGGATCGCGCCGCCGCTGACCGTCAAGCCCGACGAAGTCGATCGGGCGCTGGCGATCATCGATCAGGCATTGGGCGATTGCGTCGGAGAGTGGAAGCGCACGGCTTCCTGAAGATCAATGCATCATTCGGACGAGGATTCAAAATGCTGAAGAAACTGCTGTCGTTACTCGCTTCCGGTCTGTTGCTGTCGGTGCTGCTCGCCTCGGGCGCGCGCGCGGACGTGCTGCAGACGGTCAAGCAGAAGGGCGTGCTGACCGTCGGCACAAAGGCCGACTACCGGCCGTTCGGCTTCCTAGACCCGTCCGGCAAGATCGTCGGCTTCGAGGCCGATCTTGCTGCCGACGTCGCCAAGCGGCTGGGCGTCAAGCTCGAGCTCGTCCCGGTCGTCGCGTCCAATCGCATCCAGTTCCTGCAACAGGGCAAGATCGACATGATGATCGCGACCATGAGCGACACGCCCGAGCGCCGCAAGGTCGTCGACATCGTCGAGCCGTCGTACTACGGATCGGGCACCAATGTCCTGGCGCCGAAGTCGGCGAAACTGACCAGCTGGGAAGGCCTGCGTGGCAAGAAGATCTGCCTGATCCATGGCTCTTTCTACAACAAGGAGCTGCAGGAAAAGTACGGTATCGAAGGCGTCGCCTTCCCTGGCACCGCCGAGGCGTACGCGGCGCTGAAGAACGGCAACTGCGTCGGCTTCGCCTACGACGACACGGCGATCGTCGGCGAAATGCAGAAGCCCGATTGGCCCGACTACGAAATGCCGCTGGATTCGATCCTGTTCGTGCCGTGGGGCCTGGCGGTCAACCAGGGCGAAAAAGGCTTTGCCGATTTCATGTCGAAGACGATCACCGACTGGCACAAGACCGGCATGATCCAGCAGCTCGAGAAAAAGTGGGGAATCAAGCCCACCAAGTGGGCGCAGGAGATGCACGACAAATACAAGTAACGGCCGGCGCGGCGGCGGCTTTCCGGGCGCGCGCGTAGCCGCCGCGCCCGGCGCTTCCGGCGCGTGCCGAAGAGGGGCGGCCGATGCAAGTCATCTGGGACTGGTTTCGCTGGTTGTATCAGACGACCGGCATCAATCTCACGATCTTCTACGATCCTTTCGATCGTCATCGTTTCGCCGACGGCTTCCTGACGACGCTGGAGCTGTCGCTGATCTGCATCGTTCTGAGTGTGCTGATCGGCGTCGTCGGCGCCTGGCTGCAGGGATCGCGCCTCAACCTTACGCGCCGCGTCGTCTACTGGTACATCCAGTTCTTCCGCAACACACCGCCGCTGGTCCAGCTGTATTTCTTCTACTTCGGCGTCGGCAGCCTGCTCCGGAGCTCGCTGGCATCGGGCAACCAGCCGCTGGTCAGCAACGTGACCTGGGCGATCATTTCCCTGTCGTTTTTCGCCGGCGCGTTCAACGTCGAAATCTTCCGCTCGGGCGTCGAGGCGGTTCCGAAGACGACGCTCGAGGCCGCCGAATCGCTGGGCTTCAGCCGCTTGCGCGCCTACGCGCTGATCGTGCTGCCGCTGGCGTTTCGCATCAGCCTGCCGGCGCTGAACAACAACCTGGTCAACCTGGTCAAGACGACCACGCT
>DATASF010000126.1:0-6690 GCA_036269335.1 Casimicrobiaceae bacterium
CGCGATCATCCTCAAGCGCTCGCTGCATCTCAAATACGACGGCACCGACACCACATTGGAAATCGGCTTCGGCGCCGATGCCGCAGCCGGGTCCGCTGCGCGCCGGCCCGACGTCGCCGCGCTCGTCGCCGACTTCGAGCAGCGCTATCGGACGCAATACGGCTTCCTGATGCCCGGCAAGGCGCTGATCATCGAAGCCGCCGCGGTCGAAGCGATCGGCGCGGCGGCGAAGACCGACGAGACCGCGCCATTGTTCCCGCCGCGCGCCGGCGCGCTGCGAGCCGCGACGGTCAACCGCGTATTCACCGGCGGCGCATGGCACCAGGCACCGGTTTATGCGCGCGCCGAGCTGCGGCCCGGCGATGCGATCACCGGCCCGGCGGTCGTTGCCGAAAAGAACGCGACGACGGTGATCGAGCCCGGCTGGCAGGCGACGCTGACCGCACGCGATCACCTGCTGCTCGAGCGGACGACGCCGGTCGAGCGCGCGCATGCGATAGGCACCACTGCCGACCCGGTGCTGCTCGAGGTATTCAACAATCTTTTCATGGCGATCGCCGAGCAGATGGGCGTGACGCTCGCCAATACCGCGTACTCGGTGAACATCAAGGAGCGCCTGGATTTCTCGTGCGCGCTGTTCGACGCCGAAGGCAATCTGATCGCCAACGCCCCGCACATGCCGGTACACCTGGGCTCGATGGGAGAGAGCGTCAGGACCATCATCGACCGCCGCGCTGGCACCATGGAGACGGGCGACGTGTTCGTGCTCAACGCGCCGTACAACGGCGGCACGCATCTGCCCGACGTCACGGTGATCGCGCCGGTTTTTCTCGACGGGGCCGGCGATGCCGGGCGCGGACCGGACGGGGTTCGCCCGGAGTTCTACGTCGCGTCGCGCGGCCACCACGCCGACATCGGGGGAACGACGCCGGGGTCGATGCCGCCGGATTCGACCCAGGTCGACGAGGAGGGCGTGCTGCTCGACAATGTGCAGCTGGTCGCGCAAGGCCGCTTTCTCGACGACGAAATGCGGGCGATCCTGGGCTCGGGACGCTATCCGTCGCGCAACATCGAGCAGAACCTCGCCGACCTGCGGGCGCAGGTTGCGGCCTGCGCCAAGGGCATCGACGAGCTCAAGCGGATGGTCACGCACTTCGGCCTGCCGGTCGTCCGCGCGTACATGCAGCACGTGCAGGACAACGCCGAGGAGGCGGTGCGCCGCGTGCTCGACGTCTTGACCGACGGCCATTTCGAATACGAGATGGACAGCGGCGCCAAGATCGCCGTCACCATCTCGATCGACAAGGCCGGGCGCAAGGCGGTGATCGATTTCACCGGAACCAGTCCGCAGCAGCCGACGAATTTCAACGCGCCGTCGGCGGTATGCAAGGCGGCGGTGCTGTACGTGTTTCGCACCCTGGTCGACGACGAGATTCCGATGAACGCCGGGTGCCTGAAGCCGCTCGACATCGTCATTCCGGAAGGATCGATGCTCTCGCCGCGCTATCCGGCCGCCGTCGTCGCCGGCAACGTCGAGACCTCGCAGGCGATCACCGACACGCTCTACGGCGCGCTCGGCGTGCTCGCCGCGGCGCAGGGCACGATGAACAATTTCACTTTCGGCAACGACACCTACCAGTATTACGAGACGATCTCCGGCGGCTCGGGCGCCGGGCCGGACTTCGACGGGGAGAGCGTTGTGCAGACGCACATGACCAACTCGCGTCTGACCGATCCCGAGGTGCTGGAATGGCGTTTTCCGGTGCGGCTCGATTCGTATCTTATTCGCGCGGGCAGCGGCGGCGCCGGGGAGCATCGCGGCGGCGACGGCGGCGAGCGCCGCGTACGCTTCCTCGAGCCGATGACCGCGGTCATGCTCGCCAACCGCAGGCGCGTGCCGCCGTTCGGGCTCGCCGGCGGCGACGCGGGCCAGCCGGGGCGGAACTGGGTCGAGCGCAGCGGCGGTGAGAAAGAGGAGTTCGGCGCGACCTTCCAGGTCGATATGGAGAGCGGCGACGTATTCGTCGTCCAGACGCCCGGCGGCGGCGGCTTCGGCACGCCGCGCGAGCGCGCTGTGGCGAAGGGCGCTCGCAAGCCGGAGGGCGGCAGCGCATAATCGCGCCATCCATTTTCCGAAGGACTCCGATGGCAGATGTCTACGATTTTTCGATGACCGATATCCACGGCAAGCCGCAGCCGCTTTCCCAATACAAGGACAAGGTGCTGCTGATCGTCAACACCGCCAGCCAGTGCGGGTTCACGCCGCAATACAAGGGTCTCGAGACGCTATACGAGAAAATGCACGCGCGCGGACTGGAAGTGCTGGGCTTTCCCTGCAACCAGTTCGGCGCGCAGGAGCCCGGAAGCGAGGAAGAAATCGAGTCGTTCTGCGAGGTCAACTACGGCGTGACATTCCCGATGTTCGCCAAGATCGACGTAAACGGCAAGAACGCCGCGCCCTTGTATGAGTACCTGAAGACGGCCAAGCCGGGCCTCATGGGCTCGGAGGCGATCAAATGGAACTTCACCAAGTTCCTGGTTGACCGCAAAGGCAGAGTCGTTGAGCGCTACGCTCCGAAAGTCGAGCCCGAGGCAATCGCCGCCGACATCGAAAAGCTGCTTTAGTACAGGCCACCGGCATGCGAATGCTCGCCCGGCGCTGGCGCGACGTCGCAGCGGTACTCGCGGCGCCGCTGTCGCTGGCCGTCGCGGCGGCGTTCGCGCCGGTGTACGCCGCCGATTCCGCCAAGGTGCTGCGCGTGGCGATCCCGGTCGCCGAGACCGGCTTCGATCCGCAGGCCGCCGGCGACGCGTATTCGAACTACGTCAACCGCACGATCTTCGACCCGCTGTACAAGTACGACTACCTGGCGCGTCCGTTCCGGCTGGTCCCCAATACAGCCGAGGCATTGCCCGAAATCTCCACCGACCGGCTGACCTGGACGATGCGCGTGCGGCCGGGCATCTATTTCGCCGACGATCCCATCTTCAAGGGCCGGCGTCGCGAGCTCACTGCCGCCGACTACGTTTATGCGATCAAGCGCGCACTCGATCCCGCGATGCGCTCGAACAGCCTGGGTCTGTACGAAGGCCGTTTCGTCGGGGCCGATGCGATCGTCGCCAAGGCGAGGCAAACCGGCAAGTTCGACTACGACGCGCCGGTCGAAGGCCTGCAGGCGATCGATCGCTACACGCTGCGGTTCAAGCTCAACTTTCCCGACGCCGAGCTTTTGGCGAACCTGACCGTCAGCGGCAGCGCCGCGGTGGCGCGCGAAGTCGTCGAAGCCTACGGCGACGGCAGCGGATGGACGATGGCGAATCCGGTCGGCACCGGGCCGTACCGGCTGAAGGAATGGCGTCGCGGCCAGCGTATCGTGCTCGAGGCGAATCCCGGCTTCCGCGAGGAGATCTATCCGATGAGCAGCGATCCGGCCGATCGCGCGCTGGCGCAAAAGCTCGCCGGCAGGAAAATACCGATGATCGGCCGGATCGAGATCAGCGTCATCGAGGAAGCCAATCCGCGTCTGCTTTCGTTCGAGCAGGACCGGCAGGACTACCTGCTGGTGCCGCCGGAGCTGGCGAGCAACGTGCTCGACCCGGGAAACAAGCTCAAGCAGCGCTATGTGCAGAGGGGCATACGCCTGGAGCGCGACGCGCAGCCGGTGATCACCGGCCTCGCCTTCAACATGGAGGATCCGGTCGTCGGCGGCTACACCAACGACCGGATCGCGCTGCGTCGCGCGATTGCGATGGCCTACGACGCGGAAGAGGACGCCCGCGTGATCCGTCACGGACAGGCGCGGCGCGCGACGCAGTTCATTCCGCCCAACGTCAGCGGCCACAATCCGAAAATCGAGAAGTACATCCGCCGCGACGTGGCCGGAGCTCGCGCGCTGCTCGACAAGTTCGGCTACGTGGATCGCGACGGCGACGGCCTGCGCGAAGCGCCCGACGGCCAGCGGTTGACCTTGCACTTCTCTTCCCCGCCGGACACCTTCGCGCGACAGCAGGACGAGCTGTTGCAGCGCAATCTTGCCGACGTCGGGCTCCGGGTCGAGTTCGTCAAGCAGAAGTGGCCGGACCAGCTGAAAGCGGCACGCCTCGGACAATTGCAGATGTGGCAGGCGGCAAACATCAGTGTTACTTCCGAGGGCTTCACTTTCCTCTCGCTGCTGTACGGAGAGAACGCGGGCTTTTCGAACCTGATGCGGTTCAAGCTGCCCGAATACGATCGGCTTTACGTTCAGGCGCGCGCGCTGCCCGAAGGTCCGGAGCGCGACCGGCTGATGCAGCGCATGACCGAGCTGATCGGTATCTATGTGCCATGGGCGGTGACGATCTACCGCTACGAGAACGCGCTGGTGCAGCCGTGGTTGCTCGGCTACCAGTACAACCCGATCCAGCAGCATCCCTGGCAATACCTGGACATCGATGTGGCGCGCCAGGCGTCCGCGCTCAAATGACCGCCCCGATCGCGAGTACCAACCCGGTCCGCCGCCTCGCGACTCTCGCGCGCGGTTTCGTCGTCGCGCTTGCGCTGGCCGCGAGCCTCGATGCGCATGCCGCCGATCCGAACAAGGTCCTGCGCGTCGCCTTGCCGATCGCCGAAACTGGCTTCGATCCGGCCGCGGTGAACGACCTGTATTCGCAATACGTCAACCGCGCGATCTTCGACACGCTCTATGTCTACGATCTTCTGGCGCGTCCGTACAAGCTGGTGCCGAGCGTCGCGGTGACGTTGCCCGAAGTGTCGGCCGACGGCAAGACCTGGACGATCAAGGTCCGCCCGGGCATCTATTTCGCCGACGACCCGGTGTTCAAGGGAAAGAAGCGCGAGCTCACGGCCGCCGATTTCGTCTACGCGTGGAAGCGCATCCTCGACCCGAAGACGCGCTCTCCGGCAATCGCGGTTTTCGACGGCAAGCTTTCCCGCATCGCGGCGCCGATCGCGGCCGCGAAAAAGCCGGGCGGACGGTTCGACTACGATGCGCCGATCGAAGGCTTGCAGGCGATCGACCGCTACACCATCCGGCTCAAATTCGATCAGCCCGAATATACGTTGCTGTCCGAACTGACGACAATCAACACCGCGGCGGTTGCGCGCGAAGTGATCGAAGCCTACGGCGACGGCAGCGGCTGGGCGATGGCCAATCCGGTCGGGTCCGGTCCGTACCGCCTTAAGGAATGGCGTCGCGGGCAGCGCATCACCCTGGAGGCGAATCCGGGCTTTCGCGACCAGAGCTATCCCGACAGCACCGATCCCGCCGACAAGGCGCTGCTCGCGACCATGCGGGGCAAGAAAATCCCGATGATCGGCCGGATCGAAATCAGCATCATGGAAGAATCGAATCCGCGCCTGCTCGCGTTCCAGGGTGGGGACCTCGACTATCTGCAGATCCCCAACGAGCTGATCTGGAACGTGCTCGATCCGGACGGCAAGCTCAAACCGGATCTCGCCAAGCGCGGAATCCGCGTCGGCACCGGCATCCAGCCCGCGGTCGTGTACACCTACTTCAACATGGAAGATCCGGTCGTCGGCGGACTGACCACCGACAAGATCGCGCTGCGCCGCGCGATCAGCATGGCTTACAACGTCGACGAAGACATACGCATCGCGCGCCAGGGCCAGGCCGTGCCGTCGACGCAGCCCTTGCCGCCGAATGTCGAAGGACACGATCCGGATTTTCGCGGTTACGTGCGCTACGACGTCGCCGGCGCGAAGGCGCTGCTCGACAAGTTCGGCTACGTCGACCGCGACGGCGATGGCTGGCGCGACCTGCCCGACGGCAAGCCGCTGGTGCTGTCGCTGGCCTCGCCGCCGTCGAGCAGCGATCGCCTGTACGACGAGCTCTGGCAGAAGAGCCTCGCCGCCGTCGGCCTGCGCATCGAATTCGTCAAGCAGAAGTGGCCCGACCTGTTGAAAATGGGGCGCGCCGGCAAGCTGCAGATGTGGACGCTGGCGAATACCAGCTCGACGCCCAATGGGGTCGACTTCTTCGATCTGCTGTACGGGCCGAACGCCGGCGATCAGAATCTCTCGCGCTTCCGCCTGCCCGAGTTCGACGCGCTGTTCGCCCGCGCCCGACTGATGCCGGAGGGCCCCGAGCGCCTGAAGCTGTACCATCGACTGTCGGAGCTCGTCACTGCGTACGCGCCGTGGCAGCTGAGCGTCTATCGGCGCGAGACGATCCTCGTGCAGCCGTGGCTGCAAGGCTACAAATACAACACGTTCTACGTGCATCCGTGGCAGTACTACGACATCGACCTGAAGCGCAGGGCGGCGGGCGGCTGATCGCGCGAGTGCCTGCGGCGCAGCAGCGCGACAGTTCGTCGCACAAATACGACACTGTCCGCGGCGCACGCGTGCGCGATGCGCGGTCGCGATTGCGCCGCGGGTTCGATGTCGCGTAAACTAGCTTCGACTTCAACCACTCTTCAGGGATGCTCCTGCCATGACCAGAACGCCGACGACCTTTGTCACCGCGATTGCGATCGCGGCGCGCGCGTTCGCAGGAAAGTTTCCTTCCGGCGCGCAATTCTCCGGCTTCCGGCCGGGGATGCCGCTGCCGCGACCTTAGCCCGGGCATTCCCGCCGGGCTCGGCGGGAATCGGGATCCGGGTTTTCCCGCGTTTCGTTTCTCGCCGGTGGCGAATGACCGGCGGCCGCGCTTTGAACAAGCCGCGGCCGGA
>DATASF010000127.1:0-9869 GCA_036269335.1 Casimicrobiaceae bacterium
TACACGGTCAGCGATCCGCGCAACCGCGTGATCAAGGCGGTTGCACAGCGACTGTCGGCCGACGCCGGCGACATGAAGATGTTCGCCATCGCAGAGCGGCTCGAACAGGTGATGTGGGACGCCAAAAAAATGTTTGCGAACCTCGACTGGTACTCGGCTGTCAGTTACCACATGCTCGGCGTCCCGACCGCGATGTTCACCCCGCTTTTCGTCATCTCGCGCACCGCGGGCTGGTCGGCGCACGTGATCGAGCAGCGCAGTGACGGCAAGATCATCCGGCCGTCGGCGAACTACATCGGTCCGGAAGACCAGGTCTTCGTCCCGCTGGCGGAGCGCAAATGAACCGTTCATCGCACCTTCTGCTCGTACTTCTGGCCGCGGCGCTGGCCTCGCTGCAGCTCGCACCCGCCGCCGCGCAGCCCGCGCCGCCACCCGCGGTGCCGAAAGCCCAGGCGCCCGTCGCGCCGGCAACGCCGGCGCCCGGGGCGGCCCGTCCCGCGGCCGACTCGGCTGCAGCAGGCGGGTCGAGCGATGCCGCAGCCGACGCCGCGGTGGCCGCCATGATCGCCGCCGCGGGCGCCGAAGGCGATCACTGGCTCGGTCTGATCGATCACGGCAAGTTCGACGAAAGCTGGACCGCAACGGCGGTGGTGCTGCAGGAAACGATCACGCAGAAGGAATGGAGCGCCGATCTCACCGCGCGGCAGCCCAAGCTGGGCCGGATGATCATGCGCGAGCGAAAGACCGAGAACTATTCGAAGACGCTGCGCGGCGCGCCGACCGGCGACTACGTGATCCTCACCTACCTGACCAAGTTCGAAAAGGCGCCTCTGGTCGAGGAGACGCTGGCGGTGGCGAAAGACGGGATCGGGCAGTGGCACGTCGCCGGCTACGACATCAAGCTCTCTGCGGTGCAGGCGCCATGACGGCGCCGGCGCGCCGCGCTCGCACGCGCCGGCGCTAGCCGCGCCGACGAAAGCACGACCGTGTCCGCCCCGATTGCCAGCGTCCGCCCGAAACCCGACCAGGTCCTGGTCGACATCGCCAAATACGCGGCGGACTACAAAGTCGAAAGCGGCGAAGCGTATGAGACCGCCCGCTATTGCCTGGTCGACACGCTGGGATGCGGGCTCGAAGCGCTTTCCTATCCGGCCTGCACCAAGCTGCTGGGCCCGATCGTTCCGGGCACCGTCGTACCGAACGGGGCGCGCGTTCCCGGCACGCAGTTTCAGCTCGATCCGGTGCAGGCGGCGTTCAACATCGGCGCGATGATCCGCTGGTTGGACTTCAACGACACCTGGCTCGCGGCCGAGTGGGGCCATCCGTCCGACAACCTTGGCGGCATCCTCGCCACCGCCGACTGGCTGTCGCGCACCGCGGTCGCCGCGGGCAAGCCGCCGCTGACGATGAAGGCGGTGCTGACGGCAATGATCAAGGCGCACGAGATCCAGGGCGTGATCGCGCTCGAGAACAGCTTCAACCGAGTCGGGCTCGATCATGTCGTGCTGGTCAAGGTCGCAACCACCGCGGTGGTGGGGCAGATGCTCGGGCTTTCGCATGACCAGATCGTCGACGCGGTATCGCTCGCCTGGGTCGACGGCCAGGCCTTGCGCACCTACCGGCACGCGCCCAACACAGGATCGCGCAAGAGCTGGGCTGCCGGCGACGCGACGTCGCGGGCGGTACGCCTCGCGCTGATGGCTGCCAAGGGCGAGATGGGCTATCCGTCGGTTCTGAGCGCCAAGACCTGGGGCTTCTACGACGTGCTGTTCCAGGGCAAGCCGTTCGTGCTGCAGCGCCCCTACGGCAGCTATGTCATGGAAAACATCCTCTTCAAGATCAGCTTCCCCGCCGAGTTCCACGCGCAGACGGCGGTCGAATGCGCGATGGCACTGCATCCTCGCGTTCGCGATCGCATCGGCCGGATCCGCCGCATCACCATCCGCACGCACGAATCGGCGCTGCGCATCATCGACAAGAAAGGACCGCTGTCCAATCCGGCCGATCGCGACCACTGCATCCAGTACATGGTCGCCGTCCCGCTGCTGTATGGACGGCTGACTGCCGCCGACTACGAGGACGACGTCGCCGCCGAGCCGCGGATCGATGCCTTGCGCGACACGATGACCTGCGTCGAGGACAAGCGCTTCTCCCGCGACTACCTCGATCCGGACAAGCGCTCGATCGCCAATGCCGTCACCGTCGAGTTCGACGACGGAACGAAGCTCGACGAGGTCGCCGTCGAATATCCGGTCGGACATCGTCGCCGCCGTGCCGAGGGCATTCCGCTGCTGGTCGAAAAGTTCCGGGTCAACCTCGCCCGTCGCTTCCCGCCGAAGCAGCAACGGGCGATCGCCGATGTCGCGCTCGACGCCGGCCGCCTCGATGCCATTCCGGTGCACGAATTCGTCGACCTGTTCGTCATATGACGACAGCTGTCGTCTGACTGGACAAAAGCCATGCGAACCGACATTCCCGTTTTCCCGATCGCCGGCCGCGGTGTCCGAATCGCGAGTTGGCTGGCCGTCGCTTGCTTCGGTCTTGCTGCAGCCAGCGCTTTCGCTGCCGACATTCCGGTCCTCAAGTCGGGGCTGTGGGAGCTTTCGCGCAGCACCAGCCAGCAGCCGGAGACCAAGCGTTTGACGACTATGTGCCTCGACGAGTCGGTGCAGGCGGAAATGCGCGAATTCGGCCTGGGCATGGCCAAGGAGCTGTGCTCGAAGAGCGACCGGCGCGTCGAGGGTAAGCGGCTGATCATCGACGCCGTCTGCAAGCTGGGCGCGACAACGATGACGACGCACTCGGTGATGACATTCTCCGGCGATACGGCCTACCATACCGAGGGCAGCGCCACGTACGATCCTCCGATGATGAACATGTCCGAGTCGAAATCGTCGATCGACGGCAAATGGATCGGCGCGTGCCAGGACGGACAGCAGCCCGGCGACATCACGCTCGAATCGGGGCAGACGATCAACATCAAGAGCATCATCAGGAAATAACCTGCGCCGGAGCCTTGGCGCCGCCCGCACTGCGCCGCGAAGCGTGAGCCCCGGATTTCGAAGAAAGAACTTTCCATGACGCACAATCTGCACGGCACGCTGCAAACCCTCAACACCGAGTCGGGCGTCTCCGGACGCTACTATTCGCTGCCCGCGCTCGAGGCGGCCGGGATCGGCCGCGTCTCGCGCTTGCCGGTCTCGATCCGCATCGTGCTCGAAGGCGTGCTGCGCAACTGCGACGGCAAGAAGGTGACCGAAGAGCACGTGCGTCAGCTTGCCAACTGGGCGCCGAATGCGCCGCGCACCGAAGAAATCCCGTTCATCGTCGCGCGGGTTGTGCTGCAGGACTTCACCGGCGTGCCGCTGTTGTGCGATCTCGCGGCGATGCGCGGCGTCGCGCAGCGGGTCGGCAAGGATCCGAAGGTCATCGAGCCGCTGGTGCCGGTCGATCTGGTCGTCGATCACTCGGTGCAGGTCGATTATTACGGCACGAGAAACGCGCTCGACCTCAACATGAAAGTCGAGTTTCAGCGCAACGCCGAGCGCTACAAGTTCATGAAGTGGGGCATGCAGGCTTTCGATACGTTCAAGGTCGTGCCGCCCGGCGTCGGGATCGTGCACCAGGTCAACCTCGAATACCTGGCGCGCGGCGTCCACCAGAAGGATGGCGTCTACTACCCGGACACGCTGGTCGGCACCGACTCGCATACGACGATGATCAACGGCATCGGGGTCGTCGCCTGGGGTGTCGGCGGCATCGAGGCCGAAGCCGGCATGCTCGGCCAGCCGCTGTACATGCTGACGCCGGACGTCGTAGGCGTGCACCTCAAAGGCCGGCTCCGCGAAGGCGTGACCGCGACCGATCTGGTCCTCACCGTCACCGAGCTGTTGCGCAAAGCCAAGGTCGTCGGAAAGTTCGTCGAGTATTTCGGCGAGGGCGCGGCTTCGCTTTCGGTGCCGGATCGCGCGACGCTCGCCAACATGTCGCCGGAGTACGGCGCGACGATGGGATTCTTCGCCGTCGACGACAAGACGATCGAATATCTGACCAATACCGGAAGGACGCCGGCCGAGATCGAAGCGCTCGAGACCTATTTCCGCGCGCAGGGCCTGTACGGGATGCCGGCCGCCGGGACCATCGACTATTCGCAGACGGTCGAGCTCGACCTGGCGACGGTGACCGCCAGCCTCGCCGGCCCGAAGCGTCCGCAGGATCGGATCGAACTGCCGAAGATGAAGGCTTCGTTCGACACGCTGTTTTCCAAGCCGGTCGCCGAGAATGGGTTCGCCCAGTCGCCGGACAAGCTCGCCCGCCGCTATCCGGTGTATGTCGCGGCGGCGCCTGAGCCGGCGCGCTCGAACGACTCCAAGCTGCGGCTGCCGGACAACGGCCAGCCGCGCAACGTCGTCGAGATGGTCGACAACCGACCGACGCAGGATCCGGTGCAAGTCCAGGGGCCCAAGCCGCTGGACATCGGTAACGGCGACATCCTGATCGCTGCGATCACTTCGTGCACCAATACATCGAATCCCGGTGTGCTGCTGGCCGCTGGACTGCTGGCGAAAAAAGCCGCAGCCAGGGGCCTGACGGTCAGGCGTCATATCAAGACCTCGCTGGCGCCCGGATCGCGGGTGGTCACCGAGTACCTGAGCAAGTCGGGGCTGCTGCCCGAGCTCGAGAAGCTCAACTTCTTCCTGGCCGGCTACGGCTGCACGACCTGTATCGGCAATTCGGGACCGCTCGATCCGTCGATCGAGGAAGTGATCACCAAGAACGACCTGGTATGCGCGGCGGTGCTTTCGGGCAATCGCAACTTCGAGGCGCGCATCCATCCGAACATCAAGGCGAACTTTCTGGCCTCGCCGCCGCTGGTCGTCGCCTATGCGATCGCCGGACGCGCCAACATCGACTTGACCACCGAGCCCCTGGGCACCGGAAGCGACGGGAATCCGGTCTTTTTGCGCGATGTGTGGCCGACGTCGCAGGAGATCGGCGCGGTGATGCAATACGCGACCGACCCGGCGACCTATCGCCGCCTCTACGGCGATTTCACCAAGGACAACCCGCTGTGGAACGCGATACCGACGACCAAGGGGCAGGTCTACGCGTGGGACAAGTCGACCTATATCGCCGAGCCGCCGTTCTTCGCCGATTTCAAGATGCAGCCGGGCAAGGTTGCGGCGATCCACGGCGCGCGCGTGCTAGGCGTCTTCGGCGATTCGGTGACCACCGACCACATCAGCCCCGCGGGATCGATCAAGCCGACCTCGCCGGCGGGCATCTACCTGCTCGAGCACGACGTCGGCGTGCCCGACTTCAACAGCTACGGCAGCCGGCGCGGCAACCACGAGGTGATGATGCGCGGCACCTTCGCCAACGTGCGCATCAAGAACCTGATGCTGCCGCCGAAAGCCGATGGCGGGCGCGTCGAAGGCGGCGAGACCATCCTGCAACCCGAGGGCAAGCCGATGGCGATCTACGACGCGGCGATGACCTACATCGCCCGCGGCACGCCGACGGTGGTTTTCGCCGGCGAGGAATACGGCACCGGCAGCTCGCGCGACTGGGCCGCCAAAGGCACGCAACTGCTCGGCGTCAAGGCGGTGATCGCGCGCAGCTTCGAGCGCATCCACCGCTCGAACCTGGTCGGCATGGGCGTGCTGCCCTGCCAGTTCACCGGTACCGACAGCGCGGCCTCGCTCGGAATTACCGGCAGCGAGGAATTCGACATCGTCGGGCTCGAATCGGGCATCCGGCCGCAGATGGATGTTACGTTGGTGATGCGCCGCAAGGACGGTTCCACCCAGCGCTTCCCGCTGCTGCTGCGCATCGACACGCCGATCGAGGTCGACTACTACCTGCACGGCGGCATCCTGCCCTACGTCCTGCGCGAGCTCCTGGCCGCCTGAGGTAGCGGCGATCGTCGGCCCCTCGGCAAGCCAAAGCGGCCAGGACGCGCGCAGGCTCGCCCGGGCCCTGCCGCTGTTCCTGTTCGCGGGCTTGTGCCTGTCGTCGCTCGATGCGACGGCGAAATACCTGGTTCGCGACCATGCGCTGTTCCTCGTCGTCTGGGCGCGCTACGCCGGACAGATGCTCGTCGTCACGCCGTTCGCCTGGCGCCGCGCGGGCCCCGGCTTCTGGCGCACGCGCCGGCTCGGCCTGCAACTGCTGCGCTCGGCGATGCTGCTCTGCGCGACGCTCTGCTTTTTCGGCGCCTTGCGCTATCTGCCGCTGGCCGAAGCCTCGGCGATCACCTTCCTCGCGCCGGTCTTTGTCGTCGTTCTGTCCGGCCCTATCCTCGGCGAGCGGCCCGATCGCGCCCGCTGGATCGCGGCGCTCGCCGGCTTTGCCGGCATCCTGATCCTGCTGCGCCCGGGGTCGGCGGTGTTCCATCCGGCCGCGCTATTGCTGCTGCTCGCGGCGCTGTGCAACGCGCTGTATTTCCTGTTGACCCGGAAGCTCGTCGATGAAAGCGTGCACACGACCCTGTTCTACAGCGCGCTGGTCGGGACATTGGGGCTGACGCTGGCGATGCCCTGGGAGATCGGCGCCGGCACGCCGACGTTCAAAGACACCGTGCTGTTCGTGCTGCTTGGTGTTTTTGCCGGCGTCGGCCACTGGTCGATCATCAGCGCATTCCAACACGCGCCGGCGGCGCTGCTGACGCCGTTCGCCTACCTGCAGATGATCTGGGCCACGACCTATGGCTACCTGCTGTTCGGCCAGCTGCCCGATCGCTGGTCGGCGCTGGGGATGAGCGTCATCGTTGCCAGCGGCCTGATGCTCGCGTTGCGGGAGCGGGCTCGCGCCCCTCGTCGGTAGAGCAACCGCATCAGCACGTGCGATCGATCTTCACAGCTTCCGGCTTATCGGCAACGAAATTTCCTCGCGCTCAGGCGTTTTTCGCCGCGCTGTTGCGCGCGATCCAGCGCGTCAACGGCCGCCACTGCTCGAGATCCTGCTCGGCGCGTGAGTGCGGCAGGTCGGCGATCGTCAGCCCGTCGCGCGCGCAGTGGACGTAGACCTGGGTGGCGCGCAGGTGCGCGACCAGCGGGAAGTCGAACGACTTCAGGAATTCCTCGAGCTCGGCCGCGCTGTTGGTGCGCGGGTCGACGCGCATCGCGACCAGTCCCACGGCGATATCGCCCTTTTTGATCGCCTTGTATTCGCCGATCTGATCAAGGAAGTGCTGGGTCGCGGCGGTGTCGAACGCGCTGGGGGACACCGGCACCAGCAGAATGTCGGCGCGGCGCATCGCGTCGCGCAGGGCGTCACCATGCAGGCCGGCCGGCGTATCGAGCACCAGCCACTGCGGATCGTGTTCCTTCAGATCCTCCTTTCCCGCACTCGGGGTCCAGCCCGCAATTGCGGGAAACAGCGGCGGACGGCGGGCCAGCCATTCGGTTGCCGAACGCAGCGGATCGAAGTCGGCCAGCACGACGCGCTGCTTGCGCGCGGCGAGCCAGCCGGCGATGTTGGTGGCCAGCGTCGTCTTACCGCTGCCGCCCTTCGGATTGGCCACCAGTAGCGTCTGCATTGCCATCGCGTTCCCCTCCCCCGAGACGGTCCGGCCGATTCGGCCTGGCTTGAAAGCCCTGCATTGTAGAGCGGGTTGCGTTCGAGCGCGACTCGCGCTACGTTGGCGCAATGATTCCTGACGCCGCGATGACCGAATCGTCTGCAGCGCCTACCGTCTCGCCCGGGTCGAACCTGGCGGCGCTGCCGGAGCGCGGCGGCGCGGGCCCGGCGGCGATTTCCGGCGCACGCCAGGCCCAGCGACAGGCGTTCGAAGCCAACAAGCTGAAGAAACGGCTGCGCCGCCTGGTCGGACAGGCGATCGGCGACTTTTCGATGATAGGGCGCGGCGACCGCGTGATGGTGTGCCTGTCCGGCGGCAAGGACAGCTACGCGATGCTCGACGTCCTGCTGAGCCTCCGCGATCGTGCGCCGCTGCCGTTCGAACTGATCGCGGTCAATCTCGACCAGAAGCAGCCGGGGTTTCCCGCCGACGTGCTGCCGCGCTATCTGGGCTCGCGCGGCGTGCCGTTCCACATCGTCGAGCAGGACACCTACAGCGTCGTCAAGCGTGTGATACCCGAAGGCGGCACGATGTGCTCGCTGTGCTCGCGGCTGCGGCGCGGCGTGCTCTACCGCGTCGCCGGCGAGTTCGGCGCGACCCGCATCGCGCTCGGCCACCATCGCGACGACATCCTGGCGACGTTCTTTCTCAACCTGTTCTTCGGCGGCAAATTGAAGACGATGCCGCCGAAGCTGGTGTCCGACGACGGCAAGCACGTCGTCATCCGTCCGCTCGCCTACGTGCGCGAGCGCGACCTCGAGCGCTATGCCGAGGTGATGGCGTTTCCGATCATTCCCTGCACGCTGTGCGGCTCGCAGGAAAACCTGCAGCGCAAGCAGGTGTCGGCGATGCTCCGCGACTGGC
Organism: Casimicrobiaceae bacterium; assembly: GCA_036269335.1. Taxonomy (GTDB): domain Bacteria; phylum Pseudomonadota; class Gammaproteobacteria; order Burkholderiales; family Casimicrobiaceae; genus PALSA-1003. The sequence goes on from DATASF010000127.1 coordinate 8,447, forward strand.
AGAAACGCCATCCGGGCCGCGCCGAGAGCATTTTCAACGCGCTGTCGAATGTGGTGACCACGCATCTGCTCGATCGCCGGCTGCAGGACTTCGCCGCGATCCGCGCCAGCGGCATGGCGGTGCCCGACGGCGACATCGCATTCGACGACGATCCCTGCATCGACACGGGCGCTGCTACCGTGCGCTTCGCGTCGGGCGACTGACGCACCCGGCCCGCGTGAATCGATGAGCGCCGCGCTTTCGCGATTCCGGCCCGGACGAACGCTCTGCCTCGCGACGCTGCTCTTGTGCACGCTGTTCGCGGCTCCTCTGCCCGCCGCGGAGCCCGATGAGCAGCTCGCCGGGCCGGCGCTGCTATCCGCGTTGCGCGCCGGTGGACTGATCCTCTATTTCCGCCATACCTCGACCGATTTCGGCCAGAACGACGACCAGATGAGCGGGTACGAGGATTGCGCGCGGCAGCGCAACCTGACCAGCCGCGGCCGCGACGAGGCGCGTGCGATCGGCGCAGCGATTCAACGGCTGCGTATTCCGATCGGCGACGTGCTGGCGAGCCCGTTTTGCCGCACGCGCGAGACCGCGCAGCTGATATTCGGCCGAGCCCGGGTCGAGGACGCGGTGCGCGGCGGCCCCGCGAGCGACGACGGGTCGGATCGCTACGCCGCGCTGCGGCGCCTGCTGTCGACCCCGCCGGCAGCCGGCACGGTGCTCGCGATCGCCAGCCACGGCAACCCGTTTCGCGCCGTCGTTGGCGCGCCTTACCTGGCCGAGGGTGAAGCCGCTGTCGTGCGACCCTTAAGCGAGCGCGGATTCCGCGTGATCGCGCGCATCCCGAAGGACGGCTGGAGCGCGCTCGGGGGGCCATAGGCCCGACATCGCGGCCGCCATCATCGTTTTTATCGCTGCGCGGGCGATATCCTTGGTAAGCACTCGAGTCGTCATTTGCTAGGAGAGATTGTCATGGCCATATGGCAACTCGTTTTTCCTCTGGCGCTAATCCTTGTCGGCATCACCGCATTCGCACAAGTTGTGCACAGCGAGAAGACGAACAGCGGCCGGCAATCGCTCCAGAAACTGGATTACGACTCCGCATGTCGTGATTTCATCGACGCAGCCAACGAAGGCGACGCGGCGGCAATGACGCTCGTTGGGACATGCTATGAAAATGGCCAACGCTTTCCCAAGAATGAAGAGACCGCAGCACAGTGGTATCGACGCAGTGCCGAAGCCGGCAATACTGTCGGCATGAGGTATTACGCAGACATGCTGTTCCGAGGGAGAGGCATCTCAAGGAATTTCGAGGAGGCTGCTCGCTGGTATTCTGTCGCCGCAGAGGCCGGAGACGTCGAGGCGCAATATCAAATAGCCTTACTGTATGCCATGGGTATCGGTGTTCCGGCCGATCCAAGCAAAGCGACCGACT
>DATASF010000128.1:0-1865 GCA_036269335.1 Casimicrobiaceae bacterium
GACAACTCGCGCGTCATCGTCTATACCGGCAAGGACTCGATCTCGCCGACGACGCGCATCGTCTTCACGCTGGACTACGCCGGCCTCGGCGCGCGCGCGTCGTACCTCGACGGCGGCCAGCCGGCGTGGGTCAAGAACGGCGGCGCGGTGACGAAGGACGTTCCGCCGGCGCGCACCGGCAAGCTCTCGCCGCTGAAGATCAAGCCGATCGTCGTCGACGCCGCGTTCGTCCACTCGCACGTCGGAGCCAAGGGCTTCGCCGTCGTCGACGCGCGCGACGCCGCGTACTACGACGGGGTCGACACCGGCCAGCACATGAACGAGAAGCAACGCACAGGGCACGTTCACGGCGCCTTGAGCGTCCCCTTCCTCGAACCATATGAGGGCGCCTCGCTGAAGTCGCCGGCCGAGCTCACCGCGCTCTTCACGAAAGCCGGCGTGAAGCCGGATGACACCGTCGTTGGCTACTGCCACATCGGCATGCAGGCAACGGCGATGCTGTTCGCCGCGCGGTCGCTCGGACATCCGGTGCTGCTGTACGACGGCTCGTTCCAGGATTGGTCGCGGCACACCGAGTACGGCGTCGACAACCCGTCCGAGAAGGCCGAGAAGAAATGAAGAAGCCGTACGCCGATCCTTATGTGGCCGGCGTGGCGCTGGGGCTCGTGTTGCTCGCGTCGTACGCCTTCGCCGGGCGCGGTTTGGGTGCGTCGGGCGCGTTCAACCGCGCGGCTGCAGTGACGGTTGCGGCGGTGGCGCCGCAACGCGCCGCGGCGAGTCCGCTGCTGGCGCGGTATTCGGACGGCGACCACTGGCTGTTGCTCGAGCTCGCGGGCGTCGTGATCGGCGGCTTCGTCTCGGCGCTGTTTGCCGGACGCCTCGAGCTCGCGGTCGAGCGCGGCCCGCGCATCGCACGTTCGCCGCGCCTCGCCGCGGCGTTCGCAGGCGGCGGGGTCATGGGCGTCGGAGCGGTACTGGCGCGCGGATGCACCAGCGGTCTGGCGCTGAGCGGCGGCGCGCTGCTCAGCGCCGGAAGCTGGCTCTTCATCGGCGCCACCTTCGCCACGGCGTACCTGCTCTCGCCGCTGCTGCGGAGGGCGTGGCAATGACGGCGATTGTGATCGGCATCGCATTCGGCTTCGTCCTCGAGCGTGCGGGCCTCGGCAACGCGCGCAAGCTCGCCGGGCAGTTCTACTTCACCGATCTGACGGTCTTCAAAGTGATGTTCAGCGCGATTGTGACGGCGATGCTCGGTGCGTTCTGGCTCTCGCGCCTCGGCATCATCGATCTCGGCGCGATCTACGTTCCTGAGACGTACCTGTTGCCGCAGCTCGCCGGCGGAGCACTCTTCGGCGCCGGCTTCATCCTCGCCGGCCTTTGCCCCGGCACCTCGTGCGTGGCCGCGGCAAGCGGACGAGGCGACGGCGCGATGGTCGTCGCCGGGATGTTCACCGGCGTGCTGCTGACCGGGCTCTCGTTTGCGCCGCTGGCGCGCTTCTACGAGAGCACCGCGCGCGGCGCGATGCTGCTGCCCGACCTGCTGCGCGTGCCGTACGGCGCGGTCGTCTGCGCGATCGTGGCGTTGGCGCTCGCGGCGTTCGCCGGCGCGGAGCGGCTGGAGCGTCGCGCGTGAAGCGCGCACTGGCGTGGATCGCCGCGATTGCCGGCGCGCTGGCGCTCGTCGCCGGCGATCCTCATCCGGTCGACGTCCGCCGCCTCGCCGACGCCGTCGCACATGAAGACGATCACGTCACGGCGAGCGAGCTGGCGCAGTGGCTGCGCGACCGCAAGCCGGGGCTGCGCATCGTCGACATCCGCTCGCCGAAGGAGTTCGCTGATTACCACCTCCCGCGCGCCGAGAACAT
>DATASF010000129.1:0-37460 GCA_036269335.1 Casimicrobiaceae bacterium
CCGACCGCACCAGCGGCTTCGAGGAGATCCGGAAGAACGTCGCCGGCTACAGTCCCGAGGCGATGGCGCCGGTCTGCGGCGTCCCCGCGGCGACGATCCGCGAGGTCGCGCGGATGTACGCGACGTCGCGCGGCTCGATGATTCTCTGTGGCATGGGCATATCGCAACACGTGCACGGCACCGACAACGCCCGCTGCCTGATCGCGCTGTCGATGATTACCGGACCGGTCGGCCGACCCGGCACAGGTTTGCATCCGCTGCGCGGCCAGAACAATGTGCAGGGCGCGAGCGACGTCGGCTTGATCCCGATGATGTATCCGGACTATCAGCGCGTCGACAACGCCGGAACGCGCCGCAGGTTCGAAGAAGTCTGGGGCATGACGCTCGATCCGCAGCCCGGCCTGACCGTCGTCGAAATCATGAACGCCGTGCATGCGGGTCAGATCCGCGGCATGTACATCATGGGCGAGAACCCGGCCATGTCCGATCCCGATGTCAGCCATGCGCGGCGGGCGCTGGCCGAGCTCGAGATGCTGGTCGTGCAGGACATTTTCCTCACCGAGACCGGGTATCTGGCCGACGTGATCCTGCCGGCGTCGGCGTTTCCCGAAAAGACCGGCACATTCACCAACACCGACCGCAGCGTGCAGCTGGGCAGGCAGGCGCTCGAGCCGCCGGGCGAGGCGCGGCAGGATCTGGCCATCATCGTCGCGATGGCGAGGACCCTCGGACTCGACTGGCGATACGATCATCCGAGCCAGGTGTTCGACGAGATGCGGCGGACGATGCCGTCGATCGCCGGCATTACCTGGGACCGCCTCGAGCGCGAGCACGCCGTCACCTACCCTTGCGAGCACGAAGGTGATCCGGGACAGCGGGTCGTCTTCACCGAGGATTTTCCGACGGCCGACGGCAGGGGCCGCTTCGTGCCCGCCGCGATCATCCCCGCGGCGGAGCGACCAGACAGCGACTATCCGTTCGTGCTGATCACCGGCCGCCAGCTCGAGCACTGGCACACCGGCAGCATGACCCGGCGCGCCAGAGTGCTCGACACGATCGAGCCTTCGCCGGTCGCATCGATCAACCCCGAGGATCTGGCGAAGCTCGGCGTCGATCCCGGCAACGCGATCACCGTCGCTTCACGAAGGGGCAGCATCACCCTGTCCGCGCGTGCCGACGAAGGCACGCCGCGCGGCGCGGTGTTCATCCCGTTCTGCTATTACGAGGCCGCAGCGAATCTGCTGACCAATCCGGTGCTCGATCCATTTGGCAAGATTCCCGAGTTCAAGTACTGTGCGGTTCGGGTCAGCGCGGGCGGAGTAACCAGCGAGCTGGTCGGTTACGACGGGTGACGCGCGTCGCTCTGGACGACGCCGGCGGCAAAGCAACAGGAAATGCGAACGGTCGCAGAGCCGTCGCCGGGTTCGCCTGAAAATTCAAAAATGGGTACTTAGGAGGAGTCAGCATGAGCAAGTTCACGCATTTCCGCCTGGTGACCGCGCTGCTGGCGGTCGGCATGGCAGGCCCTTTGGCCGCGGCGCCCGTCACGTTACGCGCTTCGCATCAGTTCCCCGGGGGCAAGGGCGACGTGCGCGACGAAATGGTGCAGATCATCGCGCGCGATGCAAAAGCAGCCGGCGTCGACCTGGATGTCCAGGTCTATCCGGGAGCATCGCTGTTCAAGCCGAACGAGCAATGGAACGCGCTGGTCAACGGCCAGCTCGACATTTCGTCGTTTCCGCTCGACTACGCAAGCGGCAAGGTGCGCGAATTCGGCGCCACGCTGATGCCGGGGCTGGTACGCAATCACGAGCGCGCCGCACGGCTCTCCAATTCCAAGTTCATGAAAGACATCCGGGCCAAGATCGAGAGCGCGGGCGTCATCGTGCTGTCGGACGCGTGGCTCGCTGGCGCCGTCGCTTCCAAGAAAGCATGCATCCGCACACCCGCCGACATCAAGGGACAGAAGATCCGCTCGGCGGGGCCGACGTTCGCCGCGATGTGGCAGGCGGCGGGCGCATCGATCGTCTCGGTGCCCAGCAACGAGGTTTACAACGCGCTGCAGACCGGCGTTGCCGAAGCCACCGATACCAGCACCGGAAGCTTCGTTTCGTTTCGCATCTACGAGCAGGTGAAGTGCATCACCGCGCCGGGCGAGAACGCGCTGTGGTTCATGTACGAGCCGGTGCTGATGTCCAAGAAGAGCTTCGACCGCCTGGACAAGAAGCAGCAGGACGTGCTGCTCAAGGCAGGCAAGAAGGCCGAGAATTACTTCAGCAAGGAAGGCAAAGGGCTCGACGACGAGATGATCAAGGTCTTCAAGGATCACAAGGTCGAAGTCGTCACGCTGACATCCGCCGAATACGACGCCTGGATCGATGTCGCCAAGCAGAGTTCGTACGCGGACTTCGCCAAGGAAGTCCCGGACGGCAAGCAATTGATCGACGAAGCGCTGAGCGTCAAATAGCGGCCTGAGCTCGAGGGCGGCGGGACACACATGCCTGCTGCCGACCCGCTTCGTTAGCGCAGCATGGTCGCTCAAAGCAACGCGATCGATCGCTTCGTCCGTCGGGTCAGGCGCATCTCGACGCTCTGCGGCTTCGTCGCGGCGGCGCTGATCGCCGCCGGTGTCGTTGTCGTGTGCGAGATGGTGTTCGTGCGCTACGTGCTCAACCTGAACACGATCTGGCAGACCGATTTCGTCACTTACTGCCTGATCGCCGCCACCTTCGTCGGCAGCCCGTTCGTCCTGATGACGCGCGGGCACGTCAACGTCGACGTGCTGCCGCATTACGCCGGCCCGCGCTCGCGCCGCTGGCTGGCAGTGTTCGCTTCCGTGTTGACGATCGCCTTTTGCGCCGTGATCGCCGTGCTCACCTTCACGTTCTGGAAGGAAGCCTGGGACAACAAGTGGGTTTCCGACACGATGTGGCGCGCCCGGCTGTGGATTCCGTACGCATCGATGCCGGTCGGGTTGGGCCTGCTGACCTTGCAGAGCGTCGCCGATCTGCTGGCGCTTCTCACCGGACGCGAGCCGCCGTTCGGAATCGCCAAGGAGCGCAGCGCTTGAGTCCCGGCATGCAGGGCGCGCTGGTGCTTCTGGTCACCTTGCTCGTCCTGCTTTCCGGGGCGCCGGTGGCGTTCGGGTTGGGCGCGATCTCGATCGCGTTTGTCCTCTTCTTCCAGGGCTTCGACGCGCTGCATGTCGTCGCCGAAACCTTCTACGCAGGACTGAACGACTTCACGCTGGTGTCAATTCCGATGTTCGTGATGATGGGCGCCGCGATCGGCTCGTCGCCCGCGGGCAAGGACTTGTACGAGGCGCTCGACCGGTGGCTCTATCGGTTGCCCGGCGGCCTCGTCATTTCCAACCTGGGCGCCTGCGCGATGTTTGCCGCGCTGACTGGGTCGTCGCCGGCGTGCTGCGCGGCGATCGGCAAGATGGGCATCCCGGAAATGCGCAGCCGCGGCTATCCGGACGACATCGCGACCGGGTCGATCTGCGCCGGCGGCACGCTGGGCATCCTGATCCCGCCGTCGATCACGTTCATCCTGTACGGCATCGCGACCGAGACCTCGATCGGACGGCTGTTCCTGGCCGGCGTCGTGCCCGGCGTCATGCTGACCGGGCTGTTCATGCTGTGGACGCTGTTCATCATCTGGAAGCGCGGCTTCCGCGCCCACGCACTGGATTTCCGCTATACCTGGAAGCAGAAATTCGGATCGATTCCGAAGGTCGCGCCGTTTCTGGCCATCGTCATCGGCGTGATGTACGTGCTGTACGGCGGTGTCGCTACGCCGTCGGAAGCGGCCGGCGTCGGCGCGGCACTGTGCGTCGTTATGGCCATGGTCATCTACCGCATGTGGCGGCCGCGGCAATGGTGGAAGATCCTGCGCGACACGACGCGCGAATCGGTCATGATCCTGATGATCATCGCCGCCGCCGTGCTTTTCGGCTACATGCTGACCTCGCTATACCTGACGCAGACGCTGGCGCAAGGCATCGCCGACATGCACGTCAACCGCTGGGTGCTGATGGGGATGATCAACGTCTTCCTGCTGGTCTGCGGTTTTTTCATTCCGCCGGCGGCGATCATCCTGATGACCGCGCCGATCCTCTATCCGATCGTCAAGGCCGCCGGCTTCGACCCGGTCTGGTTCGGCGTCATTCTGACGATCAACATGGAGATCGGCCTGATCCATCCTCCCGTCGGACTCAACATCTACATCGTCAGCGCGATCGCGCCGGATGTGCCGGTGACGCGCATCATGTGGGGAACGATCCCGTACGTTCTCTGCATGATGCTGCAGATCGTCCTGCTGTGCATTTTCCCGGAAATCGCCACCTGGCTGCCCGATCACCTGATGGGTGTCGCGCACTGACGCGATCGCTAGCGGCGCGCGGCATCGAACAGCAGCGCGGCTTGTTCGGCGCGATCGGCCAGGAGCTTCGCGGCTTGCCCCAGGCATTGCTCGAGGCTTGCCGGGCCGGACGGCAGCGAAAAGCAGCCGGCGAAATGCCGGCGCAACTCGGGCAAAGCCGAGCGATCGATGCTTCCCGAGACCAGGGTGACGGGAACCTGCCGCGCTGCCGCGCGCGTGGCCACAATCAGCGGCGTCTTGCCTAGCGCCGTTTGCGCGTCGCTTCTGCCTTCGCCGGTAATCGCCCAGCCGGCGCCATCGAGCGCGGCGTCGAGCCCGATCAGATCGGCGACGACCTCGGCACCCGAGCGCATCTCGCCGCCGATCAACTGCAACGCAAAACCCAGACCGCCCGCAGCGCCGGCGCCAGGCTGATCCTGCGCGCGCCGGTCGAGCGCACGCTCGGTCAGCGAAGCGAAGTTTGCGATGCGGCGATCGAGCTCGGCGATGCGCTCGCGCGCCACGCCCTTTTGCGGGCCGAAGATCGCGGTCGCGCCCTGCTCGCCGGTCAGCGGATTATTGACATCGGACATCACGATGATTGGCGCGTCGGCAAGCCGCGGATCGAGGCCGCTCGCATCGACGGCCGCCAGCGCGGCGAGGCCGGCGGGCGTCGGCGCAATTGCACGCCCGCGGGCATCGGTGAGCGAGAGGCCAAGCGCCGCGAGCAGGCCGGCGCCGCCGTCGTTGGTGCTGCTGCCGCCCAACCCGATCATGAACCGGCGAACGCCGGCGTCGAGGCGATTGCGTATCAGCTCGCCGACGCCCAGCGTGGTGCGGTGTTCGACATCGACTGCGGCGACGGCCGGATCGGTCAGCCCCACGACTTGCGCGATTTCGAGCACGGCGGTCGCCGGGGCGCCGATCATTCCGTAGGCGACGTCCAGCGGCTTGCCCGAGACATCGCTGACGCGATCGGTCAATCGCTCTCCGCCGCATGAGAGCACGGCGTCGAGCGTCCCCTCGCCGCCGTCAGCCATCGGACAAAGGCGAAGATCGGCGTCGGGCCAGACGCGGCGCAAGCCTTCGGCAATCGCCGCCGCGGCGGCCGATGCCGACAGCGACCCCTTGAACGAATCCGGGGCGAGCACGACGGCGGGTGGACGGCGCGGCATGGGTTGCGGGTATGATCGATCGATGCGTTTGCGACGCAATGTTAGCAGGCGGTCAGGAACACGATGGTAGCGATGCGCGTGACATCGGCCTTCGGCGGCGCGCTATTCGCCTGCGCGGCATTCGACGCACGCGCGGCCGCCGTCTACCAGGTGTAGGCATCGTGCAAGCCCCAGGGCATCCCGGCATCGCGCCCACATGGACCAGCAGCGCCAAGGACATGGTGGGCTGCGCGCTCGGTCCGTCGCGCCTGTGGTTCACGACGGGCTACGGCATCGTCAACGAGGTCTATTATCCGCGCGTAGACCTGCCCCAGATTCGTGACCTCGGCTTTATCGTTGCCGACGGCAAGGGCTTCTGGGTCGAAGTCAAGCGCATGCAGAACTACCGCATCGTGTTGCCCGACGCGGGGGTTCCGGTGATCGACGTCATTCACAGCCACGCGAGGTTCGAGCTCCGCTTGCGCATCGTCCCCGACCCGCAGCGCGAAGTTCTGCTGCTCGGCATCGCGCTCGACGGCGATGAAACATTGCGCCCTTATGCATTGCTCGCGCCGCACCTCGGCGGCTCGGGCTCCGACAACCTGGCCGAAGCGGCCGCGCACCGCGGCCGAAAAATCCTGTGGGCCGAACAGGGCCCGTTCGGGGTAGCGCTGGCCGCGAGCAGCGGCGAACGCTCCGATGCGTGGGGCGGAATCAGCGCCGGCTATGTCGGCGTCTCGGACGGTTGGCAGGACTTCGCGCGCAACGGCGCGCTGACCTGGTCCTTCGACACCGCGGGACCCGGCAATGTCGCGCTGATCGGCGAGTTGCCCAATCGCGCGACGCTCGCGCTCGGTTTCGGAACGAGTCGTGAATCGGCGGCGACGCTGGCATTCAGCGCCCTCGCGCAACCGATCGAGGCGGTACGCGAGACCTGCATCGCCGCGTGGCAGGAATGGCACCGCGGAATGCGCCTGCCAACTCTCGCCGCCGCGGGTGCCGGCGCTGAACCCGGTTCCGCGTTGCAGGCGCAACTCGCGACGTCGGCGATGGTCCTTCGCGTCCACCAGGACAAGACCTATCCCGGTGCGATGATTGCGAGCCTCAGCATTCCGTGGGGCAACAGCAGGGACGATATCGGCGGCTATCACCTGGTCTGGCCGCGCGATCTCGTGGAAAGCGCCGGGGGGCTGCTGGCGTTGGGTGCGACAGCGGAAGCGGCCAATATCCTGCGCTATCTGATTGCCACCCAGCGTGCCGACGGCCGCTGGTCGCAGAACCAGTGGCTGGGCGGCGAGGCGTATTGGAACGGCGAGCAGCTCGACGAGACGGCGTTTCCGGTATTGCTGGCGACCGCACTTGCCGACCTCGAAGCGCTCGACGGCATCGACATTCGCGACATGGTGCGGCGCGCGTTGTCCTGGGTCGCAAGCAACGGCCCCTCGACCGAACAGGACCGCTGGGAAGAGAATGCCGGCTTCAATGCCTTTTCGCTCGCCGTTTCCGTCGCTGCGCTGGTCTGCGGCGCGCGCCATCTGCCGGAGCCCGCGAAAAGCTTCGCTCTGGACATCGCGGACTTCTGGAACAGCCGCATCGAGGTGTGGACCTCGGCCCGCGACACGACGCTCGCGCGGGACGCCGGCGTCGCCGCGTACTACATTCGCGGTGTGACGCCCGCGGTCGCCGCCAGCGCCGAGGGCCTCAGACACGTGCTGCCGATCAAGAATTGCCTCGTCGACCCGAGCCTGGCCGCGGACGAGCAGATCAGCACGGACTTCGTGCAGCTGGTGCGGCTCGGGCTGCGCGAAGCGAACGATCCGTTGGTCGTCGACACTCTCAAGGTCGTCGATCGACTCCTCAAGGTGCAAACGCCATTCGGACCGTCGTGGCATCGGTACAACGGCGACGGCTACGGCGAGCACACCGATGGTGCTCCCTACGACGGTGTCGGCGTGGGCCGTGCGTGGCCGCTGCTTGCCGGAGAGCGCGGCCATCTGGAAGTCGCCGCGGGACGCGATCCGCTCCCCTACCTCGATGCGATGGCTGCGATGACCGGACCCGCCGGCATGATTCCCGAGCAGATATGGGATGCCGCCGCGTTGCCTGATCGTAATCTGTGGCCAGGGAAACCTACGGGATCAGCGATGCCGCTGGTCTGGGCGCACGCCGAATTCATCAAGTTGGCCGCGAGCCGCCAACTGAAGAGGCCGTTCGATCGTCCGGAGGCGGTGTGGCAGCGCTACAGCGGCAAGCGCCCAACGCCTGACTTTGCGTTGTGGATGCCTCGCGTCCCGATCGACGAGATCGAGCCCGGGCACGCGCTGCGCATCTGCCTGCCCGAGCCCGCCCGCGTGCACTGGGGCGTCGACGGCTGGCAGCGGATCACCGACACCGCAACGATCGATCTCGGGCTCGGTTTGCACGTGGCCGACATCCCGGGCGCGATTCTGGCCTCCAGAAAGCGTCTCGACTTCACGATGCACTGGGCCGCATCGTTGCGCTGGGAGGGGCGCGATTACGCGGTGCAGATCCGCCCCGCGTGACAGACGATGACCCGCGGACGAATACGTGCCCGAAGCTGCGAAGGCGCTTCGCAGCCCAGGTTGAACGACGCGCGATCAATCGCGGTGCGTCGCCCGGCGCAGCCGGTCGCCGATCGCGACCCAGTCGGGTCCGTCGGGCGGCGCTTCGATCCAGATCTCGTCGGCCTCGCGGGCGTCCAGCGCTCGCAGGTTGGCGTAGAGCTGCTGTGCATACGGCGTGCTTTCGCCCGGGGCATCGAACCACGCGCCCTCGAACTCCGGCGGCTGCGCGACCGAATGCGCGAGCACCGAAATGTGCGCGTTCGACCCGCCCAGCCCGGCGAGCGCCGACAGCAATTCGCTGCGCGGCAGCAGCTTTGCCGGTGTGCGCGGCGCGTAGTGCGAGGCGAGCGTCCCCGAAGCGCGGGTCGCCCCGGGACCTGCTGAACGCGGCGCCGTACCCAGGACGCGGGCAAGCTCGCTGCTGGTGATCGATCCGGGACGCAGCACGACCGGGTCGCCGCTGCTGAAATCGACAATCGTCGATTCGATGCCGTGACGCGATGGGCCGCCGTCGAGGATCAGCGCGATCGAGTCTGCGAATTCGTCGGCGACATGGCGTGCGGTCGTTGCGCTGATCCGTCCAAAGCGATTCGCCGAGGGCGCGGCAATGCCGTCGCAGCCGAGCGCGGCGAGTTCTGCCAACAGCGCGTGCGCGATCGGCTGCGCCGGAACGCGCAAGCCGACGCTGGCTTGGCCGCCGGTCACGGCATTGAGGACGCCATCGGCGCGCGGCAGGATCATCGTCAGCGGTCCGGGCCAGAACGCGCGGGCCAGCGCCTCGGCGCCGGCAGGGATGGTCTTCGCCCAGCGCGGCAGCGCGTCGGCATCGGCGAGATGAACGATCACCGGATGCTCGGCGGGCCGGCCTTTCGTAGTGAACAGCCGTGCGACCGCCGCCGCGTCGCGCGCATTCGCGCCAAGCCCGTAGACGGTCTCGGTCGGAAACGCGACGAGCTCTCCCGCCAGCAGCGCGTTTGCGGCGCGCGCGATGTTTTCGGCGGTGGCGGGAACGATCATCGAGGTCCTTTTCGAAGGTGGATCCTGCGGTCGACCCGGCAAATTTGCTAGAATTCGACTCTTTGCGTCGCGCGGCTCAGCTCAGCCCGACGCGCATCCGCGGGTCCATCCGGCAGGGAGCGGTAATGAACGAGTTTCTCTTTACATCGGAGTCGGTGTCCGAGGGCCACCCGGACAAGGTAGCCGACCAGATTTCCGATGCCGTCCTCGATGCGATTCTAACGCTGGATCCGCATGGGCGGGTAGCTGCGGAAACGCTGGTGTCCACCGGACTGGTCGTCATGACCGGCGAGATCACGACGGACCACAAGCACGATTATGCGCGCATCGCTCGCGACACGATCCATCGCATCGGCTACACCGACCCCGAGTTGCGCTTCGACGCGGAAGGGTGCGCGGTAATGGTGTGCTACGGCCGCCAGTCGCCCGACATCGCGCGCGGCGTCGACCGCACGTCGGACGAATACATGAACCAGGGCGCCGGCGACCAGGGCCTGATGTTCGGCTACGCCTGCGACGAGACGCCTGCGCTGATGCCGTTCCCGATCTATTACGCGCACCGCCTGGTGCAGAGGCAGAGCGAGGTCCGCCGCGACGGGCGGCTGCCGTGGCTGCGGCCCGACGCGAAATCGCAGGTCACGGTGCGCTACACCGGCGGCAAGCCGACCAGCATCGACACTGTCGTGCTGTCGACGCAGCATCATCCCGAAATGAATCACAAGCAGGAGCAACTCGCCGAAGCCGTCGTCGAGGAGATCATCAAGCCCGTCCTGCCGCCGGAGATGCTGGTCAACACCCGATTTCTGGTCAACCCGACCGGGCGCTTCGAAATCGGCGGTCCGCACGGCGATGCCGGGCTGACCGGCCGCAAGATCATCGTCGACTCCTACGGCGGCGCGGCACCGCACGGTGGCGGGGCGTTCTCCGGCAAGGACCCGTCGAAGGTCGACCGCTCGGCCGCCTATGCCGCGCGCTATGTCGCGAAGAACATCGTCGCGGCGGGCATCGCGCGGCAATGCCAGGTGCAGCTTTCGTACGCGATCGGCGTGGCAAAGCCGATCAACGTAACGGTGTACACCGAAGGCACGGGCAGGATTCCGGACGAGAAGATCGCCGCGCTGGTCGCCGACAATTTCGACTTGCGGCCGAAAGGCATCATCCAGATGCTCGATCTGTTGCGGCCGATCTACCTGAAGACCGCCGCGTACGGCCACTTCGGCCGCGACGAGCCCGAGTTCACCTGGGAGAATGTCGACCGCGCGGATGCATTACGCGCCGCGGCGGGTTTGTAGCGTCAGGGCAGGGGGATGAATTCCGTTTCGCCGGGGACCGGCGGATAACCCTGCTCGCGCCAGCGTGCGCTGGCGCCGTCGATCAGCTCTTTGGAGCTGGCGACGAAGTTCCACCAGATGAGCCGCGTGCCGTCCATCTTCGCGCCGCCCAGCACGACCAGCCTCGACGCCGACTTTGCCTCGATGCGCGCCGTCAGCGCGGGCGCCAGGACCGCCATGTGCCCGACCGGCGCCGGCATGCCGCCGACCTCGACGCTGCCATCGATCACATACACGCCGCGCTCTTCGTGCTCGGGGGCCAGATCGACGGCGGCGCCGGCGGCAAGGTCCATGGCCAGATAGATCATCGGCGTGAACGTCGGTGTCGGCGCGCGCTTGCCGAATGCCGTGCCGGCGAGCAGGCGCATCGTCACCCCGGGCTGTTCGATCTCGGGAAGCGACGCCTTCGGATGATGACTGAACGACGGCTCGACCTCTTCGTGTGATTTCGGCAGCGCAACCCAGGTTTGCAGTCCGTGCAGCCGGTGGCCCGCGGCGCGGTCCTCGGGCCCGGTACGTTCCGAGTGCACGATGCCGCGCCCGGCAGTCATCCAGTTGACGTCGCCCGGAACGATAGCCTGCACGTTGCCCAGGCTGTCGCGGTGAACCTGCCCGCCCTCGAAGAGGTACGTGACGGTGGCGAGCCCGATATGCGGATGCGGCCGCACGTCGATCCCTCGTCCGGGCGGGAATTGCACCGGCCCGAAATGATCGAAAAAAATGAACGGACCGACCATCTGGGTCGGAAAAGCCGGCAGCAATCGCTGCACCATAAGGCCGCCGATGTCGCGCGTATTCGGCTTGAGCAGAGTGGCTATCGATGCGGACATGATGCGTGAGGATGCGTGAGGTCTGGCGCCCGTATTGTATTCGAAGCTCGCGCTAGAGCGCGCCGCGCCGCAGCGCCTTGACGACGAAGCGGCCCGGATCGATCGCATCGAGGAGCGCGTGCGAAAGCGGCGCGGGCTCGGCAGCGAGCTCGCTCGCCAGCGCTTCGGCCGCGAGCGCCGACCACGACAGGCCACGCGAAGCAAAGGCGAACGCGCCGTACAGCCCGTGAACGCGCGGCAGATCGGCAAGGTGGGCGCCGGCGAGCGCGGCCTGAGCGGCGCGGGCGCGATCGATGTCGGCGATCGCGCCGACCATAGGCAGGCGGTCGGTCGCCACGCAGCGGAAGCCGACACCACCGGCCAGCGTTGCCGCATCGACGCCGACCGCGCAGCCGGGCAGCATCCGTTCGGCGCGGGCCAGGTTGATCGCGTGGCTCACCGCGTTCGGGCGCGGATCGTCGTCATCGAGATCGTAGGTCGCGCCCGCGACGGAATAACCATCGACCGCCGGCAGCACATAGCCGTCGCCGCCGACGACGACGCGCGGCGCCGCGAACGGCGGCGTCGGCACATAGCTTTGCTGGCCGCGGATTCGTCGCCATGGATCGCCGCCCGGATCGACCAGCCGGACGGCATCGCTGGCGTTGGCCAGAACGACTACCGGCGCCGCTGCGATGGTTGCGCCGGCGCTGTCGCGCGCCGCCCAGCGATCTCCCTCGCGCTGCAGGCTGGCGACCCTGCGGTCGAGATGGACGATAGCCGCCGGTCCGGCCCCCGCATGCCGAGCAGCGTGGCCGAGCTGCGCCTCGACGATCGCCGACGGCCGCACGAATCCCGCCGTGGGAAACCACCAGCCGCCGATCGCTGTCGGCCGGCCGGCAAGCGCGGACGCATCGGTGCGCGTCGCGTGCAATCCATAGTCGACCGGATACGCCAGGGCGAGCGCGGTGTCGGCGACCCGCGATTCGTTCTCGGATCCGTCGGCCAGTTGCAGCACACCGCAGCAGCGCCATGGCGGCGCCGCACCGGCGTCGAGCACGCCGCTCCACGCCCGCAGCGCATAGAGAAACCCGGCGCGCGTAAAGCGCGAGAGCAGATTGTCGTCGCGCGAAATGTGCGGCTGGAATACGCCGGCGCGCAACCCCGACGCGCCGCCGGAAGGCGCGTTGCCGCATTCGACGACATCGATACGCCAGCCGCGCACGGCAAGACGCGAGGCGACAGCGGCGCCCGACAATCCGGCGCCGATGACGATCGCGTGCCGCTCCGGCCACGAAGGCGGGACTCTTGGTCGCTGCACCGGCCAGCGTGGCGCGTATCGCGCCGCGAGCATGTCGCGCTTGCGCCCGAAACCGGCGCGTTTTTCGACCGCGAATCCCGCCGCGGCCAGGCCGTCGCGCACCGCGCCCGCCGCACTGTAGGTCGCCGCCGTCGCACCGGGTGCCGCGAGTCGCGCCAGCGCCTTCAACAGCGGCGCCGACCACATCGCCGGATTGCGGTCCGGCGCGAAGCCGTCCAGATAAAACGCATCGGCGGCTAGCCTCAATGCGCGCGTCGCCTCGATCGCCTCATCGAAGGCGAGCGTCAGCGTGACGCGCTCATCGTCGAAGTGCAACCGGTGCATTCCGGGCACCAGCGGCGGCCACGTAGCAACGAGTTGTGACGACAGCGCTGCCCATTCTGGATAACGCGCGTGCAAGGTCGCGAGATCGGCCCGCGCAAACGGCCAGCGCTCTATCGAGACGAAGTGCAGGCGCGCGCAGCGGTGCGGATCGTCGCGCCAGGCCTGCCAGGTCGCCAGAAAATTAAGCCCGATGCCGAACCCGGTCTCGACAATGGTGAACACGCGCGCCCCGCCCCAGCGCGCCGGCAGATCGTTGCCGTGCAAAAACACGTGGCGCGCCTGGCCCGCCGCCGAATCGGCGCTGTGGTAGACGTCCGAGAAGTGCGGGGAGAAAGGGTTCCCCGATGCATCGAACGCGAGCGTCGCGGGCACGACGCGCCGCGCCGGCCGCTCGGCCCTCATCGCGGGGTCACAACGCGAATTTGCGGCGCTTGCGGCACGCGGCGAGTTCGGTAGACTTCAGACCGATGCGCTTTGCCTATTTCGACCGTCTTTCCCGCGCCCGGCAGCGGATTTACCTGCGCAGCGATGCAATCGAATCGCTCGGTTTGCCGCCGGGCCTCGAGCTCGGCAGCGTAGTAGCGCGAATCGCGGCAGGTCTGCGCGCCGACCAGCGGAGCGCCGTCCAAGGCGGCTGCCAGGCGCTGATCAGTGCTCTGGTCGGCGGCTATCACGTGCCGCCAGTTCGCGTTCGCGTGCTCGCGCGCCGTCCGGCCGACGGCTACGGCGAGCTGCATGGACTGTACGAGCCCGAGGATGAAGGCGAGACCGCGCGCATCACCGTGTGGATGCGCACCGCGCAGAAAAAGCAGGTGGTGGCGTTCAAGACATTCCTGCGCACGCTGATCCACGAGCTCTGCCATCATCTCGACTACGAATTGTTCGCGCTCGAGGAGACGTTCCACACCGAGGGATTCTACAAGCGCGAGTCGAGCCTCGCCGCGGCGCTGCTGGAGCAGTTTGCCGCGGAGGCGAATCCGCCGCGTCCGTAGCCCGCCGCGCACTATTTGGCCGGCAGTTGTGCCGCGTCCCAGCCTCCGCCCAGCGCCTTGATCAGCGTGACGCTCGCCGTCATCCGGCGACCGAGGATCGCCAGCGCCGCGCGCTCGTTCGACAGAGCCGTCGCCTGCGCGATGACGACCGCGAGATAATTCACCGTCCCGGCGCGATACTGGTTGAGCGTGATCGTCAGCGATTCGCGCGCCGACTTGACCGCCTCGTCCTGGACCGCTGCCTCCTGTTCGAGGATGCGCAACGCTGCCAGATTGTCCTCGACTTCCTGGAACCCGGCGAGGACCGTCTGCCGGTAGCTGGCGACGTTCTCGTCGTAGGTCGCGATCGCCTGCGCGCTCTGGGCGCGGCGCAATCCCGCGTCGAATATCGTCTGCGCGATCGCCGGACCGAGCGACCAATAGCGGCTCGGCAACGAAAAGAGCTGCGACAGCACCGAGCTCTGGAATCCCCCGGTCGCCGACAGCGTCAGCGACGGGAAGAACGCGGCTTCGGCGACGCCAACCTGCGCGTTGGCCGCCGCGGCGCGCCGCTCCGCCGCCGCGATATCCGGCCGGCGCTCCAGCAACTCGGACGGCAGACCGGGCGGGATCGGCGGAAACGTCGTGGCGACGACCTCGGGAGCGATCGAGAAATCCGCTGGGGCCTTGCCGAGCAGCACGGCGATCGCATGTTCGAGCTGCGCGCGCTGCACGCCGGCATCGATCGCCTGCGCCTGCGTCGACTTGAGCTGCGTCTCGGCCTGCGCGACATCGGCGCGCGCGGCGACGCCGACCGCATACTGATTCTGCGTAAGCTTCAGCGACTTCTGGTAGGCGTCGACGGTGTCGTTGAGCAGGCGAATCTGGGCGTCCTGCGCGCGCAGCAGGAAATAGTCGTCGGCGAGCTGCGCCTGCGCCGACAGCTTGGCCGCTTCCAGGTCTGCGACACTCGCCTGCGCCGTCGCTTCGCCGGCCTCGACCGTCCTGCGGACGCGGCCCCACAAGTCGACCTCCCAGTTGACGCCGAGCGCGACATTGAAGTTGTTGCGCGCCCCACCACCCGTGCTGCCGCCGTTGTCGATGTTCGACCCGGTGCCGCCGCGGCCGCCGCTGCGGGTCGCGCTGGCATTGGCGGTCACGATCGGAAAAAAGGCGGCTTGGGCCTGCTCCGTCAGCGCGCGCGCCTCGCGCACCCTCGCTTCCGCCGCCTTGATCGTCTGGTTGCTGACCTCGACCTGGTCGAGCAGCGCATCGAGTTGCGGATCGTTGAATACCTTCCACCAGGGACCGCGCGGTTCGGTCTCGCGCGGCTCCGCCGGCTTCCACCCCTGCGCTTCCTTGTATGCCGCCGGCGCCTCGACGCCGGGCCGCGCGTAGTTGGGCCCGAGCGTGCAGGCGGCGAGCAGCGATGCGGCGCCGGCGATCATCGCGACGATGCAGCGCGCTCGGGGTCGGAATGGGGTGCGCATCGTTCGCATCGTTCTGATCAGTCGCCGGCAGCCGCGGCCGGACTTGCTCTCGGAAAGCGGCGCTGCCGCAGCTGGCGGGTCCAGATGCTGAAACGGTCGAGATAGAGATAGACGACCGGCGTCGTGTACAGGGTCAGCATCTGGCTGACGATCAGGCCGCCGACGATCGAGATGCCGAGCGGCCGGCGCAGCTCCGCGCCGTCCCCGGTACCCAGCGCCAGCGGGACCGCGGCGAGCAGGTCCGCCATTGTCGTCATCATGATCGGACGAAAGCGCAGCAGGCAGGCCTCGAATATCGCGTCGCGCGAATTCCTGCCCCTGTGGCGCTCGGCCTCGAGCGCGAAGTCGATCATCATGATCGCGTTTTTCTTGACGATGCCGATCAGCAAGATGACGCCGATCAGCGCGATGACGCTGAACTCGGTCTTGAACAGCAGCAGCGCGAGCAGCGCTCCGACGCCCGCCGACGGCAAGGTGGACAAAATCGTGATCGGGTGCACATAGCTTTCATAGAGGACGCCCAGCACGATATAGACGGTCAGCAGGGCGGCGAGGATCAGCCAGGGTTGGCTATTGAGAGACGCCTGGAACGCCTGCGCGGTTCCCTGGAAGCTGCCTCGTATGGTAGCGGGAACGCCGAGCTGGGCGAGCGCGCCGTCGATGGCAACCGTCGCCTGGCCGAGTGACGTCCCCTCGGGAAGATTGAACGAGATCGTCGAGGCGATGAACTGCGACTGGTGATTGACCCCCAGCGCAGTGTTGGTCCGCTGGTAGCGCGCAAAAGCCGATAGCGGTACCTGCGCGCCGCTCGACGTGCTCACGTAGACGTTGTCGAGCGCCGAAGCGGATTGCCAATACTCGGGCGCCGCCTCCATCACGACATGATATTGGTTGAGCGCCGAATAGATCGTCGAAACCTGACGCTGCCCGAACGCGTCGTTCAAGGTCGTATCGATCAAGGTGGGCGAAACACCGAGCCGCGCCGCCGTATCGCGGTCGATCACCAGCGAGGTCTGCAGCCCCTTGTCCTGCTGGTCGGTGTTGACGTCGACCAACTGCGGCAGCCGCGACAGCGCAGCGCGTATGCGCGGCTCCCAGGTGCGCAGCTCGTCCAGGTCGTCCGCCTGCAGCGTGTACTGGTAGGTCGCATTCGACTGGCGGCCACCGACGCGTATGTCCTGCACCGGGTTGAGAAACAGATTTGCGCCCGGCTGATCGGCGAGCTTGACGCGCAGGCGCGCGATGATCTTGTCGGCGGACTCCTTGCGCTCGGCAAGCGGCTTCAACTGCACGAACATCCGACCGGTATTGCGCTGCGCACCGCCGGTGAACGCAACGACGGTGTCGACCGCCGGATCGGCGCGGACGATGTCGACGAAGCTGGCGAGCTTCGGCTGCATGGCCTGGAACGAGATGCTCTGGTCGGCCTGGATGAAGCCGATCAGCCGGCCGGTGTCCTGGGTGGGGAAAAAGCCCTTCGGGATGATCACGTAGAGGTAGATGTTCAGGCAGACGACTCCCAGCAGTATCAGCATCATCAGGATACCGTGCGTCAGCACCCAGCCGAGGCTTCGTTCGTAGCCGCGGCGGAGGCGCTCGAATCCCCGCTCGCTCCATGCGTACAGCCGACCATGCCTTTGCTCGCTTTCCGGGCGCAGCAGGCGCGAGCACATCATCGGCGTCATCGTCAGCGACAGCATCAACGAGATCAGGATCGCCACCGATAGCGTCACCGCGAACTCGCGGAAATAACGGCCGACGATGCCGCCCATCAACAGGATCGGAATAAACACCGCGATCAGCGACAAGCTCATCGACAGGACGGTGAAGCCGACCTCCCGCGCGCCCAAGAGTGCCGCTTGGAACGGCGCAACACCTTGCTCGATGTGCCGCGACACGTTTTCCAGGACGACGATCGCATCGTCGACGACGAACCCTGTGGCGATCGTCAGCGCCATCAGCGAAAGGTTATTCAGGCTGAAGCCGCACAGATACATCGCTCCGAACGTCGCGACCAGCGACACCGGGACGGCGACGCTCGGGATCAGCGTCGCCCGCCAATTGCGCAGAAAGACGAAAACGACCAGCACCACCAGGCACACGGCCACGATCAGCGTGCGCTCGACGTCGCGCAACGACGCGCGTATCGTCGTCGTCCGCTCCATCACTACATCCAGCTTGATCGCGCTCGGGATCGAGGCTCGCATCTGCGGCAGCATTTCGGTCACGCTGTCGACTGTCTCGATGATGTTCGCGTTCGGCTGGCGGCTGATGATGATCAGCACCGACGGCTTGCCGTTCGACGAGCCGGCGTTGCGCAGGTCCTGCACCGAGTCCACCACCTGGCCCAGGTCGGTCAGCTTGACCGCCGCGCCGTTGCGGTAGGCGACGATCAACGGCAGATAGTCGACGGCCTTTTTTGCCTGGTCGTTCGCCTGGACCTGCCAATGGCGATCGCCGTCCTCGACCGACCCCTTCGGCCGGTTGGCGTTGGTCGCGGCGAGCACCGTGCGCACGGTCTCGAAGCCGATGCCGTACTTGTTGAGCTTGGGCGGATCGAGCTCGACCCGCACCGCCGGCAGCGAGCTGCCGCCGACCTGCACGTCGCCGACGCCGGACAACTGCGAGAGCTTCTGTGCAATGATCGTCGAGCCGGCATCGTACATCTGCCCCTGGGTCATCGTGTCGGAGGTGAGCGCCAGGATCATGATCGGCGCGTCGGCGGGGTTCACCTTGCGGTAAGTCGGATTGCCGGGGAGTCCCGTGGGCAGGAGGCTGCGCGCCGCGTTCAGCGCCGCCTGGACGTCGCGCGCGGCGCCGTCGATGTCGCGGGAAAGGTCGAATTGCAGCGTGACGCGCGTCGAACCCAGCGAGCTGCTCGACGTCATCTCGGTCACGTCGGCGATGCGGCCGAGCGAGCGCTCGAGCGGGGTGGCGACGGTCGCGGCCATCGTTTCCGGGCTCGCACCGGGCAGCGACGCCGACACCGAGATCGTCGGAAAGTCGACTTGCGGCAGCGGCGAGACCGGCAGCAGGCGGAACGCGGCGGCGCCGGCGAGCGCCAGGCCGATCGTCAGCAGCGTCGTCGCCACCGGCCGCGCGATGAACGGCGCCGACAGGTTCAGCTGTCCGGGCTGCGGACTGGATTCTTCGTCAGCCATTTCAGTCGCCCGCCCGGGGCGCGGTCTCGGACCCGGCCTTCCCACCGAGGCGCCCTTCGACGCGGCGAGCGAGGCGGTCGAAGGCGAGATAGATCACCGGCGTGGTGAACAAGGTCAGCATCTGGCTGACGATCAGGCCGCCGACCATGGTGATGCCCAGCGGATGGCGCAGCTCGGAGCCGACGCCCCAGCCCAGCATCAGCGGGAGGGCGGCAAGCAGCGCCGCCATCGTGGTCATCATGATCGGTCGAAAGCGCAACAGGCACGCCTGGAAGATCGCCTCGCGCGGAGGCTTGCCTTCGTTGCGCTCGGCGTCGAGCGCGAAGTCGATCATCATGATCGCGTTCTTCTTGACGATGCCGATCAGCAGCACGATGCCGATGATGGCGATGACGTCGAGATCCTTGCCGAAGATCATCAGACCGAGCAGAGCGCCGACGCCGGCGGAAGGCAAGGTCGACAGGATCGTGATCGGGTGGATGTAGCTTTCGTACAGCACGCCCAGCACGATGTACATCGTGATGATTGCGGCGAGAATCAGCCAGAGCTCGTTGGCGAGCGAGCCGCGAAATGCCGCTGCGGCGCCCTGGAAGCTGATCTGCGCGCTTGCCGGCAGCCCGAGCTCCTGCTGCACCTTCTGGATCGCATCGACCGCGTTGCCGAGCGATGCACCGGGTGCCAAGTTGAAGGAAATCGTCGCCGCCGGGAACTGGCCGATATGCGTGATGAGCAGCGACGTCGCGTGCTCGCTGATGCGCGCGATCGACGTCAACGGAACCTGTTGCGGCGGCTGCGAGCTCGAGCTGCCGCTCGTATTGGCTCCTGCGCCGGGGGCGGCCAGGGCTGCGGAGGCGTTGGCGCCGACCGAGGCCGGTCCCGACGAGACATTGCCTACCGGCACATAGACCTGCGAGAGCGCGTCCGGCCCGAGCTGGAATTCCGGCTTCACCTCGAGCACGACGCGGTACTGGTTGGTCTGCGTGAAGATCGTCGAAACCAGCCGCTGGCCGAACGAGTTGTACAGCGCGTTGTCGATCGCGGCCGGCGTGATCCCGTAGCGGCTGGCCGTCGCGCGGTCGATATCCACGTAGGCCTGCAGGCCGCCGTCCTGCAGGTCGGTGGCGACGTCGGCCAGCTGCGGAACGCTGCGCAGACGCTCGACGATGCGCGGGACCCAGACGCTCAATTCGTCCGGATTCGTGTCCTCGACGGTGAACTGGTACTGCGTGCGGCTGACCCGGTCCTCGATGGTCAGGTCCTGCACCGGCTGCATGTACAGCGCGATGCCTTCGACGCTCGCGGCCCGCGACTGCAGGCTGCGGATCACGTCGGCCACGCGGCCGGTGCGCTGCGACAGCGGCTTCAGGTTGATCAGCATCCTGCCGCTGTTGAGGGTCACATTAGTACCGTCGACGCCGATGAACGATGACAGGCTTTCGACCGCGGGGTCCTGCAGGATGACGGCCGCGAGCGCCTGCTGCCGCTCCGCCATCGCCGCGAACGAGATCGTTTGCGGGGCCTCGGTGATTCCCTGGATCGCCCCGGTGTCCTGGATCGGAAAAAATCCCTTTGGAATGAATATGTACAACACGACGGTCAGCACGAGCGTGATCGCGGCGACGACCAGGGTCGCGAGCTGCCGGTCGAGCACCCAGTTGAGCATCCGGCCATAGCGCTCGATCAGGCGGTCGAAGATCTCGCCGCTTCGCCGGTAGAGCTTGCCCTGCTTTTCCTTCTCTGTGTGCCGCAGGAAGTGCGCCGACATCATCGGCGTCAGCGTCAGCGACACGACCGCCGAAATGAGGATCGATATCGCCAGCGTGATCGCAAACTCGCGAAAGAGCCGGCCGACGACGTCCCCCATGAACAGCAGCGGTATCAGCACCGCGATCAGCGAGATCGTCAGCGAAATGATTGTGAACCCGATCTGCTCGGCCCCTTTAAGCGCCGCCGCGAGCGGCTTTTCACCGGCCTCGATGTAGCGTGCGATGTTCTCGATCATCACGATCGCATCGTCGACGACGAAGCCGGTCGCGATCGTCAGTGCCATCAAGGTCAGGTTGTTGATCGAGAAGCCGGCCAGATACATGACGCCGAACGTGCCGATCAGCGACAGCGGCACCGCGACACTCGGAATCACCGTTGCCGAGAGGCTGCGCAGGAACAGGAAAATAACCATCACGACCAGCGCGACCGCGAGGAACAGCTCGAACTGCACGTCGTGAACCGACGCGCGTATCGTGATCGTACGATCGGTCAGCACCGTGACGTCGATCGCGGCGGGCAGAGCAGCCTGCAGCTGCGGCAGGAGCTGCTTGATCCGGTCGACGACCTCGATCACGTTGGCGCCGGGCTGGCGCTGGATGTTGACGATAATCGCCGGCAGCTGATTCGCCCAGGCGGCAAGGCGCGTGTTCTCGGCGCCATCGACGACGTCGGCAACGTCGACGAGCCGCACCGGCGAACCGTTGCGGTAGGCGACGATCATGCCCTTGTATTCGTCGGCGCTCTTGAGCTGGTCGTTGGCGTCTATCGTCGACGCACGCGTCGGTCCGTCGAAGCTGCCCTTGGCCTGGTTGGTGTTGGCATTGCTGATGGCGGTGCGCACGTCGTCGAGCGACAGGCCGTACGCTGCCAGCGCGGTCGGGTTGGCCTGGATGCGCACTGCCGGCCGCTGTCCTCCGCTCAACGAGACCAGTCCCACGCCTGGCAGTTGCGACAGCTTGGTCGCGAGCCGGGTGTCGGCGAGGTCCTCGATCTTCGGCAGTGGCAGCGTCTTCGACGTCAACGCCAGGGTCATGATCGGCGTGTCGGCCGGATTGACCTTGTTGTAGATCGGAGGCGTCGGAAGGTCGGCGGGAAGGAAGCTGCCGGAAGCGTTGATTGCCGCCTGCACTTCCTGCTCGGCGACGTCGAGCGACAGGTCCAGGTCGAACTGCAAGGTGATGACCGAGGCGCCGCCGGAGCTGGTCGACGACATCTGCTTCAATCCCGGCATCTGCCCGAACTGCCGCTCGAGCGGAGCGGTGATCGACGAGGTGGTGACGTCGGGACTCGCGCCCGGATACAGCGTCACTACCTGTATCGTCGGATAGTCGACCTGCGGCAGCGCCGAAATCGGCAGGACGCGGTAGGCGATGATGCCCGCTAGAAGTATGGCGAGCATCAAAAGCGATGTCGCCACCGGCCGCAGGATGAACGGGCGAGATGGGTTCATCGCGGATCGTCGTCGATCGTTCCGTACGCGCTGCCGCCCGCGCGTCAGCCGCCGCCCTTGCTGCGTCCGCCCTTGCCGCCGCCCTTGCCGGCGCCCGTCCCGTTCTGGCGAGCCGGCGCAGTCTGCTGCGCCGCGCGTGCCGCGGCGTCGACGAGCTCCACGCTCGAGCCGTCGCGGAGCTTGTCCGCCCCGTCGACGACGACGAGGTTTCCAGGGGCGAGTCCCTTCGACACCTCGGTCGTCTCGCCCGAGACCGCGCCCAGCTGCACCGGAGTCATTGCGACTGTTTTGTCGTCCTTCACGAGGAAGACGAACGTGCCCGGCGCCCCGCGCTGGATCGCGGCCGACGGCACCAAGGTCGAATCCACGTGGGTTTCGACGGCCATGCGCACGTTGACGAACTGGTTCGGAAACAGCGCATTGTCGGTGTTGGGATATTCGGCCTTGACCTTCACAGTGCCTGTGGTCGTGTCGATCTGGTTGTCGATCGTCAGCAGCCGGCCGGTTGCGAGCCGGGTCTTGCCGCTGCGGTCGAATGCATCGACCGCGACGACCTCTGCGCCCTGCATGCGCTTGACGATGCGCGGCACGTTGTCTTCGGGCACCGGATAGATGACGGTGATCGGCTGCACCTGGGTGATCGTCACCAGTCCATTGCTGTCGGAGGCGTGCACGATGTTCCCCGGATCGACCTGGCGCAATCCCACCCGGCCGCTGATCGGCGCGGTGATGCGCGAATAGGTGATCTGCAGCTTGGCGCTGTCGATCGCGCCCTTGTCGGACTCGACTGCGCCCTGAAACTGGCGAACCAGCGCCGCTTGCGTGTCGACCTGCTGCCTCGAGATCGAGTCCTGTGCCAGCAGCGTTTGATAGCGCTCGAGATCGACCTGCGCGTTTTTCAGCTGGGCCTGGTCGCGCGCCATCTGTCCGTTGGCCTGCGTCAACAGCACTTCGAACGGCCGCGGATCAATTTGCGCCAGCAGGTCGCCGGCCTTGACCAACTGGCCTTCGCGAAACGCGACGCTCAACAACTGACCGTCGACGCGCGTGTGGACGATAACGTTGTTGCGCGGGGTGACGGTGCCCAGCGCGTCGACGTAAACGTCGATGTTGCCTTTGCGCGCGGGCGCGGCCACGACCGGCACGGGGCGTGCGGCGTCTCCCTTGCCGGCCACCTTGGTCGCATCGCTGGTGCCCTGCCCGAACCAGTACCATGCGGCGAGTGCGGCGGCAGCGATGACGATCGCCACCAGTATCCAAGGCCAGCGGCGAGCGCGAGGGCCCGGCCGGGTCAGGGCCGGTTGCTCGTCGACGGTTCCCGGGGCCGGCCGGCGGGCGTCAGCGACGGGGTGCTCCGGCTTTCCCGGCTCGTGCGTTTGGTCGTTCATCGCTTATGGGCAATTTGGCCCGAAGGGCGCAATCGTTGGATTGTCCGGGTTTTGCCTGGTTCGCTGAATTGGAGTTGTAACCAGGTGTTTTGCCTGCGGCGACACCTTTGGAAACGCGGCCCCGCCGGCTGCCGCGATCTCGCCTGCCGGGCGGGATCCACAACTGACCGATGTTACGATAAAATCAACGCCCCCGAGGAGCGTTGCAACAGCCGCCGCAGGTACAGGGCGCTGCCAGGCTCGGGGCATTCCCATGGCAACGGCGCTCGTTGAACCGCGGCTCGCCCGCGGGGAACGAGCGAGAATTCCTCCCTTCCCCCGGCAGTCGCTCGCTATGGAGTGACGCTATGAACGCTACAACCGACATCGAGCAATTCACCGACTTCCGGGTCGCCAACCTGGAGCTCGCCCCGTGGGGCCGCAAGGAAATCGCCATCGCCGAGACCGAAATGCCCGGGCTGATGGCGATCCGCGAGGAGTTCGCACCCGAGCAGCCACTGCGCGGCGCCCGCATCGCCGGCAGCCTGCACATGACGATCCAGACGGCGGTGCTGATCGAAACCCTGAAGGCGCTGGGTGCCGAGGTGCGCTGGGCATCTTGTAATATTTACTCCACGCAGGACCACGCGGCGGCGGCGATCGCCGCCAGCGGCGTCCCGGTCTTCGCGTACAAGGGCGAGACGCTCGACGAATACTGGGAGTTCACCCACCGCATTTTCGAGTGGGGCGGTCCGGGAGCGACCGACGGCGCGCCGAACATGATCCTGGACGACGGTGGCGACGCGACGCTGCTCGTGCACCTGGGCGCGCAAGCCGAATCCGACCGGTCGCTGATCGCGCATCCGTCGAACGAGGAGGAGTTCGCGCTGTTCGCCGCGATCGCGCGTCGGCTGGCGCAGGACGCGCATTTCTATTCGCGCATCAAGTCCAGCATCAAGGGAGTCACCGAGGAAACGACGACCGGCGTCAAGCGCCTGTACACGATGCACAAGGAGGGCCGGCTCGCCTTTCCCGCGATCAACGTCAACGATTCGGTGACCAAGAGCAAGTTCGACAATCTGTACGGCTGCCGTGAATCGCTGGTCGACGGCATCAAGCGCGCCACCGACGTGATGATCGCCGGCAAGGTCGCGCTGGTCGCGGGATATGGCGACGTCGGCAAAGGCTCCGCCCAGGCGCTGCGCGCGCTGTCGGCGCAAGTATGGGTGACCGAAGTCGATCCGATCTGCGCACTGCAGGCGGCGATGGAAGGCTACCGCGTCGTCACGATGGAATACGCCGCCGACAAGGCCGACATCTTCGTCAGCGCGACCGGCAACATCGACGTCATCACGCTCGCGCACATGAAGCGCATGAAGCACAATGCGATCGTCTGCAACATCGGCCATTTCGACAACGAGATCGACGTCGCCGGGCTCAAGCAATACACGTGGGACAACATCAAGCCGCAGGTCGACCATGTCATCTTTCCCGACGGCAAGCGCATCATCCTGCTCGCGGAAGGGCGGCTGGTGAACCTGGGCTGCGGGACCGGGCACCCGAGCTACGTGATGTCGAGCTCGTTCGCCAACCAGGTGATGGCGCAGATCGAGCTGTGGACCGACGCCAGGACCCGGGGCGGCAAGTATCCGATCGGCGTTTATGTGCTGCCCAAGCACCTGGACGAAAAGGTGGCGCGGCTGCAGCTCAAGAAGCTGGGCGCGATGTTGACGGAGCTGTCGGACAAGCAGGCGCGGTATATTGGCGTGGACGTTCAAGGCCCGTACAAACCGGAGACGTATCGCTATTGATGGTGTCGTCGCGGGCGGCATCGACCGCCGCAAGATTCGCGACGGTCATGCCGTGTCCGCGGATTCGACCGTCACCTGCGGTGACGTTCAATCCATCGGCGGATTCGACCGTCACCTGCGGTGACGTTCAATCCGCCGGTCTGCATGGTTGCTGATGACAAAGGGAGAGAACTGATGCGACTGCTTCTGGTTTGGCTGATCAACGCGGCCGCGCTGTTCGCGCTGCCTTACCTGATGTCGTCGATCAAGGTCGATTCGCTGGTCTCGGCGCTGATCGCGGCGCTGGTGCTGGGGCTGATCAACACCTTCATCCGCCCGGTGCTGGTGCTGCTGACCTTGCCGGCGACCTTGCTGACACTCGGGCTGTTCATCTTCGTGATCAACGGCCTGCTGTTCTGGTTCGTCGGCTCGTTCATCGAAGGCTTCCACGTCGCCGGGTTCTGGTCGGCCGTCCTCGGCGCGATCCTGTACAGCATCATCTCGTGGGCGCTGTCGGCGCTGCTGCTGCCGAAAAAAGCGTAACGGGCAGGCGATGAGCGGAGGCAGCGACCGCATTCTCAGCTTCGAGTTCTTTCCGCCGGCGACGCCGGAAGGCGCAACGAAGCTCTCCGCGACCCGAGCGCAGCTCGCGCAGCTCGGCCCGAAGTTCTTTTCGGTGACCTACGGCGCCGGCGGCTCGACGCGCGACCGCACGCTTGCGGCGGTGCTCGACATCCAGGCCAGCGGCCAGCGCGCGGCGCCGCATATATCGTGCATCGGTTCGACCCGGGATACGGTGCGCGCGACGCTGGCGACTTATCGCGAGCACGGCATCGGCCACCTGGTTGCTCTGCGCGGCGACTTGCCTTCCGGCAGCGCCGACGTCGGCGAATTCCGCTACGCGAACGAGCTGGTCGGCTTCATCCGCGAAACCAGCGGAGACTGGTTCCACATCGATGTCGCCTGCTATCCGGAGTACCACCCGCAGGCCCGGAGTCCGCGCGAGGACATGGCGAACTTCAAGCGCAAGCTCGACGCCGGCGCGGACTCGGCGATCACCCAGTATTTCTTCAACGCCGACAGCTACTATCACTTTGTCGACGAGGCGGCGGCGCTTGGCATCGACGTGCCTATCGTGCCCGGTGTGATGCCGATCGCGAGCTTCACCAAGCTGGCGCGCTTTTCCGACGCGTGCGGCGCGGAGATTCCGCGCTGGATCCGCAACAAGCTCGAGAGCTTCGGCGACGACAGCGCGGCTATCCGCGCCTTCGGCCTCGACGTCGTCACCGACTTGTGCGATGGACTGCTATCGCATGGCGCGCCGGGCCTGCATTTCTATACGCTCAACCAGGCGAGCCTGACGACGATCATCTGGCAGCGGCTGGGCCTCTAGACCCCGGCCGCCCGGCAGGACGCGGCGGTCTGGCGCCAGATCGGGCTGCGGCGTTACTGCCCCGGTCGAAACGATACGAGCTCGGTGATCGTCCGCTCGGTGTAGATCGCGGTGGTCTCGGTGTCGCCGCGCTCGACGTATTGCGCTTCGCGCATTTCGCGCACCGGCCCTTTGACTTCGGGCGCATACCAGACGCGGTCGCGGCGGATCGTGCGGCTGCGCCAGAACGAGGCGTCGTCGAATTGGACCACGCGGTAAATCTGGATGGCGTCGAAGCTGCCGCCCGGTGCCGTGACCGGCGCGCGGCCCTGCACGTCGCCGTAGATCAGGATCTGGTCGGGCAGCTGGATATCGGCGCGAAACGTCGGGACGACCTGGCGCCAGGTCTTGCCCTGCTCGAGCGGGAACGCGAGCAGCGCGGCGGCGGGCGTGAAGCGGCGAGCCGAGTCATTCAGCATCCCGGCACGCAGGCCTCCGCCGCCTTCGATTTCCTCGGTCCATTCGGAACGCGCTTCGCCGTCGATCTTCACGATCCGCATCGTCGCGACGTCTCCGGCCATCGCTACAACCTCCACGTCGATTTGCGACACGACGCCGCGCCGCAAGTTGTCGGTCACCCGGTATTGCCAATGATCGCCGACGATGAATCGCGGCGGCGCGACCGGCGGACCGACCGGCGCGGTCGCGCAGGCCGCGAGCAGCGCCAGCGCAGCGATGAAAACCAGGGCACGGCGGAACGGGCGCATCGATGCACTAGCCGGCGTCGGTCAACGCCCCGCGGCTCGCGGTCGACACCAGCTTCATGTACTTGGCGAGCACGCCGCGCGTGTAGCGCGGCGGCGGCGGCGACCACTTCGCGCGGCGCGCGGCGATCTCCGCCTCGCCGACGTTGAGCTGGATCAGCCGGCGGTGCGCATCGATCGTGATCGAGTCGCCCTCCTCGACCAGCGCGATCGTGCCACCGACATACGCCTCGGGCGCGACGTGACCAACGACCATGCCCCAGGTACCGCCCGAAAAACGGCCGTCAGTGATCAGTCCGACGCTGTCGCCCAGACCCTGGCCGATCAGGGCCGACGTCGGCGCCAGCATTTCCTGCATGCCGGGACCGCCTTTCGGGCCTTCGTAGCGGATCACCATCACGTCGCCGGGCTTGATCTTCTTGCCGATGATGGCGTTCAGCGCAGCGGGCTCCGAATCGAACACCCGCGCCGGGCCGGTGATCTCCAGGCTCTTGAGCCCGGTGATCTTGGCGACACACCCTTCGGGCGCGAGGTTCCCCTTGAGGATCGCGAGATGGCCCTGCGCGTACATCGGACGGTCCCACGGACGGATGACCTCCTGGTCGCGACGCGGCGTGTCGGGAACGCCGGCGAGTTCCTCGCCGATCGTCCTGCCGGTGATCGACATGCAGTCGCCGTCGAGAAGATCGTGGGCGAGCAGCATCTTGAGCACCTGGGGCACGCCGCCGGCGACGTTGAAATCGACGGCGACAAAGCGGCCCGAAGGCTTGAGGTCGCATAGCACCGGTACGCGCTGCCGCACGCGCTCGAAATCGTCGATCGACCATTCGACCTCGGCCGCGGCGGCGATGGCGAGATAGTGCAGCACCGCGTTGGTCGAGCCTCCGGTCGCCATCACCAGCGCTATGGCGTTTTCGATCGAGCGCCGCGTGATGATGTCGCGCGGCTTGAGATCGAGCTCGATCGCATGCACGAGCGCACTCGCCGACGCCGCGGCGCTGTCGGCCTTTTCCGGATCGGGCGAGGCGAGCTGCGAGCTGCCGAGCAGGCTCATCCCCAGCGCCTCGAACGACGAGGACATCGTGTTGGCCGTGTATTGCCCGCCGCAGGCGCCGACGGTCGGGCAGGCGTTCTTCTCGATGCCGTCCAGGTCCTCCTTCGACATTTTCCCGGCGGTGAACGCGCCGACGGCCTCGAACGGGCTGACGATGGTGAGCGTCTGTCCCTTCCAGTGTCCGGGCTTGATCGTGCCGGCGTAGACGAAGATCGCCGGCACGTTCATCCGCGCCATCGCCATCATCGAGCCCGGCATGTTCTTGTCGCATCCGCCGACGCAGACGACGCCGTCCATGCACTGCCCCATCACTGCGACCTCGATCGAGTCGGCGATGACCTCGCGCGACACCAGCGAATATTTCATTCCTTCGGTGCCCATCCCGATGCCGTCCGTGACCGTCGGGAACCCGAAGACCTGCGGCTTTGCACCGGCCGCAGCCAGCGCCGTCATCGCGCGGTCGACCCGCGGCTGGATGCCGGCATTGCAGGGATTCATCGTGCTGTGGCCGTTGGCCACGCCGACGATGGGCTTGTCGAAGTCGCCATCGCCGAAGCCTACGGCGCGCAGCATCGCGCGGTTGGGCGAGCGAGCGACTCCCTGCGTGATGATGCGGCTGCGTCGGTTGTTGGGCATGGCGTCTCGTGATCCCGATTGGGTGTCGATGATACGGCGCTGGCGCCGCTTCGCGCGACTCTCGTGCGGAAGCGTCAGCGCCTTGGCGTGCCGACCGTGGCGCGCCGGGCCTGCACGATTCCGGACAGCACCAGCGCCATGCCGAACAGATGCTGCCAGCCCGGGCGCTCGTCGAGAAAGGCGATCGCGAGCAGGCTTCCGAACAGCGGCACCAGGTGAATGAACAGGCTCGCGTGCACGGGCCCGACGCGGTCGACGGCGTTGTTGTAGCAAAGCGTCGCGGCGAGACTGGAAAACAGCGCGAAATAAGCGATCGCCGCCAGCGCCTGCCATGACAGATCGGGCGCTGGCGACGCGGCGAGATCGAGCAGGAAGAACGGCGTCGCGATCAACGTACCGATCGCGCCCGTGACGAATACATAACCGAGCGGTGAGAGCTCGGGCGGCCGATACCGGAGCAGCACTGCGTAGAAGCCCCAGAGGAACAGCGCCAGCAGCATGATCAGATCGCCGACGTTCGGCGCCAGGGTGAAGAGCGTGCCCGGATGGCCGCGCGCGACGATGAACAGCACGCCGGTAAGCGAGATCAGAAAGCCCAGCAGCGCTCGCGCCGGCGGCAGGTGCCTGAGCAGGATCCACGAGGCGACCATCACCCAGATCGGGATCGTCGAGTTCAGCAGCGTGGTATTGGTCGCCGTCGTGTAGTGCAGCGCCCAGTAGGTCAGCGCGTTGTACAGCCCGGTGCTCATGACGCTCAGCAGCAGCAGGATGCGCCATGAGCGCAAGAGTCGCGCGCGGCGCGCGACGACCTCGCGCCAGCAGAATGGCGCCAGCACTCCGACCACAATCACCCATCGCCAGTACGCCAGGGCCACCGGCGACATGGCGCCGGCGACCGCGCGGCCGATGACCATGTTGCCCGCCCAGAACAGCGACGTCAGCGCCAGCAGGGTCGCCGGGGAAGTGCGGTCGAGGATCGAAGGACGCATCGCTTGGCTTTGAGAGTTGGAGGTTTTTATAGCCGGAACGCTCTGATACTGTCCAATACACTTTAGTACTATGATTAATGCAATCAAAGTATCAATGCTGGACCTCCGCCGCCTGCGCTATTTCGTGGCCGTCGCCGAGACGCTGCATTTCGGGCGCGCGGCGACGCGCCTGCACATGTCGCAGCCGCCGCTGTCGCGCCAGATCCAGCAGCTCGAGCGCGAGATCGGCGCGCTGCTGTTTCGCCGCAGCAAGCGCCGCGTCGAATTGACCGACGCCGGCGCCTACCTGCTGGATGAAGCGCGCCGCATGCTGGCCGACGCCGACACCCTCGGCGCGCGGACGCGGCGGGCCGAGTCCGGCGAGACCGGACGATTGACGCTCGGCTTCATCAGCACCGTCGATTACAGCATCCTGCCGGGGCTGCTCAGCGCCTACCGCGCGGCGCATCCGGGGGTGACGCTCGAACTGCGCGAGCTCACCAGCGACGTCCAGTTGCGCGAGCTGCACGACGGACGCATCGACGCGGGCATGCTGCTGGCGCCGATCGACGACGTCGCGCTCGCGATGCTGCCGCTGCTGCGTGAGCCCCTGGTTGCCGCGTTGCCGGCGGACGATCCGTTGGCGCGATCGCGCGCGGCGCTCTCGCTGGCGTCGCTCGCCGCGAGGCCGTTCGTGATCTTTCCGCGTTCCGCCGCGGCGGGCCTGTACGACGCGATCATCGAATTCTGCCGCAAGCTGGGTTTCACGCCGCGGATCGCGCAGGAAGCGATCCAGATGCAGACTATCGTAAGCCTGGTCTCCGCCGGCCTGGGCGTCGCGCTGGTGCCGGCGTCGCTGCGCCATATGCGTCGCCGCGGTGTCGTCTACCGGCAGCTGCGCGAGGATTCGCCGCTGCTGACGGTGCTGCTCGCGTGGCGCGCGGCCAACCGCAGCGCGTGCCTCGCGCAATTCGTGGCGACGGCGCGCGCGTCGGTCCGCAGGGCGGCGGGACGCCGGGCCGCCGCCGCCGCAATGTCATAATCGCGCGATGCTGGTCCACCCGCAGTTCGATCCGGTCGCCGTACACTTGGGCCCGCTTGCAGTGCGCTGGTACGGGCTGATGTACCTGATCGGTTTCGTCCTGTTCGTGGTTTTCGGCAAGATCCGCGCGCGGCAGAACCTTCTCACCGGCTGGCACCCGCGCGACGTCGACGACATGCTGTTCTACGGCGTCTTCGGCGTCATCCTCGGCGGCCGTCTCGGCTACATCCTGTTCTACAAGCCGATGTACTACCTGGCGCATCCGATGGAAACGCTCGCACTCTGGCAGGGAGGCATGAGCTTCCACGGCGGCTTCCTGGGCGTCCTGATCGCGCTGCTGGTCTATGCCCGGGTCCGGCACAAGCGCTGGCTCGACGTGACAGACTTCGTCGCGCCGCTGATTCCGCTCGGACTCGCGTTCGGACGGCTGGGCAACTTCATCAACGGCGAGCTCTGGGGACGGGTTACCGATCCGGGTGCGCCCTGGGCGGTGCTGTTTCCGCAGGCGGCGGACGAGGACAAAGCCTGGATGGCCGCACACGGGCAGCAAGCGCTGGCACGCAGTCTTTCCGAAGTGTACGAGCGCACGGGCATGCTGCCACGCCATCCGTCGCAGCTCTACGAAGCCGGGCTGGAGGGGCTGGTGCTGTTCGCGCTGCTCTGGCTCTACGCACGCCGCAATCGCCCGCTGGGGGCGGTGTCAGGCCTCTTCCTCGTCGGCTACGGCGCGTTCCGCTTTATCGTCGAGTTTGCGCGCGAGCCCGACAACTTCCTGGGTCTGCTGGCGTTCGGATGGTCGATGGGACAGTGGCTGTCGCTGCCGATGATCGTCGTCGGTGTCGCGTTGATGGTCTGGGCCTACGCGCGAGCCCGGCGAACCCAGCAGACGATCGTCGATTAGCGGTCCGGGGTGGAGCGCGACCCGGTCCGGACCATCAGTCGATGCGGCGGTAGTCGCCGTCCATTGAGTCGCCGAATCCGTTGCCCGCGGTCTGGGCCGCGAGTTGCCGCCCCACGTTGATCGGCAGCAACAACAGTGCGATCGCGAGCAGGTCGGACATGATTCCCGGAAGGATGAACAGCATCCCGGCCAGCACCTTGCGTCCGCTGTCGACCAACCCGCGCATCAGGGGCTGATCGCCGCGCAGCGCCCCGAGCGTCCGGGCGCGAAAGCCGCCGCGCTCGTGGCGCAGCAGTAGCGTCCCGACGGCAGCCGAGGCCAGCAGCCATACCAGGGTCGGGATGCCGGTCCAGCGCGCGAAGCGCACGGTGACCATCAGGTCGATGACCGGGAAAGACAGTAAAATGAACAGCACGATAAAGCGCATGGAGGCTCCTTGTCGCCGGCCGCGGCTCCGGAGAGGCCCGCACAGGGGCCCGGGGCGTTGATCCTGGTCCTGACCACGCTGCCGGAACGATCCGCGGCGGAAGCATTGGCACGCGAACTGCTTGAAGCCCGGTTGGCGGCGTGCATTCACGTCGGCGCGACGTTGCGCTCACTGTACCACTGGCGCGGAGAAATCGAAACCGCGGAGGAAACGCAACTGGTGATCAAGACGCGCGACGTACTCTATGCGCCGCTGGAGGCCGCGATTCTGGCGCGCCACCCGTACGAACTTCCGGAGATTGTCGCTGTCCCGATCAGCCATGGACTACCCGCCTATCTGCAGTGGATCGCGGCCGAAACCTCGCCCCGGCGTGATTGAGCGCGCGGCGCAGGCGCTGGCGTTCGGCGCGATGCTGGCGCTCGGCGGGCAGGCGCTCGCCCAGGCCCATCCGCTGTCGCCGGAGAAGGCGTTTCTGTTCTCGGCCAAGGCGCTTGATGCGCAGACGGTCGAAGCGCGCTTCACCATCGCCGATGGCTATTACCTGTATCGCGACAAGATCCACTTCGCGATCGACCCGGCGAGCGGCGCGCTGCTGACGCCGGCGCTTCCCGCCGGCAAGATCAAGCAGGACGAATTTTTCGGGCGCGTGGAGACCTACCGCGGCAGCCTGACCGTCAACTTGGCGGTACGGAATTTCACCCCGGGCAAGCCGCTGATCATTCAAGCCGAGTCGCAGGGGTGCGCGGACATCGGCATCTGCTACCCGCCGACGACCCAGACGGCGACGGTAGCGCTCCCGGCCGGGAGCGTCGTTCCCAGCGCGCCCGAAGCGCCGAAAAAAACCTGGTTCAACTGACTAAGCCGGTGAGTAAGCAAGCGCTCGCTATCGAGCCAGATGGCGCCGCACTTGCATAAACGTGTCATCGTCGGCACGGTTGCGGCACTGGCCCTGGCGGCCGGCATCTGGGTAGCGCTATTCGACCGCGTTGCTCCTGATACCGCGGCCTTGCTGGCGCTGTCGTTGCCGGATCCGGCGGGGCAGCCCCAGCCGCTCGCGCAGTGGCGCGGCAAGGTGCTGGTGGTCAATTTCTGGGCGACCTGGTGCGCCCCATGCCGCGAAGAGATGCCGGATCTGGTCCGCGCCCAGACCGAATATGGTGCTAAAGGCCTGCAAATTGTCGGTATCGCCGTCGATAATGTGGACAAAGTGCAGCAATTCGCAAAAGAGATTAAACTGAACTATCCGGCGTTGATCGGAGGGTACGGCGCCATGGATTTGTCGAAGGACCTGGGCAACAGCCTCGTCGCTTTGCCCTTCACCTTGATCCTCGACCGGCAGGGCAAGGTCGCCTACACCCATCTCGGGCCGGTCAAGCCCGACAAGTTTCGGGACGTCATCGCCAAGCTGCTTTGAGCCGCCGCCCGCGGCGAGTGTACGCCCTGAAGAGGCCTCGGTGCTTCGCCCCGGAAGCCCCGCCCGGCGGCGCGAACCCCAGCGCCGGCGCGGTCCAAAACCGGTCAAACACTGGACAACGTGATCCTATCTCCTGCAAACTCGTCGGCTACGAGGGCAAGGGGGCCCGCAATTCATGGCTGGACAAAAGCGCGCAAGCGCCAAGTCGGCGGGGAACGTCCGCCGGCTGGGCGGCGACGTTTCGGTGCTGGTGCTGCACGGCCCGAATCTGAATCTCCTCGGCACGCGCGAGCCGGCAGTCTACGGTCACGACACGCTGGCGGACATCAATGCCCGCCTCGAGGTGCTAGCGCGAGCGGCCGGCGTTCGCCTGCTGACCTTCCAGAGCAACCACGAGGGCGCGCTGGTCGACCGCGTGCAGGCCGCCCGCAAGGAATCTGTTCGCTACGTATTGATCAATCCTGCGGCGTTCACCCATACCAGCGTCGCGCTGCGCGACGCGCTGGCCGGCGTGGCGATTCCCTATATCGAAATCCACTTGTCCAACGTCCACGCCCGCGAGCCCTTCCGTCACCACTCGTATTTCTCGGACAAGGCCGTAGGCACGATCGTCGGCCTGGGACCGCTGGGGTACGAACTGGCGCTGCAATTCGCGCTGCGCCAGCTCAAGGCGAGCTGACCCTCGTCCCGCACACGCGATGGATCTGCGCAAACTCAAGACACTGATCGAGCTGGTCGAAAGCTCGGGCATCGCGGAGCTCGAGATCGCCGAGGGCGAGGAGCGGGTCCGGATAACGCGCGCGCTGGCGCCCGCTGCGCATCATCACCCGCTGCCGGCGCAGCATGCGGGCCCGATGGCGGTCGCGCACGTTCCCGCGCCAGCCCCGCCGCACGAACCCGAAGGCCATACGATCAAGTCCCCGATGGTCGGGACGTTCTATCGCTCCGCCTCCCCCGGGGCCAAGGCCTTTGTCGACGTCGGCGACAGCGTGCAGGTCGGCGATCCGCTTTGCATTATCGAGGCGATGAAGCTGATGAACGAAATCGAGGCCGATCGGGCCGGCGTGGTCAAGGCGATCCTGGCCGAGAACGGGCAGGCCGTAGAGTACGGTCAGCCCCTGGTGATCATCGGCTGAGGTCGGCGCGCCCGGCGTCCGATTCCGCCTCACGGCGAATCGCGCCGACCGCGTCATGCCTGCCCAATCCCACCCGTGGTAACCAAATCCGCCGGACAGCTGTTCGACAAGGTGCTGATCGCCAATCGTGGCGAAATCGCATTGCGGATCCAGCGCGCTTGCCGCGAGCTGGCCATCAAGACCGTCGTCGTGCACTCGGAGGCCGACGCCGACGCCAAATACGTGCGGCTGGCCGACGAGTCGGTGTGCATCGGGCCGCCGCCGTCGGCGCTGAGCTATCTGAACATTCCCGCCATCATCAGCGCAGCCGAAGTCACCGACGCGCAGGCGATTCATCCGGGCTACGGCTTCCTGTCCGAAAACGCCGACTTTGCCGAGAAGGTCGAAAAAAGCGGCTTCGTCTTCATCGGCCCGCGGCCCGAAACCATCCGGCTGATGGGCGACAAGGTCAACGCCAAGATAGCGATGGGCAAGGCTGGCATCCCTGTCGTGCCTGGGTCCGAAGGCGCATTGCCCGACGACTCGAAGGAAATCGTCAAGATCGCCCGGGCGGTCAAGTACCCGGTCATCATCAAGGCCGCCGGCGGCGGCGGCGGGCGCGGCATGCGGGTCGTGCACACCGAAGCCGCGCTGCTTCCCGCGGTCAGCCTGACTCGCTCGGAAGCGGGCGCGGCCTTCGGCAACCCGACCGTGTACCTCGAAAAATATCTGGACAAGCCGCGCCACATCGAGATCCAGGTCTTGTCCGACGAGCACAAGAATACCGTCTACCTGTTCGAGCGCGATTGCTCGATGCAGCGCCGCCACCAGAAGATCATCGAGGAGGCGCCCGCGCCCGGAATCGCGCTGCGTCTGCTGACTCGCATCGGCGAGCGCTGCGCTGAAGCGTGTCGCAAGATCAACTACCGCGGCGCCGGCACGTTCGAGTTCCTGTACCAGGACGACGAATTCTTTTTCATCGAGATGAACACGCGGATCCAGGTCGAGCATCCGGTGACCGAGATGATCACCGGCATCGACATCGTCCAGCAGCAGATCCGCGTCGCCGCCGGCCAGCGCCTGACGATCCGGCAACGCGACGTCGTCCGGCGCGGGCACGCGATCGAATGCCGGATCAACGCCGAGGATCCGGACACGTTCGCGCCTTCGCCGGGCCGGATCACCTCGTATCACGCGCCGGGCGGTCCCGGCATACGGGTCGATTCGCACGTCTATCACAATTATTTCGTGCCGCCGAACTACGACTCGATGATAGGCAAGGTGATCGCGTACGGCGACACGCGCGAGCAGGCGATCGCCCGTATGCGCGTCGCGCTGTCGGAAATGGTGGTCGAGGGCATCAAGACCAATATCCCGCTGCATCAGGAATTGCTGCTCGACGACTCGTTCCTGCGCGGCGGCACGACGATTCACTACCTCGAGCAGCGGATGGCCAAGCGCAAGCAGACGGCATAAGGCCGCTCCGCCGATGTCGTTTGTCGCATTGCGCTTCGATGCGCCTGCCGCGACGGCCGAGGCGTGGTCCGACGCGATGCTCGCCGCGGGCGCGGCATCGGTCGATGCCACCGACGCCCGCGCCGGCACCGGCGACGAGACGCCGCGCTACGGCGAGCCGGGGGACTCCGGCGGCGGTCTGTGGGCGCTGTGCAGGCTGACCGCGCTGTTTCCGGCGGACGCCGATGCCGAAGCCGGCGTTCGCCGCGCCGCGGCGGCGCTCGGCCTCGAGGCGCCTGCCTACACGCTGGAAACCCTGTCCGAACAGGATTGGGTCCGGCGCACGCAGGCGCAGTTCGGGCCGCTGCGAATCGCCGACAAGCTGTGGGTCGTACCCTCGTGGTGCGAGCCGGTCGATCCGCAGGCGATCAATCTCGAGCTCGACCCGGGCCTCGCGTTCGGCACCGGCAGCCATCCGACGACGCGGCTATGCCTGCGCTGGCTTGCCGCGCATCTCGAGCCGGGCCAGTCGGTGCTCGATTACGGTTGCGGGTCGGGCATCCTCGCGATCGCCGCCGCCAGGCTCGGCGCAGCGACCGTCACCGGAACCGACGTCGACCCGCAGGCGATCGAAGCGAGCCGCGCCAACGCCGCGCGCAACGGCGTCAGCGCGCGCTTTGCCTTTCCCGACGCGCTGGCGCCGGACCGGGTCGACGTCGTCGTCGCCAACATCCTGGCCAACCCCTTGCGCCTGCTGGCGCCGGTGCTCGCCGCGCGTGTCCGCGACGGCGGCGCGATCGTACTCTCCGGCATACTCGAAGACCAGATCCCCGCCGTGCGCGGAGCGTATCGCCGATGGTTTAAACTCGGCGCATGGGGGACCGACGAAGGATGGGTGGCATTGACGGGTCGGCGGACATGAAAGCAGACGAAGGCAAATGAGGGCGAAGCGCGACCGTGGCTGAAGAAAAATACACGCGCTGTCCCGGCTGCAAGACGATCTTCCGCGTGAGCTCGCAGCAGCTGGCGATGCGCGACGGACAGGTGCGGTGCGGGCATTGC
The DNA here is from genome assembly GCA_036269335.1 of Casimicrobiaceae bacterium. Lineage (GTDB taxonomy): Bacteria > Pseudomonadota > Gammaproteobacteria > Burkholderiales > Casimicrobiaceae > PALSA-1003. The sequence continues at coordinate 37,110 of DATASF010000129.1, forward strand.
CGCACAGTGTTCGACGGCGAGCTCGCGCTGGTTTCGCTGGCGCCGCGCCCCCGCGGGCCCGACGACGAAGCGCAGCTCTCCGAAGCGGAGCTCGGGCCGCCGACGGTCACCTTGCGCAATGCGCAGGCGCTCTCGCCGGTCGACGAGGAAACCGACGATCGACACGAGCCGGCTGTCGGCGACGACTCGAACCCCGCGGCCTCGATCGACCCCGAGCTCGCCTATGCTTCGCGCTTCTCGGGGTCCAGGGCGCGGCGTCGCCTGCGGCTGCCGGCCTGGGCGTACGGCCTGCTGATCCCGCTGCTGGTGATCGTCCTCGGCGCGCAGGCCTTGTTCCATTTCCGCGATGCG
>DATASF010000130.1:0-30638 GCA_036269335.1 Casimicrobiaceae bacterium
AACCGACAGCGCGAGACCGATGCCTGCAACGACGACCTCGTCCTTCTCACGCATCGCATGCGTGCGTCCGGGTATGGTCTCCCGCGCCGGTCCGTAGACTGGAACCTGCCAGCGATCGAGCAGCGCGCGGTTGCCGCCGACATGATCGCCGTGGTGATGCGTGCAGATGATCGCGGTGAGCTCGAGATCTTCGCGCTCGAGATAGTCGATCACCGGCGCAGCGTCGCCGGCATCGACGACGGCTGCGGCTCGGCCTTCGCGCAGCAACCATATGTAGTTGTCGGCGAACGCGGGGATGGGGATAATCGTCGGCATGGGGGAATCTTCGACAGCGTCGGTCAGCATGTCAACCGGCACGATGGCGGCGTGGTTCGCCACGCCGCTCGGCCGGCATCTGCTCGATCGCGAGCAGGCCTATTTCGACGCGACGCTCGCCGATATCTTCGGTTATCACGCGCTGCAGATCGGACTGCCGGAGACGCCGTTGCTGCGCGCCTCGCGCATCGCGACGCGCTGCACGGTCGATCTCGAGGAGCCGGCGCAGGTGCTGGCCGATCCGCATTGGCTTCCGTTCCGGGAAAACAGCTTCGATCTGGTCGTGCTTCCGCACGCACTGGAATTCACCGATGAACCGCATCAGCTGCTGCGCGAAGTGTATCGCGTGATCCGTCCCGAAGGTCAGCTGGTCGTCAGCGGATTCAATCCGTTCAGCCTGTTCGGCGCCAAGCGCTATTTCGGGCGCGAGCAGACGATGCCCTGGACCGGCAATTTCATATCGCTGTATCGGGTGAAGGATTGGCTGGCGCTGCTCGGATTCGAGGTCAGCGGCGGCAGGCTCGATGCCTACGTGCCGCCAGTGGCCCAGGAAAAGTGGCTTCGGCGCTTCGAGTTCTTCGAACGGGCCGGCGATCGCTGGTGGCCGATAGCCGGCGGCGTCTATTACCTGCGGGCGACCAAGCGGGTGGCCGGGATGCGGGTGATCACGCCGGCGTGGACACGCCGCGTGCGCAAGAAGGCGCTGGCATCGGTGGCGCGTCACGCCAAAGAGTATGTCGATGCCATCGATTGAGGGTGCGCGCGCCCGCGGCGCGGCATGAGCGCCGAAGGTCCGTCCCGAGGCGCGAATTCCACCCGCAAGGGGGCAGCTCAGCGGCCGGAGTTGCCGACGGAACCGCAAGCGAGGGGGGATCATTCACGCGCCCCGGTGGTCGTCTACACGGACGGCGCGTGCAAGGGCAATCCCGGGCCGGGCGGCTGGGGCGCGCTGCTGCAATACGGCGGCCGGGTCCGCGAGATCTTCGGCGGGGAAGCGCACACGACCAACAACCGCATGGAGCTGACCGCCGTCATCCAGGCGCTGGCCACGCTCAAGCGCCGCTGCGCGGTTGCGGTCTATACCGACTCCCAGTACGTCAAGAACGGCATCCAGACCTGGATCCATAAATGGAAGCGAAACGGCTGGAAGACTGCCGAGCGCAAGCCGGTCAAGAACGCGGACCTCTGGCAGCAGCTGGATCTCGCCGTCGCGGAGCACGACATCGAATGGCACTGGGTCAAGGGACACGCGGCGACGGCGGGCAACGTACGCGCCGACGAACTGGCGAATCTCGGGGTCGACTCGCTTTCGCCGTAGCGGCCTTACAGCTGCATCGGCAGGATCACCATCTGCATTCCGTTCAGATGCAGCCTCTGCTGCAGCGCAAGCGCGGTCTGGTTGTGCAACAGGCGCGTGAACCAGCTCTCGTTTCGGAAGACCAGCTTGCTGGTGAAAAAGACCGTGTTCGAAAATTCCTGCTGCACTTCCTCGGCAAGCTTCACCAGCTGTTCGACCCGGTCGGTTCCCAGCGCGAAGCGGGCGGTCGCGGCGAGCCCGTTGGCGTGGCAGTAGTCGACGTAGAAAGACAGCGAGCGCTTCAGCGCCGCCTCGAGCTTTTTGATCTGCTCGGCGCCGCCATAACTCTGCGCATCGACGGCCTTGGCGCTGATGAACACGAAGTTCTTGAAGTGATCGGGAAACAGCCGCTGCACCCATAGCACCGTGTGCAGGCCGCCGCCGCGGCTGGACCCGACCATGAAGACCGCGGTGGGCGCCTCGGGCACGAGCGGCGGCGGATTCTCGCATGCAGGGCAGCGTTCGGCGCTGAAGATTTCGTCGACTTCCTTCAGCCGCGCCTTGACCTCGTCGTAGTGACGATGGATGGCCAGGCACAGCGAAATCACCAGCGATGTGATGACGACGGTGACCCAGCCGCCCTCGCCGAACTTCTCCACGGTCGTGACGACCAGGATGCCGGATGTCACCGCGAGCCCGAGCGCGGACAGCAGAAACCGATAGCTCCAGCGCGAGTCGGTCTTGCGCTTGCGCCACCAGTAGATGCAAAGGCCCAGCAGCGACAGCGAGAAGGTCAGGAATACGTTGATCGAATACAGCACCACCAGCAGATCGACCTTGCCCGCACTCCACAGCAATATCGCCAGCGCGGCCAGACCCATGATCACGATGCCGTTCTGCGTGACCAGGCGCGTCGACAGGTGGCGGAACTGGTGAGGAAGCCACGAGTCGGCGGCCATGTTGGACAGGACCGCCGGGCCGCCGAGAAAGCCCGTATTCGCCGCGACGAACAGCAGTCCCGCCTCGAAGACCAAGACCAAGAGCAGCGCTACCTGGTTGATCCCCGACGACAGGCCGAGGCTGTCGATGATGCTGCCGAATACCACGGCGTTCAGCGTCTGGCCTTCGACCGGCGTCGCTCTCCACAGCAGATACAGCAGGATGATGCCGCCCGCGGTAAACGCGAGCGAGGTAGCCATGTAGAACATCGTCAGCTTGCCGGTGCGCACCACCGGCTCGCGCAGCGTCTGGACATTGTTCGAGACCGCCTCGATCCCGGTGTAGGTACCGCCCCCGAGCGAGTAGGCGCGCAGGAACAGCGAGAGCGCGGCGACCCACCCGATGTCGTGCACGAGCTTTTTCGATTCGGCCAGCGCGTCCGGCACGACCAGCGTCAGCCCTTGCGAATGCCCGAGCACGCCGTAGACGATCAGCAGCAGGTGGGTGATGCAGAAGCCGACGAAGATCGGCAGCAGCAGTCGAATCGACTCCTTCATTCCGCGCATGTTGAGCACCAGCAGCAGCGCGACCAGCAGCAGCTCCGCGGCGAGCTTGAAATGGCCGATCGCCGCCGGCAGCAGGCTGAACAGCGCGTCGACGCCGCTGGCGACCGATATCGCGATCGTCAGCACATAATCGACGATCAGCGCGGCGCCGGATACGAGGCCGGCGCGCGGGCCGATCAGGCTGGTGGCGACGCGATAGCCGCCGCCGCCCGTCGGAAACAGCTCGATGACCTGGTTGTAAGCGAGCGCGATGACGAATACGGTCGCGGCGGTGGCCAGCGCCATGAACAGGCCCAGATGCGTGTGCGCGCCCAGCGCGCGGAACGCTTCCTCGGGCCCGTACGCCGACGACGAGAGTCCGTCGGCGCCGAGCCCGACCCAGGCGATGAACGCCGCCAGCGCGATGTGCTGGCGCGTCGTCTGGCTCAGCGGGTCGAGCGGTGCGCCGATGACGACGCGGCGAAGCTTTTCGTATTTGATCATCGCGGACTCAGGGCGGCGATGCGCGCGGCCTTGTCGCGGCGTGCCGTCGGTCGCGGTGTCGGCCACGGGTGTGCAAGGTGGGCCGGCCAGGACCGGTTGCTGCGATGCAGCATCGGCGCACTCTACGCCGCCGGGTGTTGCTTGGCAATTCGCCGCGCGAAGACCTGCATTTCCTTCATCGCCTGCTTGTCGCCTTTGCGCTCGGCGGCCGCGATGCCGTCACGGTACGCGGCAAGCGCCTCGTCGAGGCGTCCCTCGGCCGCAAGCGATTGGCCGAGCAGCTTCCACGCGGCCGAATAACCGGGATCGAAAGCGACTGCCTGGCGCAGATGCACGGTCGCCCGCGCGGGATCGGGGAGCTTCAGGTATTCATGCCCCAAGGCGAAACGCAACAGCGCGCCGTCCTTGCCCGCGGCGAGCAGTTGCTCGAACCGGGCGATCGCCGGGGTCGCAGCGTCCGTCATCGCGCGCCGCCGGCGGCAGATCAGTTCCCGACGACCGCGCTCGTCTGGCAATCGACGCGGCGCATCGGGAAGATGACCTGCTTGTCGACTCCCTTGATCTTGCCTTCGACGGTCGCGTACAGCCAGCCTTCGCTGGCGTGCCGATAGATGATGCGCTGCGGATATTCGGCGCCCGGCGTCGCGTTGACGAAAGTGAACACCTCGTCGCCGCCGACAGCGGTGGTCTGCCCGGCGAGGCGAAATGCCGCTTCGTTGTTGCCCGACGGGGCGGCGACGTAGAACACGCCTTCCGCACGCGGTTCCAGCCGCAGGTATTCGAAGTCGATCGTCTTGCCGCGCAAGGTCGTCTGGCTGACGCCTATCATCATGTCGCCCGCGAGTGGCAGCCATTCCTCGCGAAAGTCGCGCTGGTTGACCTTCCCTTCCCAACAGCCGTGCATCCACGCCAGGGGCGCGAGCGGTCCGGTCGGCTTGTCGGCTGGCTTGTCCGCCGGGTTGTCGGCGGCCGTTGCCGCGCCGGCGGGGGGGGCGGCCGGCGGCGTCACGGGCGTCTGGGCAAAGGCGCCGAGCGTGCCGACGAGCACCGCAGCGGTCAGCAGCGAGTGCAGATACTTCGAAGTCATCGTGATCGTTCCCTCATTGCAGCCGCGCCAGCGGCAGGTTCAACAGCAGGTTCTGCGGCTTCAGCCGAAGGCGGTTTTCGCGATCCATCGCCATCGCCAAGTATACCGGCCGTCCGGCGATCGCCGGACGCATCGCCGCGGGATCGGCAAAGCGCAGCGCGAACAGGCACAGCAGCCGCTCCCGTCGTTCGTCGGCGACGTCCACGCCGTTATAAAGATCGTTGAGCAGCGCGCTCGCTTCGGCGTCGAGTCCGACATGCCAGACCCAGCGCGCATCGACGATCTCGCGCTCCGGCGCGATGCTGACATCGACCGCCAGGAAATGCGCGATCCAGCGCTGCAGCACGCGGCACAGCGCCGCGAGCGGGGGCTGGCCGCGATTGAGGCTGATCGCCAGGTCGAAGCGCTCGTCGCGCGTCCAGTAAATGTCGGCATTGTCTTCCGACAGCACGTCGAGATCGACGGTTCTTGCCGGCGTGCGGTTCTGCGCCAGCAATTCGCCGAGGCTTCCCAGGCTGCCGGTCGTCGCCAGCAACTCGACCGACTGCTCGTCCGCCGCCATCACCGCGTCGTCCAGCGCGCTTATTTTCTGGACGCGAAACAGCATTTCCGCCGCGCGCGCCTCGATCGGATCGGCGTCCGCGCCGAGGATATGGCGCAGCAGGATCTGCGTCAGCTGATGGACGAACAACGGCGGCACGTCGATGCCTTCGCCCTCGAACAGGCCGACGTAGGCCGCCTCGAGAGTCGGGGCGTCCAGCAGGCGATCGCGAAACCTCAGCCATATGCGCAGATTGTCGCGCGCGTCGGGATCGGCGACGGCGGCGACTTCGTTTTCCGTCACCCGCGCGCGCGGATCGGCGAGCAGCGTCTCATGCAAGGCGATCTCGGCGCCGCACGACTCGCGCACCGGCGCGAGCTCCGGTCGCAACAGATAGCTGCGCAGGAAGTCGTCGCGAACGCGCAAGCGCCGATCATCGTCGACGGCGAGCAGACGGTACCCGCAGGAGGGCCAGAAATCGGGCACGGGCGGACGATAGCACGCGGCCGCGCCGGCCGCCGGCGCGTGTTTTCAGCCGCCTAGCAGCGCCTTTTTCAGATCGGCCTGAACCGGTTTGTCGCCGAGCCAGATGCGGGTCAGCGCCTGGTTGAATCCTTCGCCCGCAACCGCGCCCCTGACCTCGCCGTTCAGCCCGACGCGCGTGGCTCCGTCGTAGAAATCGAGAGTGACGACGTCTCTTTCCTTCACCTGCCCAAACGTCTTCATGATCGCAGCGAGCTCACCGGTGGCTGGCCTGATCGCGGCCAGATCGGACGCGCTGTTGTTGGCCTCGAGGCCGTCGTTCAGTGCTTCGATCAACGCATCGGCCGACAGCGTCCGCAGCATGTCGAGCCGGATCCGGCGCGGAGCCTTCGCCAGCACGCCGCCCAAGTCCGCAGCTTTCTGCGGCAGGTAGAGGCTGGCGACATAGACGTTGAATACGACTTTCTTGCGTATGCCGGCGCCGTTGAGCACCAGCTCCTGGCCGCCGACGGACGTCTTGTCGTCGACACGGACGCCGCCAATCTCGGCAGCGGACAACGCGCCGGACAGCAGCGTGCCCGCGATCAGAACGACCCACTTGCGCATGGCGCGACTCCCGGTATGCAACGCGCTGCTCCGGCGACCTCGCCCGCCGAAGCGATGCCACGCCGCGGGCGTCCCGCGGCGTGAGCCTCTGTCGCCCCCTACTTGGCGGTGTACGTCAGCTGCAGGCCGACGATGTTGACGTTGTTCTTGGACGTGCCGCTGATCAGTCCGTTCGCCGCGGTGCTCCCCGCATTCTGGTTCATGCTGGAATCCTTGACGAAAATGTACGCCCACGCGAAGTCGATCGCGATGGCGGGCGAATACCTGTACTGGGCGCCGGCCGCGATCCAGGTGCGGTCATTGTCGGGGAGGCGCGGCGTCCGATCGGCGTCTCGGACCGGCGACTGGTCGAAGGCCACTCCGCCGCGCCATGTCCACGAATCGGAATAGCGATAGTTGGCGCCGACCGAAAGCCGCCAGGTGTCGCGGAAATTCTCCGGCGTCGTCGACAGGATCGCGCCGGTGCTGCGCACGATCTGCAGCTGCTTGATGGTGCTCCAGCCGGTGTACTGGAGGTCGGCCATCAGGTCCCACTGATTGTTGAACTGATGGAATATCGACACGTTGGCGGTATCGGGCATCTCGATATCGAGCTTGACATCGCCGCTCGCCAGCGCCGCGTTCACGCCGGCCATCACAGCCGCGCCTACCGGCGCCAGCGCCGGCGGCAGAGGAGCGAGCGCCGTCGGATTATCGATGTTGACCGAGCCGCGGACGTCGTACTTGATCTTCGAGCGATAGGCCGCGCCGTAACGCGTCCGGTCATCGGCCTGCCAGAGGACGCCGATGTTCCAGCCCCATCCGCTGTCGTTGCCGTTGACCTTCGCGGCCGATTCGAGTGCGGCGGCGGAGCCGATCAGCGTCGGCGCGGCGGCGGCGGGTATCTGTCCGGCCGCGACGCCGGCGCCGATGCCTTGCGCGAAGGCGGCCGCATAATTGACGTGATTGCTGAGCTCGGCCTTCAGATGCTGCCAGCTGACACCCGCACCGACCGTCAGGTGCGGTGTCGGCTCCCACGACAGCGCCGGATTGACGTTGATCGTCTCCAGCTTGGACTTGATCGCCTGGAAGCGGCCGAGCCAATCGGAATCGTATTCGGTCTGCAGTCCGAACGGCACGTTCACACCCAGTCCGAACGACCATTTATCGGTGAACGGCACGCCGACATACAGGTTCGGCACGCCGGCACAGCTGCCGGCGTCGCCGCCGTTGCCGCCGAGCGGCTGGAACGCCGCCGGCTGCGAACCGCCGTCGTGGAACTTCACCGAAGGGCAGATCGCATTGGCCGCGACGACGACCTGGGTCGTCTGCAGGCGAACCAGGCCCGCCGGGTTGAAAAATATCGTGCTGACGTCCTCGGCGGCGGCGGCGCCGCCGGCGTACGCGTGTCCGAGTCCGCTGGCATTCTGTTCCGACAAGGCGAACCCGGCACCGAACGCCTGGCTGACAGCCATCGCGCACCCGATCCCTGCAATTGCTGCGGCTACGCGCGTGCGGCTGAATCGATCGCGTCTCATGTTGGTCTTCCTCCTTGGTGGATGTTCTGCTGCATCATCGTTGCTCTTCGATTGCCGGTCCGTCGAAAACGAAAAGATCATGCGCGGGAAGTCGCGCTAAACTATACACCGCAAGGTGATCGTGGTCACTCGGCCGGAAGCACGCGCGGGCGGCGATCGGGTGCGACGGCGACATAGGTCAGACTTGCCTCGGTCACCTTGACGCAGATCACTTCGGTCGGGTTGCGCTGCGCGTAGACTTCGACCGAGACGGTGATCGACGTGCGCCCCTCGCGCGTGATCTGGGCGTAGAAGCTCACGACGTCGCCGATCAGGACCGGCTCGCGGAACACGAACGAATTCACCGCGACGGTGGCGACACGCCCGCGCGCGCGCCGCGACGCGGGAATACTCCCCGCGATGTCCACCTGCGACATCACCCAGCCGCCGAAGATGTCGCCATGCTGGTTGGCATCGGCAGGCATCGGCACGACGCGCAGCGCCGGCTCCCCGTCGGGCAGCGTGATCGCCGCGGGTTCCGCCGTCATGCCGCCTTCCTTTTCATTTCCTCGCGGAGCTCGCGCCGCAGTATCTTTCCGACGTTGGACTTCGGCAGCTCGTCGCGGAACTCGACCTCACGCGGGCATTTGTAACCGGTCAGATGCGCACGGCAATGCTCGAGCAGCGCCGCGGCGGTCAGCGAGCTGTCCTTCTTGACGACGAACAGCTTGACCGCCTCACCCGATTTTTCGTCCGGCGCACCGATGGCCGCGCACTCCAGCACGCCGGGATGCATCGCGACGACCGCCTCGATCTCGTTCGGATAGACGTTGAACCCCGAGACCAGAATCATGTCTTTCTTGCGGTCGACGATGCGCACGAAGCCCTGGTCGTCCATCACGCCGACGTCGCCGGTGGCGAGCCAGCCGCGGTCGTCGATGACCTTGGCCGTCTCGTCGGGGCGATGCCAGTATCCGGCCATCACCTGCGGGCCCTTGACCCAGATTTCGCCGGGCTTCCCCAGCGGTACCGCGTGGCCGTCGTCGTCACGCAGCTCCATGTCGGTCGACGGCACGGGCAGGCCGATCGAGCCGTTGTATTGCTGCAGGTCGAGCGGATTGATGGTCACTGCGGGTGAGGTTTCGGTCAGGCCGTACGCCTCGATCAGCGGCTTGCCGGTCACGTCCTGCCACCGCTCGGCGACCGCCTTCTGCACCGCCATGCCGCCGCCCAGGGTCATTTGCAGCGGGGAGAAGTCGAGCTTGTGGAAATCGGCGTTGTTGAGCAGCGCGTTGAACAGCGTGTTGACGCCGGTGAACGCGGTGAACCGGTGCCGGCCCAGTTCCTTGACGAGGCCGGGAATGTCGCGCGGGTTGGTGATCAGGACGTTCTCGCCCCCCAGCGTCATGAACGTCAGGCAGTTCGCCGTCAGCGAAAAGATGTGATAGAGCGGCAGCGGCGTGATGACGACATGGGCCTGCTCGCCCAGGAATGGCCGGACCCAGGCGCCCGCCTGCAGCAGGTTGGCGACGATATTCCGGTGCTGCAGCATCGCGCCCTTGGCCACGCCGGTCGTGCCGCCGGTGTATTGAAGAAATGCGATGTCGTAGTGGCCGATGGGAACGGTGTCGAGCTTGCGTCGCCGGCCCTCGGCCAGCGCGGTGCGCAGCGGGATCGCGCCGTCTATCCGCCATGGGGGCACCATTTTTTTCACGCGGCGCAGGACGAAATCGACCAGCAGACCCTTGAGGCCCAGCATTTCGCCGATGCTGGTCACGACGACATGCCTGACCTTCGTCTTGCCGAGCACTTCGGCCAGCGTGTGGGCGAAATTCTCGACGACGACGATCACTTCGGCGCCGCTGTCGGTCAGCTGATGCTCCAGCTCGCGCGCGGTGTAGAGCGGGTTAGTATTGACGACCGTGCATCCGGCACGCAGCGTGCCGAACACGCATACCGGATACTGGAGGATGTTCGGCATCATCAGCGCGACGCGCGCTCCCTTGGCAAGTCCGCGCGCCTGCAGGAACGCGCCGAACGTCGCCGAGAGCTCGTCGAGCTCCGTGAACGTGATCGCTTTGCCCATGCACGAGTAGGCGCGGCGCGATCCATACTTGGCGCAGCTCTCGTCCAGAACCTCGCGCACCGACGCGTACTGGTTCACGTCGATCTCGGCGGGCACGCCCGCCGGATATGACTTCAGCCAGACCTTGTCCATGCGCTCCTCCCCAAGACCGCGCTTCTTGTCCGATCAATTCTAGTGGATCGAAAGACCGGAACCGCCCCGTGCAGCAACATAATGCAGCGGCCCGCCGGTGAATGGCGCGAAGCCGGTGCCGAAGATCGCCCCGGCATCGACCAGATCGGCGTCCGCGACTATGCCCTCGGCGAGCGCCGCCCTGGCCTCGGCGAGCATCGGATCGATCAGCCGGTCGGCGAGGCCCGGAGGGACCGCGCCGGGCGCGTGCTTGACCGCCTTGCCAGCCGTCCAGTCGTAGAATCCGCGGCCGGTCTTGCGCCCCAGCGCGCCGGCGGCGATCAGCTCGGTCAGCTTTTTCGGCGGTTCGGCGCTTCCGCCCAGCATCTTGCCTACCGCCAGGCAGATGTCGAGGCCGACGCTGTCGGCGAGCTCGATCGGTCCGACCGGCATGCCAAAGCCGAGCGCTGCCTCGTCGACCGTTTCGGGAGCGATGCCTTGGTCGACACAGCGCATCGCCTCCATCAGGTACGGCGCCAGAATGCGGTTGACCAGGAATCCTGGCGCGCTTTTGACCGGCAGCGGCAGCTTGTCGATCTTGCGCGCGAACGCGGCTGCCAGCGGCACGAGATCGTCCCGAGTGCGGCGGCCGACGACGATCTCGACCAGCATCATCCGTGCGACCGGATTGAAAAAATGCAGCCCGATCAGCCGCGTCGGATCGGCCAGCGGCGCGCCGATGTCTTCGAGCGGGATGCTCGAAGTGTTCGTTGCGAGCAGCGCCGTCGGCCTGGCCTTCGCTTCCAGCGCGACGAACAGCTTCTGCTTCGCTTCCAGGTTTTCGAAGATCGCCTCGATGATCACGTCGGCGCGGGCGACACCATCGCCGGCGACGTCGGGCACCAGCCGGTCGAACGCATCGCGCGCACGCAGCGGATCGCGCAACCGATCGGCGAAGAGCTTGGCCGCCCTGCCGATCGCCGGCGCCAGCCGCTCGGCGTTCTGATCCTGCAGCGTCACCGTGAGGCCGCGGAGCGCGCACCAGGCCGCGATGTCGCCGCCCATCGTTCCGGCGCCGACGACATGCACGTGGCGAAGCGCCGACTCGCCGTCCTTGCCGAACGCCTTCAGCCGTTCCTGGAGCTTGAAGACGCGGATCAGATTCCGCGCGGTCGGGGATTGCAGCAGGTGCGCGATCGACGCCGGGTCCGACGGCGCGGCCGCCAGCGGGTCGCCATCATGCTTGACCCAGATGTCGATGATCGCGTACGGCGCGGGGTAGTGCTCGCGGCGGGCGCGCGCTGCGACCTGCTTGCGCGCCTTTGCCGCGATCATCGGGCGCAGCAGCGGATGAAGCGTCAGCGACAGCGGAAAGGGCAGGCGACGGGGCGGCGGCTGCTGCAACAACACGCCGCGGGCGGCGTTGTCCATGATGCGGGGCGGAACGCATTCGTCGGCGATGCCCAGCTTGCGCGCGCGCCGCGCGTCGACGGTCCGGCCGGTCAGCAACAGGTCGAGCGCGGCCGGCGCGCCGGTCAATCGCGGGAGCCGCTTGATACCGCCCCAGCCGGGCACGATACCCAGCATCACCTCGGGCAGTCCCAGCCGCGTCGACGGCTCGTCGACGGCGACGCGATAGCGGCAGGCGAGCGCCAACTCCATACCGCCGCCGAGGCAAAAGCCGCGCACCAGCGCCAGGGTCGGATACGGCGCCGCGGCGAGCTGTCCGAAAATGTCCCAGCCGCGGCGGACCAGCGCGATTGCATCGTCGACGCTCTTGAGCTCGCCGAACTCGTCGATGTCGGCGCCGGCGATAAAGCCGTTGGCTTTGCCCGAGCGGATCACCAGGCCCCGCGGGGGATCGGCGGCAAGCCGCGCCAATATCGCGCGGAGCTCCTCCATGACCGCGGCCGACAGCGTATTGGTCGACGCGCCGGCGCGGTCCAAGGTAAGCCATTCCAGGCCGTCGCTGTCGCGCGCGAGCCGCCAGTGCTGAAACTCGCCGGTGGCCGCGGCGCTCATGCGTTCGCGCGCTCGACCAGCATCGCGCCGCCCTGGCCGCCGCCGATGCAGATCGCCGCAATGCCTCGCTTGCCTTGGGTCCGCTCGAGCACGTTCAGCAAGTGCAGCACGATGCGGGCGCCCGAGGCGCCGACCGGGTGGCCGAGCGCGATCGCTCCGCCGTCGACGTTGAGCCGGGCTGGATCGATGCGGCCGAGCGCGCCCGGCAAGCCGAGTTCATTGCGGCAGTAGTCGTCGCTTTCCCAGGCCTTCAGGCAGGCGATCACCTGCGCGGCGAACGCCTCGTTGATTTCCCACGCGTCGACATCGCCGAGCGCCAGGCCGTGCCTGCGCATCAGCGGCGTCTCGGCATGAACCGGTCCCAGCCCCATTTCTGCCGGGTCGAGTCCCGCCCATTCGCTGTCGACGATCGTGCCCAGCACCGGAAGCTTGTACCGCGCGACCGCCGCTTCCGACGCGAGCACCAGCCACGTCGCGCCGTCGGTGATCTGCGAGCTATTGCCGGCGGTGACGTTGCCGTACTTGCGATCGAAAAACGGCTTGAGCTTGGCCAGGTTTTCCGGCGTCGAGTCTTCGCGCACCCCGTCGTCCGCCGGGTAGAGCTTGCCGTCGCGGTCGTACAGCGGAACGATCTCGCGAGCGAAGCGTGCGGCCTTTTGCGCCGCCAGCACGCGCCTGTGGCTCTCCGCCGCAAAGGCATCCATGTCGAGACGCGTGATGCCGAAGCGGAACGCGAGATTTTCCGCGGTCTGGCCCATCATCAGCCCGACGACGGGATCGGTCAGGCCCTTGACGATGCCGATGACCGGCGTCAGCATCGCCGCCGGACTGAGCTTCAGGAATGCGCCGGCCTTCTGTCCGAACGTCCGCGCGGCACTGAATGCGGCGAACCACAGCACCATTTTCTCCGAGTACAACAGCGGCGCGCGCGACAACGCATCGACGCCGCCGGCGAGCACCAGGCTCGATCGCTCGGCGCGTATGTTGGTCAGCGCGGAATCGAGCGCCTGCATGCCCGACGCGCAATTGCGCATCACCGTCCAGCCGGGGACCTTGAGGCCGCACCCCATGCGCAGCGCGACGACGCGGCCGATGTTGACTTCATCGGGCGACGGACTCGCGCAGCCGAGTATCACTTCGTCCAATTCTTCCGGCGCGAAGGGCATGCGCGTCAGCAGCGCCCGGCCCGCCTGGACGGCGAGATCGGATGCAGCGAACGGTCCGGGGCGGTTCCGCGCCTTGAGGAACGGCGTGCGCGCGCCATCGACGACGTAAACGGGCGCGGTCATCGCTCCCTCGTCGTGGCATCGCCGGATTCGGGCGCGCGGCGTTTCATGCGGCGGCGACCTTGCGACTCGCGGTACTCGCCGGCGCCGGCGCAGCCGCCGGCTTGAGCTCGGACGCGCCCAGGTCCTGCGCAAAATCGTCGACGCGGATCACCCGATCGGCGAGCTCGCTCGCCCGCTGCAGCAGCGTGAGCTCGTCGGCGCTGATCACGCCGGCCGCGACCGCAGCGGCGCCACGGTCGGCGCCCGGGGCGGCGCTGAAGCGCCCGTCCTTGAACGCTTCGCGCATGCGGGCCTCGACCGGCTCGGCCGCGAGCGTGGCTGCCAGCGCAAGCTCGATCGTGCCTAGCGCATCGCTCTCGTCGGCCGGCAGATACATGCCGGCGGTCAGCCGGTCACGCGTCGCCGACGGCTCGATCAAAAGCCGCGCCACGTCGTGGCCAAGCTTGTCCGAGGGCACGACATACGGCCGTCCGAGCGGGAATACCATGGTCCGGAGCAGCGCGGAAATCATCCGGCTGGGGAAATTCGAGATCACGCCCTCGAGCGCGTTCTGGGCGCGGAACATCGCGTCCCAGATCGCCCAGTGCATCAGCGGCGCGTCGTCGGCCTGCCGCCCTTCGTTCTCGTACCGCTTGAGCGTCGCCGAGCACAGGTAGAGCATCGACAGCACGTCGCCCAGCCGCGCCGACAGTTTTTCCTTGCGCTTCAGCGCGCCGCCCAGCACGCCCATCGAGATGTCGGCGAGAAAGGCAAGGGCGGCCGAGAAGCGCGTCAGCTGCTGATAGTAGCGCCGCGTCTCGGGCGCGACGTCCGACGGCACGCGCGCGCAATGCGACCCGCACAGGCCCATGACGAACGTTCTTGCCATGTTCGACAGGACGAAGCTGATGTGGCCGAACAGCGCCAGATCGAACGCGCTCGATGCGCGAGCGCGATCGGCGTCGTTGGCGGCCGAAATTTCGTGCAATACGAACGGATGGCAGCGGATCGCGCCCTGACCGAAGATGATCAGGCTTCGCGTCAGGATGTTCGCGCCCTCGACGGTGATCGAGACCGGCAGTTGCATGTACGCGGAGCCGAGAAAGTTCGACGGGCCCATGCACACACCCTTGCCGCCGGCGACGTCCATGCCGTCGATGACGACGTTACGCGCGCGCTCGGTCAGATGGTACTTGGCGATGGCCGACAGCACGGCAGGCTTCTCGCCCAGGTCGACCGCGAGCGCGGTGAGCATCCGTGTCGCGTCCATCATGTACAGGTTGCCGCCCATGCGGGTCAGCGCCTCCTCGACGCCTTCGAACTTCCCGATCGGCGTCTTGAATTGGCTGCGTACGCGCGCATACGCGCCGGTCGCGCGCACGGCGAGCTTGGCCATGCCGGTCGACGACGAAGGCAGCGAGATGCCGCGCCCCGCGGCCAGCGATTCCATCAGCATCCGCCAGCCGTTGCCGACCTGGGCGCGGCCGCCGATGACCCAGTCGATCGGAATGAAGACGTCCTTGCCCCAGTTCGGACCGTTCTGGAATACCGCGTTCAGCGGCATGTGGCGCCGCCCGATGTTGACACCCGGATGCCGGGTCGGGATCAGCGCGCAGGTGATGCCGAGATCCTCGGCGCCGCCCAGCAGATGGTCGGGGTCGTAGGCGCGGAACGCGAGCCCGAGCAAGGTCGCGACCGGTCCCAGCGTGATGTAGCGCTTGTCCCAGGTCACGCGCAGGCCGAGAGTCGTCTTGCCCTCGTGCTGTCCCATGCAGACGATTCCGCGATCGGGAATCGCCGCCGCATCGGAGCCCGCATGCGGATTGGTCAGCGCGAAGCACGGGATCTCGATCCCCTTGGCGAGCCTGGGCAGATAGTGGTTCTTCTGCTCGTCGGTGCCGTAGTGCAGCAGCAACTCGCCGGGACCAAGTGAATTGGGGACCATGACCGTCACCGCCACGGCGCTGGCATGCGTCGAAAGCTTGGTGATCACCTGCGAGTGCGCGTACGCCGAAAAGCCGAGTCCGCCATATGCCTTCGGAATGATCATCCCGAGAAAACCGCGCTCCTTGACGAACGCCCATGCCGCCGGAGACAGGTCGCGGTAGACATGCGTCGTCTCCCAGTCGCTGATCATCGCGCACAGCTGTTCGCAGTCGTGGTCGAGAAAATGCTGTTCCTCGACGCTGAGGCGCGGCGGCGGCAGCGCCAGCAGCTTTTGCCATGACGGTCGACCGGAGAACAGTTCGCCGTCCCACCAGACGGTCCCGGCCTCGATCGCGTCGCGCTCGGTCGGCGACATCGGCGGCAGCGCCTTGTGAAACGCGGTGAGCACGCCGTCGCTGATGAGCTTCCGGCGCAGCCACGGCCAGTTCAACGGAATCGCCAGCAGGAACAGCGCCACCGCCACGACGCCGATCAGCAGCACCGGCAGAGCGTGCAGCGCCAGCGCCGCGATCAACGCGGCGCCGATGCCCAGGATCCACAGCCACCCGGCGGCGTTGACAAAAGCCAGCACGACCAAGCCGATCACGACCAGGACCAACCACAGTAGGGTCAACATCAGCGTCCTCCTGCCTCGCGCGCCCGGACGCCGTCGCCGTCGAACTCGGACAGGTCGGGCAGCGGCGCCTTGAGCCCCGCGACCAGGAACGGCGCCAGGCGATGCAACAGCATTTCGTCGTTGCCGGCTTCACGCGGACTCAGCGCCGCGATCAGCTTGAGCGCGTCGGTGCCGGCGAGCGTGTACGACAGCGCGCCCATGACGAAGTGCAGGCGCCAGGAGAGTTCTTTTTTCGGCAGCTCCGGCAGCGCGCGCGCAAACGCGGCCTTGAAGCGAGCGATCATCACCGCGTACTGCTCGGACAGGAATCGCCGGATGAACGGCGCCGGATCGGCGTACGCGCGACCGAGCAGGCGCAGGAAGTTCTGGCCGCCGCGCTCCCGATCGCGCGCGAGCTCGAGCGCCGGGATGAACATCGCCGTCAGGACGCGCTCGCACGACAGCGCTTCGGGGGCAGCTTCCCGCTCGAAGCGAGTCAGCAGCGCGATCCGTTCGCGATTCATCGGATCGAGGCGCCGCGTCAGCACGGATTCGAACAGCTCTTCCTTGCTGCCGAAGTGATAGCTGACCGCGGCGAGGTTGACCTCGGCCAGGGCCGTGATCTGGCGCAGCGACGTCGCCTCGAAGCCATGCTCCATGAACAGGGCTTCGGCCGCGTCGAGGATCCTGTTCTTGGTCGGCGCGGGGCCGCGCGGCTGCGGCGCCACAATCGGGCGCGTTTCGGTCTGCGTTTGCTTCACTCGGGACTCCGGGCGCGCCGGGCGAAAAAGCCCTCGCGACAATTCAGTTAAACGTTTGTTTGAATGTTACCGGGCGAATCGGGAGGCTGTCAATCCTGCTCCCGCCCGGGTCACCGGCACGGGCGACGCTGGTCAGGCGCCCTGCCCGGCATAAAGCGCATCGATCTCGCTCTTGTAGCGATCGAGCACCCGCGGGCGCTTGAGCTTCAACGTAGGGGTCAGCAAGCCGTTGGCTATCGTCCACGGCTCGCGGACCGCGATCGCACGGCGCACTCTCACCCAGCCGGGAAAGCCCTTGAGCAACTCGTTCGCGCGCCCGACAAGCACCTTTTCGTCGGTCTCGCCAGACACCGCGAGCAAGCTCAGAAACGGCCGCCCCTCGCCGACCAGCATCACCTGCTCGAACAGCGGATCGCGCAGCAGTGCGAATTCCGCGTCCTGCGGCGAAAGCTTTTCGCCGTTCGACATCACCAGGATGTCCTTGAGCCGCCCGCGCAGGTAGATGCGTCCGCCGCGGATCTCGGCCAGGTCACCGGTATGCAGCCAACCATCGGTGCCGATCGCCGCACCGGTCGCGTCCGGGTTGCGCCAATAGCCCTGCATGATGTTGCTGCCGCGCGCGAGCAGCTCGCCGCCCTCGTTCACTTTCACTTCGACGCCCGGCAGCGGCGGACCGACCGAGTCGGGGTCGTTGTCGTCGTCGCGATTGACCGAGATCACCGGAGACGCTTCGGTCATGCCGTAGCCCTGCAACATCGGCAAGCCCAGCCCGATGAACGTATGCGCCAGGACCGGGTCGAGCGCGGCGCCGCCGACGACGGTCAGCCGCAATCTTCCGCCGAGCCGCGCGAGGATCGGCTTCGCCACGACGGCGCGCAACAACGGCAGCGTCAGCGCGTCCAGCCATCCTCCCTTCCGCTGCTCGACCCGCCAACCGCGGCTCGCGCATTGCTCGAACAACCAGCGCCGCGCCGGCGATGGCGCGAGCGCCTGGCGGATTCGTTCGAGGAACTTCTCGAAGATCCGCGGCACCGCGACCATCACCGTCGGCGCCTGTGCGACGAGGTCCTCGGCGATCAGCGCGACGCCGCGCGAGAACGCGACCTTTGCGCCGAGCGATAGCGGCAGATAGTAGCCGCCGGTGCGTTCGAACATGTGCGACAACGGCAGGATCGACAAAAAACAGTCGCCTTCCCGCGCCATGCCGGTCTCGCGGCAGGACCCTACGTTGGCGATGATGTTGCCGTGCGACAGCATCACGCCCTTCGGCCGTCCAGAGGTGCCGGACGTGTAGCAGATCGTCGCCAGCGTATCGTCGGAAACTGCCGCGAAGCGCGGCGCCGCAGCCGTCGCCGGCAATAGGCTCGCGAGCGACGGCGAGGTATCGCCGGGGTCCGGATGCAGCACGTACACCGGGGGCAGAGCGCCTGCGATCGCGGCGATCGCCTGGGCGGCGCGCGTGCTTTCGACGATCAACGCGCGCACTTCGGCATTGGCGGAGCACCACGCGATGTTCTCCGCGTTGTCGTCGACGTACAGCGGAACGACGACGATACCCAGCCCGAGCGCGGCCAGATCCAGCGCGACCCAATCGACGCTGTTTCGCAGGCAAACACCGACGCGATCGCCGGGCTGGAAGTGCAGCGCCTGCAGCGCGACCTGGCAGCGTCCGATCAGCGTCGCGAGCTCGCCGACGCAGACGTCGGCCCAGCCGCCGTCGGCATGGCGGCGGTACAGCGGCTTGTCCGCCGTCGTCAAATGCTGCGCGAAGAATTCCGCGATGTTGGCCACTGGCTTCCTCCGGCCGCGGATCGACCGATCCATGCGATTCTGCGGCCTTTGCCGTGGCGGGTCCATTCGGAAGCCAAGGCGCGAGCCGCGCGCGGTTTGGCTATACTCGCGGTTCCAGGTGACCGGTCTTTTCGATGCCAACGATCGCCATCAAGCGCCGCCACAAGCTCGACCCGAAGAAAGCGAAGGCTGCCGCGCAAAAAATCATCAAAGACCTGAGCGCGCGCTACCAGCTCGCCTGCTCGTGGGACGGCGATCAGGTCGAGTTCGAGCGCCCGGGCGTGTCCGGGCGGATGCACCTGGGCAAGAACGAGGTCGCGCTCGACGTGCAGCTGTCGTTCCTGATGACGCCGCTGAAAGGCCCGATCGAGCGCGCGATCAACGAGGAGCTCGACCGGCTGTTCGGCGATACCGCCTGACGACGCATCAGCCCGGATCGGAAAACGGTGCGTCGTCGCCGGCGAGGATCGCCTGCATCACCGCGGTCTCGCGGGCATCTATTACCGTCAGAAATTCGCGCGCACCGTTCATGCCGCGAAACGATAGCAGCCCGCGCTCGAGAAATTCCTGCAACGCGCCGACCCCGGCGATGCGCGCCGGACGCCGCATCGCGGCCAGCGCCGAGCCCAGCAGCGGCAGGTGCACGTAACGGTCGAGCGCGGCACCGACCTCGACGATCAGCGCGATCTGTCGCTCGCGCTCGCCGCGGTTGTCGCAGGCACGGTAAGCTGCGCAATATGAAGCCACGGACAATGGAGCATCTTCGCCGAGCTTGGCCACCAGAGCGCGGTCGAGCTCGTGCGACAGCGCCGAGAGCTCGATTGCCTTGGCGATGACGGCGATGACGCCGTCGGGCAGCACGCGCACCATGATCGGAACGACACGCGCGAGATCGGCATCGCGCCTGCTATAGTCTCCCGGCCCGTAAAGATCCGATTGGAAGAACCGGATCGCCTCGGCATAGCGCGAGTCGCGCACCAGGTCGGCGTAGGTCGCGTTCAGCCGCCGCGACTGCCAGGCCGCAACCCGATCGAGCGCCGCGGCGAGCCGAGGCGAGGACTGGCGCGCCTGATGCAGGCGCTGTGCACGCTCGAGCTCGCGAATCAGGGAGGTTTCGGCGGAGGAGGGCATCGGCACGCGAGTTTGCGAATTTTCGCCGTCATCATAACCGCGCGAGCAGCTCAGGTTGCGGCAACTCGCCCGCAAAACGACATCGCCAGAGGCCAGGTTGAGCGGCGCGGCGGCACGATAGCGAACATAGCCGAGAACGAATTCCGCCGCGCCGCTCGAACCTGACCAAAAAAATTAGGTTGTCTTGTCTAGATTCGACCGCTAGATTGCGTGGTTGTCCACCCGCCGATTCCGCCGCATGCCCGAATCCACCACGTCGCCCCGCGTCAGTCGCCGCACCTTGCTCAAAGCGGGCATCGCTGGCGGTGCTGCGCTGGTGCTCGCGCGCTGGCTGTACACATCGACGGCCGCGCCGCAATCGACCCCGGCACTACCCGGCGCGCTCGATGCGGGTGCGCGCGGGATCGTCGCGGCGATCGCGCCGGTCATGCTGGCCGGGGCACTGCCCGCTAGCGACCCGGCATCGCTGCAGGAGGTCGTTGCGGGCGTCGAGCAGGCCATCGCGGGACTGCCTCCGGCGGTGCGCAAGGAGATCGAACAGCTGTTCGCGCTGCTGTCGTTCGCCCCAACCCGCGCCGTTGTCGCCGGTGTTTGGTCGCCGTGGCCCGACGCCGCACCGGCATCGATCGGCGCGTTTCTCGATCGCTGGCGCGACAGCCGCTTCGCGCTGCTGCGCTCGGCCTACGGCGCGCTGCATCAGCTCGTGTTCGCCGCGTGGTACGGCAATTTGAGCGCCTGGCCGGCGATCGGCTACCCCGGACCTCCGTCGCTCGAGATCGGCTGATGATCGCGACGGTCCTGCGGGAGACACGGTTGCCCGATCCGTTCCGCGCCGGCATCGCTGGCGGCTGGAAGGTGATCGACGCTTCGTCGTTGCAGGCCGATCTCGTGCTGGAAGCCGACGTCGCGATCGTCGGAACCGGCGCCGGCGGCGCCACGGCAGCCGAAATTCTGAGCGCCGCGGGCCTTTCGGTCGTGATGATCGAGGAAGGGCCGCTCGCGACATCCTCCGACTTTCACATGCTGGAGCGCGAAGCGTATCCGCAGCTCTACCAGGAATCCGCTGCGCGCAAGACTCGCGACAAGGCGATCAACGTCCTGCAGGGCCGCTGCGTCGGCGGCGGCACGACGGTCAACTGGACCGCGAGCTTTCGCACGCCCTCGACAACACTCGACTACTGGTCGGCAAGGTTCGGCCTCACCGGTTTCAGCGAACCCGACCTCGCCCCCTGGTTCGAGCGCGTCGAGCGCCGCCTGAATATCACGCCATGGGAAGTCGCCTCGAACGAGAACAACGACGTCCTTCGTCGCGGCGCGCAAGCGCTGGGCATCCCGGTGGCGGCGATCCGGCGCAACGTCAAAGGCTGCTGGAACATCGGTTATTGCGGCGTCGGCTGCCCGACCAACGCCAAGCAATCGATGCTGGTCACGTCGATTCCCGCGGCGTTGTCGAACGGCGCCACGCTGCTGACGCGCGCGCGCGCCTGGACATTCGATCATTCGGGCGGGCACGTCACAACCCTCAACTGCGTCGGCCTCGACGCGCGCGGAACTGATCCGGGCCCCCGCCGCATCAGCGTGAGGGCCGCGACCTTCGTCGCCGCCGGCGGCGCGATCGGGACGCCGGCCCTGCTGCTTCGAAGCGGCGCGCCGGATCCGGCGGCCATCGCCGGCAAGCGCACGTTTCTACATCCGACCGTCGTCGGCGCCGCGCTGATGCCGCACCGGGTCGACGGTCACGCCGGCGCGCCGCAGACGGTCTACTCGGACCACTTCCTCGATTCGCAGCCCCTCGACGGCCCGATCGGCTACAAGCTCGAAGTGCCGCCGCTGCATCCGGTGCTGGTCGCGACGACGCTGTCCGGCGACGGCGCGGCGCACGCTCGCTGGATGCGCGAACTGCCGCGGATGCAGGTCCTGATCGCACTGCTGCGCGACGGTTTTCATCCGCAAAGCCAGGGCGGCACGGTTTCGCTGCAGCACGACGGCACGCCATCGCTCGACTATCCGCTCGACGAATATTTCTGGGACGGCGCGCGGCGAGCGCTCGCGACGATGGCCGAGATCCAGTTCGCCGCAGGCGCGACCAAGGTGATGCCGGTTCACGTCTCGGGCGCGAGCTACTCGAGCTGGAGCGAGGCGCGGGCGGGGATCGCGACGCTGCCGCTGAAGCCGCTGGCCGTGCCCGTCGCCAGCGCGCACGTGATGGGCGGCTGCCCGCTCGGTCCGGACCCCAGGCGCGCGGTGACCGATACCGATGGGCGCCATCATCATCTCGACAACCTCTACGTGTTCGACGGGTCGCTGTTCCCGACCAGCATCGGCGCCAACCCGCAGCTTTCGATCTACGGCATCGTGACCAAGCTCGCATCGACGCTGGCGCACCGGCTGGCGCCCGCGCGGACAGCAGGCAACGATTAGGGTGATTGCTCTAACACCAACGGTTAAAGTCGAGGCTGTTCGGCAACGCCGTTCGAGCATTCAACCCCAGACCAAGGAGCACACGATGTCCAAGCAAGCCTCGTTCAATAGCGCCGCAGCCGGCGCCAACGCGCTGGCCGAATCGGCCCTGTTCGCATCACGCCAGGCGTGGCTCGCCGGCCTCGGCGCGGCGTCGATCTCGCGCGAATGGGCGCGTCACGAAGCCGGTAACACGTTCCGCGCGCTGGTTCGCAAGGGCTCGGCAGTCGAGAAAAACGCGATTCAAGTGATCGGCGGCCGCGTCGAATCCTCGGTTGCGACCGCTACCTCGATTTGGCGCGTCGCACGCGCGACCGCGCTCGCCACCGCCAACCGTCTGGCGGAAACCGCTGGCTCGGCGCTGCCCCGCGTCAGGATTCCCGCGCTCGCCGCAGCCACTGCCGCGCCAAAGCCCCGCAAGCAAACGAAGAGCCGCGGGGTCAAGACGCGTGCGTCCCGGACCGTCCGCAGCGTCAAGCGCGCCGGCAGAAAGTCGAAGTAGCGTAGTAGAATCCGGCGGGACCGCGCGACGAGGCGCGACAGAGCCCAACGGAGAACATCGATGTCCGGAGCGGTGGCGCCGCGGCGGCCACGCCGCCGCGCCGGAAAAGATCGGGTTCGACTCTCGCGCGTCGGTCTTGCGTTGGCCGGTGGCGGCCCGCTCGGCGGCATTTACGACATCGGCGCGCTGCTCGCGCTGTCCGAGTCACTGGACGGCCTGTCGGCGTTCGCTTGAACCTCGAGCGCCTCAACGATGCGCGGCGGTCGATCGCCGACGCGCTCGACGATCCGCGACCATTGCTGACGCAGCCTGGCGGCGTCGCGCAAGCGGGACGCGATCTCGCGCATACGCTCGATCATCTGGAGGCGTGGCTCGCCGCGGCGTCCGCGACGTGACGCCTGGCGGCCCGGTCAACAACGATGGCGGAACGCAAACGTCCGCGCCGAACGCGCGAGCGCATCGTCGAGACCAGTCTGCAGTTGTTCAACCGCGACGGCGCGCCGAACATCACGACGGCGGACATCGCCGACGAGATGGGCATCAGTCCCGGCAACCTGTACTATCATTTCCGCAACAAGGATCAGATCGTCGCCGAGTTGTTTGCCGCGTTCGAGAAGCGGCTGGATGGTTTGTTTGCGGCGCCCGCCGCACGGCTCGCCGACGTCGAGGATCTGTGGCTGGTCCTGCACCTGCTGTTCGAGGCGATGTGGGATTATCGATTCGTATACCGCGACCTGGATGAAATGCTGTCGCGCAACCCGAGGCTCGAGTCGCGCTTCTCCCGGCTCGTCGCGCGCGGCAGGCGAACGATGCATGAATTGTGCGCCGGCATGGTCGCGGCGGGAGCGATGGAGGCATCCGAGTCGGAAATTGCCGCTCTTGCCGACAACGCGGCGCTGGTCGGCACCTACTGGATGTCGTATCAGAAGATCGCGTCCCCTGACCAGCGTCGGCAGCCGCCCAGTCTCGATCGCGCTGCCTATCAGGTGCTGTCGCTGGTCGCGCCGTTCCTGCGCGGCCCGTCGCGCGCGCTCCTGGCGCGGTTGAGCCAGGATTACTTGTGACCAAGCCGATCGTACGCAACTAAAGCACGCGGCGTCCGGTGCGACTATCGAACGCGATCGTCGTACCGGTCGCCGAGCAGGAGGTCGAATGGCGAAAAAATGGACGCGCTTTCCGCACCCGGACAAGGCCTTCGCCTATGAAGGCGCCGCGCTGAAAAAAAACTGGGATCGATTGCACCGCGGCGACGCCGAGCCGTATCCGCAAGCGGAGGCCGCGCAGCGCGCATGGCGCCATTATCACGCCGGAGAATTCCAGCAGGCGGTCGAAACCGGACAGGCTGCCGGCGGCGCCGGCATCAATGCGGCGATCAAGGCACAGGCGATCTACGCCAACTATCTGGACACCGACAAGTCGCGGCTGGCCTTGTTCGAGGAAGCGGCCGCGTGGGCCGACGCGCGCCGCGCCGAGACGCCGAAGGACGCGAACGCGCATTACCTGTACGCCTACGCGCTCGGCCGGTACGGCCAGGGCATCTCGGTTGCGAAGGCTCTGGCCCAGGGCATGGGCGGCAAGATCAAGGATGCCCTCGGGCAGGCGCTGAAGCTCGCGCCTCAGCATGCCGACGCGCATACGGCGTTCGGCGCGTATCAGGCCGAAGTCATCGCCAAGGTCGGAGCGCTGGTGGCCGGCATGACGTACGGCGCAAAAAAGGACTCGGCGCTCGAGCATTTCCAGAAGGCACTGAAACTCAATCCCGACTCGGCGATCGCGAGAATCGAGCGCGCCAACGGCCTGATACTCCTCTTCGGCAACGAGCGCCTGGCCGAAGCGACGGCGCTGTACGAACAGGCGGCGGCGTGCAAACCCGCCGATGCGATGGAGCGCCTTGACGTCGAGCTCGCGCGATCCGAGCTGGAATGACCGCGACTCGATGACCGGTCAACGTATCGGCCGGCTGCTGTGTGTGCTGCTCGCCGGATATGCGCTAGGCGCCGGGGCGCAGAGCGCAGCCCCGGCGTCACCCCCTTCGGCAGCCCCGGTTCCAGTGCGCGGGATCGACACGCTGCAGCGCATTCGCGACACCCACGCGATTCCGATCGGCATTCGTGACGCCTCGTTCCCGTTTTCATTCGTCGATCGGGACAAGCGTCCGCAGGGCTACTCGGTCGACCTCTGTCTTGAGGTGGCCGACGCGATCAAGAGCGAGCTCGGCCTGCCGCGGCTCGAGGTAAGGTACATCCCGGTCTCGCCAGACAATCGGATCGCGGCGCTGCAGGACGGCAAGATCGACCTTGAGTGCGGCTCGACAGGCAACACGCGCGAGCGACAGAAAGAGGTCGCCTTCGCGTATACGACCTTCGTCGCCGGGATCAAGCTCCTGGCCAGGAGGTCGTCGCGGATTTCCGGCATCGACGACCTGCGCGGCAAGACCGTCGTCGTGACGCGGGGCACGGCAAGCGAGAAACTGATGAAGGATATCAATGCCGAGCGGATGCTGAAGATGAACATCGTCGTCGCCGCCGATCACGACGAATCGTTCAGGGCGGTCGATCAAGGAAACGCCGTCGCTTTCCCGATGGACGATGTGGTGCTTTATGGACTGATGGCGAAGGCGAAGCAGCCGGACGATTTCGCCGTCGTCGGCAGGTACCTCTCGGTCGAGCCCTATGCGATCATGATGCGCAAGGACGAGACGCAGCTCGAGGCGATCGTCGACAGGACATTGTCCCGGCTCTTCGCCAGCGGCGAGATCCGTCGCCTTTACGACAAATGGTTCGCCACCCGCGAGCTGACCGTGCCGTTGAATCCGCTGCTCAAGGAAGCTTTCGCCATGCCGAATACCTACCCGGCCTGGCCGTAGCGCGGCGCGGTCGAAATCGCTTTCGTTCGGAGGACGTCGACCGGCGCCGCTTACCGCGCAGCGAAAAGCGCGGTCTCGATCGTGCGTGCGTCCGGCGGCGTCGTCCACGGCCACGGCGCCAGCATCGTCGCCAGGACCAGCTGCTCGAGCTCGGGGGCGAAACGCTCGATCAGCAGGCCGGGATCCGGGCAAAGATGCCGATCGCTGACGACGCCGAACTGCACGGCACCGTCGTACGACAGGATCGACACGCCGATGCCGATGTCGCCCGACTGCGGCACCCAGAACATCATGCTGGCGATACTGGCGCCGGCCAGAAACAGCGGCTGCTGCGGGCCCGGAACATTGGTCATCACCGCGGTCGCGTTGCGCGCAAGCAGCGCGAGCAGCTGTTCCTGCAGCACCTTAGGTCCGGCTCCCATCGCCGCGAGTATGCCGAGCGAGAGCACCGGCTGATACGAGCCCTTCAGCGCCTGCATGTTCGCCCGCACGGCGTACAGGCGCTCGACCGGATTCGCGATGCCCAGCGGCAGGTCCAGGAAAACCAGTCCGAAGCGATTGCCGAGCTTGTACGCTTTCTCCGGCGGGCGCAGGTTGACCGGCACCAGCGCGCGCAAGCTCACGTCGTCCACGGCATCGCCGTGCCGCTGCAGATACGAGCGCAACGCGCCGGCGACCGAAGACAGCAGGACGTCGTTGACCGAGCACTCGTAAGCGCGCCCGATCGCCTTGACCTCGGCGAGCGGCACCGGGTCGGCCCAGGCGACGCGCTTGGCGACGCCCGGCTTGCCCTTGAAGCGCGTCGCTGAATCCTCACCCATGGTCGCGAGCCTGACGATTTCGGCGGTCAGCGCCGCGCCCTGGTCGGCAAGCACGACCGCGCGCGCCGGATCGTGCCAGAGCCCGACTCCTTTTTCGATCAGCGTCGATCCGGCTTGCCGCGCGAATTGCAGGGCACCGTCGAGCGGCCCGATCGGCTTGCTGAGCGGATCATCGGCGGAGCTCCCGCCCGGTGGCGGCGGCACCGGACCTGCGGCGTCGCCGGCGCGATCGGCGTCGGTAAGCGAAAGCATCACCTGGATCAGCGCGATGCCGTCGGCGTAGCAATGGTGGATGCGCACCACGACGGCGCTGCCGCCGTCGAAGCGTTCGATCAGGTGAAACTGCCACAACGGTCGCCCGGGATCGAGCGGCGTACCGGCCAGACTGCTGACGAAGGCCTCGAGCTCCGCCTTTCCGGCGTGTCCCGGCAGCGCGACTCGCTCCAGATGGCTGGAGATATCGAATGCGTCGTCGGTCTGCCAATAGCTTGCGCCCGCGGACTGCAACGGGCGCTGACGAAAGCGCTCGAAACGCAGAAAGCGATCGGCAAGCGTCTTCTTCAGGCGCGCGAACGCGACGCGCTCGCGAAAAATCAGCACGCCGCAGATCATCATCAGGTTGCTGGGCCGATCCATCCGCAGCCACGCGGTGTCGACGCTGGACATGCGTTCGCGCTGGTTGCCGCTCATCGACGAAGCCCTCTTTTGCCCACGCCCGCCAAGTCGCGCTAAAGTAGCACAAACACCGGACGCGACTGGCGATGGCGCGTCTTCGCGTCCGCCCGTTTCACCGCATGCCTCGAGGAGGAAGCATGGCCGCCGCACCGAAGGATCTGAAAGCCGCGTTTGAGGCTGCCGCCGCCGCAGCCAAGCAGACGAAGAAGAAACCCGACAACGCGACCTTGCTCAAGCTCTACTCGTACTACAAGCAGGCGAGCGAGGGCGACGTCAGGGGCGACCGTCCGGGCGGATTCGACTTCGTCGGCGGAGCCAAGCACGACGCGTGGAGCAAGCTCAAGGGCATGAGCAAGGACGACGCGATGCAGAACTACATCAAGCAGGTCGAAAAGCTCAACCGCGAATAGCGGAGCCCGCGCCAGCCGCGCGGGGCATGCGCTCAAATCGTCAGCTTGCGCAACAGCTCCGGGTCCTTCACCACCGTACGCTGTCTTCCCGCCGGCGCGCCGTAGAGTCCGGCGGGTGGATTAGTCTCCAGGCGCGACAGCACGCCGGCCTCGGCGCAGCGCGGGTCGAACGCGATCGAGACCTCATCGCCGGCGATGCCGCGCACGCTGAAGCATGGCTGGCCGAGCTTGGCATTGAGCGGCGTCAAGACGGCGGCCGAGATCAGATCACCGATCGGGCCTTCCCCGGCGAGCTGCAAGTCGTAACCGCGCGGCTTCGCCGGCGGCCGCGGCGTCGCCGCGATCACGCCGGGCAAGCTGAGCAGCTCGCGTGCCAGCAGTTCCTCGGCCGCCGGACTGGGCATGCCGTCGACGTTGAGCGTGACCTTCTGTCCGGTCAGGCTCACATGCTGGAGGAAAAAATCGCGCGAGAATTCGTCGGCGATCTTGCCTCCGATCGCCTGCAGCGCCTCTTCCTCGCTCGCCCAGCTGCCGACGCCGTTGGGCAGCGTCGTGTTGTAGTAGATCTCTTCGCCGGTCTCGCGATCGATGCACTTCACCGTCCACGAGGTCAGCGCATACTTGCTCACCGTCAGGCCCGACGCCGGGAGCCGCATCGAGAGTTTTTTCACCCGTGCCTCGCCCTGCACGAGGAAGTCGGCGCCCTTCCCGTTTTGGTCGGCGGCACTGCCTTCGGACCAGGTGCGGAAGCCGAACGATTTGATTCGCTCTTTGAGCATGTTCTCGGCCACCGGCGAGGGCTGCGGGGGGGCATCCGGCGCGTCGGCGTCGCGCACAGTGACCTGCAGCGCAACCTTCGGGTTGCCACTTGCCCGGATGAAGTCGATGCGTTCGTCGCGCGACATCTGATTGAGCGACTTCTGAACTGCCTTGACGTTGACCACGCCCTGCGTCGTGATCGACATCAGCCCGTCCTTCCCCATCTGCGGCTCGCCTTCCCGGAGGACGGTCGGCACGAAGCTCGCGCTCTGCGACAGCACCCTCTCCTTCAGAACGTCATAGTTCCGAGCCAGCGATTTCGAGTCGAGCAAAAGGCCCAGCGCTTTTTCCACCAGCTGG
The DNA here is from genome assembly GCA_036269335.1 of Casimicrobiaceae bacterium. Lineage (GTDB taxonomy): Bacteria > Pseudomonadota > Gammaproteobacteria > Burkholderiales > Casimicrobiaceae > PALSA-1003. Next base: position 28,379 of record DATASF010000130.1, read on the forward strand.
CTCCGGGAGTCGGCGCGCAGATCGCTTTGCAACAGCGCCTTGTCGGAGCGGTAGCGCGGGTCGCTGGGATCGATCAGCCCGACGGCGGAGATCAGCATCGTTCCCGGCGCGGCGGCGACGACGGGTGCCGGCGCCAGGGTCGGTGCGGATGCGACGGGCGTCGGTTGCGCGGGCGCCGGTGGCGATTGCGCCTGGGTCGTCGCCGCCGGTGCGGCTGACGGACGCTGAACGAGGTACCACGCGACGGCGCCGATCGCGACGACGGCGACGCCGATTGCGAGCGCGGCGGCCGCGGTCTGCGATTTTCGCTCAGGCGAAGCGGCGATTGCGGCCGCTGCCGGCTCAGCGCCGCCCGGCGCGGCAGGTGCGGCAGATGCAACGGCCGGCGCGGCCAACACGGTCGCGTCCGCCGCGCCGACCAGCGTCGGATCGGTTGCAGTGCCCGACACGCCAGGCGCAGCCGCGCGGAGCGCGTCGGCGAATTCGCGCGCGCTCTGGAAGCGATCCTCCGGACGCTTGGCCAGCGCCTTGCGCACGACGGCGTCCATGCCGGCGGGCGCCTGCACGTTGAGGCTCGACGGCGGCAGCGGGTCTTCCTTCAGTACCTTTTGCATCGTCGTCGTCGCCGACCCGGCGAATGGACGCTCGCCGGTCAGGAACTGGTACAGGATGACGCCGGCGGAGAACAGATCCGAGCGCCCGTCGACCGGCAGTCCCATGATCTGCTCGGGCGACATGTAGCTTGGCGTGCCCATCACGGCGCCGACCTGCGTCAGGTTGGACGTCTCGATGTGGGCGATGCCGAAATCGCCTACCTTTACCACGCCGCCCGGCAGCAGGAAGATGTTCGCCGGCTTGATGTCGCGATGGATGACGCCCTGGCGGTGCGAATAGTCGAGTGCGTCGAGCACCTGCGACATGATGCGCACGATGTCGGCCGTCGTGAAGCGCTCGTTCGTCTCGAAGCATTGCTTGAGCTCGCGGCCGTCGATCTTTTCCATCGCGATGAACCACGTGCCGGCGTCTTCGCCGAATTCGTAGATAGACACGATGTTCGGATGGTTGAGCCGCCCGGCGGCCTGCGCCTCGCGGCGGAATCGCGCGATGACGTTCGGGCCGTCGGCGCCGGCCAGCTGATCGGCGCGTATCGTCTTCAGCGCGACGATGCGCTTGATCATCGGGTCGTAGCCTTCGTAGACGACGCCCATCGCGCCGCGGCCGATCTCGTGCCGAATCTCGTATTTGCCCAACGTGCTGATGTCCGCCATATCTGGCTCCCCGTGCCGAAAACAGCGACGCCGGCAAAAAGGCCGGCGTCGCTCGCCCGTTAGCGCCGGCCGCTACTTGTACTTGGCGTCGATCTCCCAGACCGACTTCTGCACCAGCCGCTGCACCATCGTATCCAGCGACACACCGCCCTGCTGCGAATTGGACACGCCCATGACCGAGGTCGACTTCGCACCCACTTCCATCTTCTCCTCGGTGTAACCGGTCGCGACCTGCTCGGTCGTCTCGGCGTTGATGATCTTGTAGCGCATGCCGATGATCCAGACGCCGCTCGACTCGCTGGTTTGCACCGAGCCGACACCCACGCTGGCGGCCGAAGCACCGCGCCCGAACCCTCCGAGAATCCCAGCCATCTGCCCGATCGCACGGCCGTCGAAGCCCTGCTGGGCCGCAGCGACCTGCTCGGTCTTGAGAATGTCGAACTTGACGATGTACTTGGTGCTCTTGAGCTTACCCATGCGCAGGAACTTGCGCGCTGCGTCGGGATCCCCCAGGTTGTACGCGAGCTCGAATTCGCGCTGGATCGGGCCGAGATTAGAGCGCTCGAGCACAGGGAAGTTGGCAGATGCCAGCTCGACCTCGCCGAAGTCCGCGATATTGTTCGCGGTGAATTTCTGCAGGAAGGTGGCATTGTTGCTCTTGATCTCACCCGGGATAACGATCACCGCCGGTCCCTTCTTTCTCGCGTTCGTGTACTCGACCGGCGCATAGAGCGCCTGGTCGGCCGAGGCATTGGCTCTTTGCGAAGTGTCGCTTCCCGCGGTGGGCGATGGGTTCCCGAACCGAGGCTGGGCGAGCACCACCGAGGCAGCCAACAGCAGCGACCCGCCGAGCGCGAGGCCGGAATAACGGATGAACTTTCGATTGCTCATGACGATCGCTCCCTGTCGAATGCCTGATAACGGCTTGCGTGCTCTCACTTCGGTTTGAGCTTCCTGGCACCGGTAAGTCCGGCGTTGGTGCAGTAATCGGC
>DATASF010000131.1:0-3304 GCA_036269335.1 Casimicrobiaceae bacterium
CGCCTCTTTGCATCTTGGCGACGGCTTCGTCGCCGACGCCGGTCAGGATATCGCAGGCCAGCACCAGCTTGGCTTCGCCGGCGGCGATTCGCGTCGCATGGATCCGCTCGGGCGTGTCGGCGATGCGCACGTTCGATACGACGGCGCCGTTCTTTTGCGCCAGGCCGGTCATGTCGAGCACGCTGCAGCCCTTGCCGGCGAGGTGTGCGGCCATGCCGAGCAGAGCGCCTATGGTCACGACGCCGGTGCCGCCGATGCCGGTGACCAGGATGCCGTAGGGCGCGGTCGTCGCCGGCACGACCGGATCGGGCAGCGCGGTGACGTCGAGCGCATCGGCCCGCTTCGGCTTGCGCAAGCCGCCGCCTTCGACGGTGACGAAGCTCGGGCAAAAGCCGTTGACGCAGGAGAAATCCTTGTTGCACGAGCTCTGGTCGATCGTGCGCTTGCGGCCGAATTCGGTCTCGACCGGGGCCACCGAAACGCAGTTGGACTTGACGCCGCAGTCGCCGCAACCTTCGCATACCAGCTCGTTGATGAACACGCGTTTCGCCGGATCCGGATACTTGCCGCGCTTGCGACGGCGGCGCTTTTCCGCCGCGCAGGTCTGGTCGTACAGAAGAACCGTGCAGCCCGGCGTGTCGCGCAGCTCGCGCTGTACCTTGTCGAGGTCGTCGCGATGATGGATGGCGATGCCGGTCGCGAAATAGCCGGACGGATACTTGTCAGGCTCGTCGCTGACGACGACGATCTTGTCGACGCCTTCGGCGGCGACCTGCTGCGCGATGATCGCCGGCGAGATCGGGCCGTCGACCGGCTGGCCGCCGGTCATCGCGACCGCGTCGTTGTACAGGATCTTGTAGGTAATGTTGACCTTGGCCGCGACCGAGGCGCGGATCGCCAGCACGCCGGAGTGGTAATAGGTGCCGTCGCCCAGGTTGGCGAAGATGTGCTTTTCCTCCGTGAACGGCGCCTGCCCGATCCAGGGCACGCCTTCTCCGCCCATGTGCGTGAACGTCGACGTCGAGCGGTCCATCCAGATCGCCATCACGTGGCAGCCGATGCCCGCCGTCGAGCGGCTCCCCTCGGGCACCTTGGTCGACGTGTTGTGCGGACAGCCCGAGCAGAAGTAGGGGATGCGCTGCAGGCTGATCTTCGGCTTGGCCAGCGCCGCTTCCTTGGCATTGATGAACGCGACGCGGCTTTCGATCTTCTCCTTGTGCCGCGGGTGCAGTTCGAGCCGCGCGATGCGCTGCGCGATCACGCGCGCGATCATTGCCGGCGTCAGCTCGCTCGCCGCGGGCAGCAGCCAGTCGCCGTGCGGCCGCACCCACTCGCCCTTTTCGTCGAACTTGCCGACCACGCGCGGGCGGACGTCGGTGCGCCAGTTGTAGAGCTGCTCCTTCAGCTGGTACTCGACGATCTGTCGCTTTTCCTCGACGACCAGGATCTCGTCGAGTCCTTCGGCGAAGTGACGCACGCCTTCGGGCTCGAGCGGCCAGGGCATCGCCACCTTGAACACGCGGATGCCGATGTCGGCGGCGTCGGCCTCGCTGATGCCGAGGTCGTCGAGCGCCTGGCGCACGTCCAGATAGCTCTTGCCCGACGTGATGATCCCGAGCCGCGGCTTCGGGCTGTCGATCACGATGCGGTTGAGCTGATTGGCCCGGCAATAATGCAGCGCGGCGTAGATCTTGAAATCCTGCATCCGCGCTTCGGTCTCCAGGAAGCCGTCGGGCCAGCGGATGTGCACGCCGTCCGGCGGAAACGGAAAGTCGTCCGGCATCACCAGCTTGACCCGATCGGGATCGATGGTCACCGATGCCGAGCTTTCGACCGTGTCGGACACGCATTTGAAACCGACCCATAAACCCGAGTAGCGGCTCATCGCCCAGCCGTGCAGGCCGAGGTCGATGATCTCCTGGACCGACGACGGATAGAGAACGGGCATCATCGCGGCGGCAAACTGGTGATCCGACTGATGCGGCAAGGTCGACGACTTGGCCGCGTGGTCGTCGCCGGCCAGCACCAGCACGCCGCCGTGCTTCGAGGTACCCGCGAAATTCGCGTGCTTGAACACGTCGCCGCAGCGATCGACACCCGGGCCCTTGCCGTACCACATCGAAAAGACGCCGTCGTATTTGGCGCCCGGATACATGTTGACCTGCTGGCTGCCCCAGATCGACGTCGCGGCGAGATCCTCGTTCAGACCCGGCTGGAACTTGATGTGCGCGCGCTCGAGGAACTTGGCTGCCGACCACAGCGACTGGTCCAGGGCGCCCAGGGGTGAGCCGCGATAGCCGGAGACGAAACCGGCGGTGTTGAGTCCGGCGGCTGCGTCGCGCTGCCGCTGCAGTATCAGCAACCGAACCAGCGCCTGAACGCCGGTCAGATAGACGCGGCCCGACTCGAGCTGGTACTTGTCGTCGAGGGAAACATCGCGCAGCGCAGTCGCGCCGCTTGCGGCAGGGGGCATCGGGGAAGCTCCAAAAATTTTGTCTCTGGATCGCGCGGTCACCGGATAGGGGCCGCCACCACGGCCGGAGCGATTGTGTCGCCCCGCCGTTTCGAGGCGCGGATTGTACGCCCGTTTGCGTCTCTTAGACAGGGCGGACGGGCTTACGTTTGCCGCCCGCGACGCCTGGTCCGGTAGAATGCCGCCTCTTTCGCCAGGGTTTTGCTCCGGATGTCAGATCTTCTGCCCGCCATCGAGCTCGAAACGGCGCCGGGTCCGTCGGTCAGCGTGATCTGGCTGCACGGCCTGGGGGCCGACGGCAACGACTTCGTCGCGATCGTGCCGGAGCTCGGCTTACCGCCGGCCTCGGCCGTGCGCTTTGTATTTCCGCACGCGCCGGTGCGCCCGGTAACGATCAACAACGGCATGCGCATGCGCGCCTGGTACGACATCGCCGCCGCCGATTTGAACAACCGCGCCGATATCACCGGCGTGCGCCAGTCGCGAGACCAGATCGAGGCGCTGATCAGCCGGGAGAAGGCGCTGGGCGTCCCCGCGGCGCGGATCGTCCTCGCCGGCTTCTCGCAGGGCGGAGCGATCGCGCTGTACGCCGGCTTGCGTCACGCCGAACGGCTTTCCGGCATCCTGGCGCTGTCCACCTATCTGGTGCAGGCAGACAAGCTTCCGGTGGAAGCGGCCGCCGCCAACCGAGACGTTCCGATCTTCATGGCCCACGGCACGCTCGATCCTGTCGTGCGCTTCGAGTGGGGAGTCGCCTCGCGCCGCGCGCTTGAGGCGAACGGCAACCCGGTCGAATGGCACCAGTACCCGATCGAGCACTCGCTCTGTCTG
>DATASF010000132.1:0-13479 GCA_036269335.1 Casimicrobiaceae bacterium
GGACTCGTCGATGACGCGGCCGAACCAGCCGAACATCATCGTCAGCAGCACGCAGAACCCGGCAAGCACCAGCCACGGGCCGAACGCGTACGAGTTGAACCACGACGCCGCGCCGAATCCCATCAGCAACAGCGCGCACGAGCCGGTGATCGGCCAGTACGACGGTTGCGGAACGAAGTAATAGGGCCCGGCGCCGGTTGGGTTTGTGCTCATCTGGAGTCCTTCGCTTTTGCTCGTGATCTTCGCCGCGGTTCGCGGCGCTAGGAGTTGTTGCCCTCGACCTCGAAGAACGTGTACGACAGCGTGATCGTGCCGACATCGCGCGGCAGCGCCGGATCGACGACGAACACGACCGGCATCTGCCGCTTTTCGTGGGGCGCGAACGCCTGGCGCGCAAAACAAAAACATTCGAGCTTCTTGAAATAGGCGGCGGCGAGCTGCGGCCCGTAGCTCGGCACCGCCTGCCCGGTCAGCGCCCGGTCGGTGGTGTTCTCGACCTCGTAGACTACCTGGGTCACCGCGCCCGGATGCACGTCGACGGACGGAGTCAGCGGACGGAACGTCCACGGCAGCTTGCGCACATTGGCGTCGAATTCCATCCGCACGGTGCGTGAGGTGTCGACCTGTGTATTCGTCACGCGGTCGGCGCTGCCGATGTCGCGCAGTCCGGTCGCCTTGCAGATCTGGTCGTAGAACGGGACCAGCGCGAAGCCGAACCCGAACATCAGCACGACGACGATCGCGAGCCTCGCGACCATCTTGCGGTTGGCGCGGCCGGTTTCATCCGGCGCCGATCCGCGGCGAATGCTCATTGCCTGCCCCGCCTTCCGACCTTGCGCCCGATCGAGACGCCGACAAAACCGGCTATCGCCAGGCCGAAGACGCCGATCGCGACTCCGGGCGCCTCCGAGTATTGCGCGAGGATGATGCCGCAAAAGAACACTGCGGCGATCGACAGCAGGATCGTCGCCGTGCGCAGGTTCGCGGCACGTCGCGGCGCTGTCTTCGTTTCGGCTTGCATCGCCTCGGCCGCGGCGCTCGTTATTTCACGACCGGCGGAGTCTCGAACGTGTGGTACGGCGCCGGCGAAGGCAGCGTCCACTCGAGCGTGTCGGCGCCGTCCCACGGCCGCGCCGGCGCCGGTGCACCGCTGCGGATCGTCTTCAGAACCGCGATCAGCAGCAACAGCTGCGACAGACCGAAGCCGAACGCCCCGATCGTCGCCACCACGTTCCAGTCGGTGAACTGGGTCGCGTAATCCGGGACGCGGCGCGGCATGCCGGCGAGACCCAGGAAATGCATCGGAAAGAACGTGATGTTGAAGAAGATGAACGACAGCCAGAAGTGCCATTTGCCCAGTGTCTCGTCGTACATGCGGCCGGTCCATTTCGGCAGCCAGTAGTAGATGCCGGCGAAGAACGCGAACAGCGACCCGGCGACCAGCACGTAATGGAAATGGGCGACGACGTAGTAGGTGTCGTGCAGGCTGATGTCGACTGGAACGATCGCCAGCACCAGCCCGGTGAAGCCGCCCATCGTGAACAGGAAGATGAAGCCGATTGCGAACAGCATCGGTGTCTCGAACGTCATCGAGCCCTTCCACATCGTCGCCAGCCAGTTGAATACCTTGACCCCCGTCGGGACGGCGATCAGCATCGTCATGTACATGAAGAAGAGCTGGCCCGCCGCCGGCATGCCGACGGTGAACATGTGGTGCGCCCAGACCATGAACGAAAGGATCGCGATCGAAGCGGTGGCGTACACCATCGAGGCGTAGCCGAACAGCGGCTTGCGCGCAAAAGCGGGGATGACCGTCGACGCGATGCCGAACGCCGGCAGGATCATGATGTAGACCTCGGGGTGCCCGAAGAACCAGAACACGTGCTGGAACAGCACCGGGTCGCCGCCGCCCGCCGCGTTGAAGAAGCTGGTGCCGAAATGGCGGTCGGTCAAGAGCATCGTCACTGAACCGGCCAGCACCGGCATCACCGCGATCAGCAGGTACGCGGTGATCAGCCAGGTCCAGACGAACAGCGGCATCTTCATCAGCGTCATGCCGGGTGCGCGCATGTTCAGGATCGTCGTGATGATGTTGATCGATCCCATGATCGACGACGCGCCCATGATGTGAATGGCGAAGATCGTCATGTCCATGCCCATGCCGGCCTGCACCGACAGCGGCGGGTACAGCGTCCAGCCGGCGCTCGGCGCTCCGCCCGGGGCGAGGAACGAGCCCAGCAGCAGCGCACCGGCGAAAGGCAGCAGCCAGAAGCTCCAGTTGTTCAGGCGGCCGAAAGCCATGTCGGGCGCGCCGATCATCATCGGCACCTGCCAGTTCGCGAATCCGACGGCGGCCGGCATGATCGCGCCGAAGATCATGATCAGGCCGTGCACGGTGTTGAGCTGGTTGAAGAACTCGGGTTCGACCAGTTGCAATCCGGGCTGGAACAGCTCGGCGCGGATCGTCAGCGCCATGATGCCGCCGGCGATGAACATGATGAACGAGAACCACAGGTACAAAGTGCCGATGTCCTTGTGGTTGGTCGTCATGACCCAGCGCATGATCCCGCCGGGATGATGCTCGTGCGCGTGCTCGTGACCCGCGGCGTGATCGTGTGGAATGCTGCTCATCGCTTGGCTCCGGTTTGATGGGGTCGGGTCGAGTTGCGCCGAGCCTGGCCCCTGGTCACTTCGCTGCCGCCCTGGCGCTCGCCACCTCGGCGGGCTGAATCGCCTCGCCGGTGTGATTGCCCCAGCTGTTTCGTTCGTAGGTGACGACCGACGCGATGTCGATGTCGGAGAGCGTCCCCTTCCACGCCACCATCGCCGTGGGCTTGCCGTCCCTTGTCACGCCGTTCAGCACTGTCGAGATGTGCGCGAGCTTCGGACCGGTCGCGACCTTCGAGCCGTCGAGCGCCGGAAACGCCGGCGGCAGCCCCTTGCCGGTCGCCTGATGACAGGCGACGCAGTTGGCGGTGTAGACCTTTTCGCCCTGTGCCGTCAGATCCTTGATGTCCCACGTCTTGTTGACGTCGCCGGCGGCGGAGGCGAGCTGTTTCTTCTGATCGGCCACCCACGCGGCGTAGTCCTGCTCGGACTTGACCTCGACGACGATGGGCATGAAGCCGTGCTCCTTGCCGCAGATTTTCGCGCACTGGCCGCGATAGGTGCCCGTCGTGTCGAACTTCATCCAGTCGTCGCGCACGAATCCGGGAACCGCGTCCTGCTGCACGCCCGCCGCAGGCAGGTACCAGGCATGGATGACATCGCTCGACGTGATAAGCAGCCGGATCTTCTTGTTGACCGGGACCACCAGCGGGCGGTCGACTTCGAGCAGGTAGTGCTCGTTTTTCTTCTCCCGGTTGTCGATCTGCGCGTACGGCGTCGCGAGCTCGCTGAAGTAGCCGAAGCCGTCGTTCATGTAATCGTAGTTCCACTTCCATTGCGAGCCGGTGATCTTGACGGTCAGATCGGCCGCGGATGCGTCCTTCATCGACAGGACGGTCTTGGTCGCCGGCCACGCCATCAGCACCAGGATGATGAACGGGATGACGGTCCAGATGATCTCGACCGTCGTGTTCTCGTGGAACTGCTCGGCTACGTGGCCCTTCGATTTGCGGTGCGCGTAGATCGAGTAACCCATCGCGCCGAAGACGACGAAAAAGATGACGACGCAGATCCAGAAAATGATCGCGTGCAGCTCGTAGATCTCGTGAGCGATCGGGGTTACTGGCGGCGGAAAATTCCACTCGCGATCGGCCCATGCCGCGCCGGATGCCAGCGCCGAAATCAGTAGTGCAGGAAGGAACCGCCCGATCCGCCACGCCGCTTTGATGCGATCCATGCTTTCCCCGAAAACGTCAACCGTCCCCGAAACCTTGTGCCGGAGGTCTGGCCGCTGCTGACAGCACGCGGCGCAGCTCGCGGCCAAGTCTTATTCGCTCCCCGGCCGGCAATGCGTCGCCGACCGTCGTGCGCTGCCCCGCGTAGCGCAATGCCAGCGCCGGCGGACGGCCGAAACTCCGCTCTTCCAGCTCGACGCGCAGCCACTGGCGGTTGAATACGCGCCGCGTCCGCACACCGCTTCGCTCGCATTCGACGATCACACGATCGCCGCATACCGTAATGCTCTCCCAATCGGCGATCCGGCGCCCGAAGCGGTGAAATGCCCAGAACAACACGGCCATTTCCAGCGCCGAATACGGCAGCACCGGCCACGCGCCGCGGATCGCGAACATCAGCGCGAAGCCGAACGACAGCCCGCACAGCGAAGCGAAAAGCAACCACCGGCCGCGCGGCCCGATCGCATCGTGGCGCCGCGAGGTCAGTGAAAACTCGGCCTCCGCGCCCGGGCTTCCGGCAACCGGCAGCGATACGCCCGCGCTACGCATCGAACGAGCTCTGCATCAAAAAACCCGCAAATCTTAGCATGGGGGGCGCGCGTGCGGAAAGCCTGAATCACACCGGACCCGCCGCCGCATCTATATCGGCCAGACCGTTCCATGCCGGCGCGCCGGCCTTGCTCCACCGCAGCGTCGCAAGCCGCGGCGCCGCGAGCCGGTGCTCGATGCTCGCGACGTTTTCGTCAAAGCAAGGGAACGCCGGCTCGATCGCATTGGCAACCCATCCGGCCAGGCTCAGTCCGCGCGTCCGGATCGCCAGCGCCGAGAGCAGTGCATGATTGAGACAGCCCAGGCGCATTCCGACAACCAGCAGCACCGGCAGGCCGATCGTCGAGGCGATATCGAGCATGTCGTGCTGATCGTCCAGCGGCGAAAACGCCCCGCCGGCACCTTCGACGACGATTCGATCGGCGACGAGCGCGAGCTCGCGATACGCGAGGTCGATCCGGTTGAGCTCGATTTTCACTCCGGCCTGGGCGGCCGCGAGATGCGGTGCGATGGCCGGTGCGAAGGAATACGGATTGCGCTGGGCCAGCGGCGCACGCACGTTGCCCGCGGCCTCGAGCGCCCTCACGTCCTCATTCAAGTCCGCATCGGCGGCGATCCCGCTGGCGACGGGCTTCATGCCCACGGCGCGCAAGCCCCGCGCAGCGTGCGCGCGGAGCAGCGCGCAGGAGACGGCCGTTTTGCCGACGCCGGTGTCGGTTCCGATGACGAACACGCCGCTGCTCATCTTGCTGCCGTCCCGGCGGGCATGGGCGTGATCCGGCGGCTCACCGGCGCTCGCCCGGCCCGCGATCGAAGCGAACGATGGCACGCCCATCGCCGACGACGCGCGGCGCGGGCTTCCACGCATGTCCATAAATGATCTCGAAGCTTGCCGGCAAGCGCCCATCGCGGCGAAACGGTTCCAACGCCGCGAGCATTCCCTGCCATTTGCGCCGTCCGGTGAGGCCGCGGCTGCGGTCGGCGCGGGCATTCTGCGCGCCGATCGCCTTGAGATCGCGCATCAGCGCGCCGGCGTCGGGATAAGTCATCGTGATCATTTCCATGTCCATCACCGGATCGGCGAAGCCGGCTTGCACCAGCATGTCGCCGACGTCGTGCATGTCGAGAAATCGGTTCACGTGCGCGCCTGCGTCGACCGCGGCGAACGCGCGCCGCAACTCGATCAGCGTATCGGGGCCGAACGTGGTGAACGTGAAAAGACCGCCGACGTTCAGGACGCGATGTAATTCCGCGAGTGCCTGCGGCAGCTCGTCGACCCATTGCAGGGTCAGGTTGCTCCAGACCAGGTCGACGCTGCGCGCGGCGAGCGGCAGCCGGCAGACGTCGCCGCACACCAGCGCTGGACGTGCGCGCGCCGGCGCGGCGAACGCGCCGAGCAATCGCCGGATCAGCGGACGCGTATCCGCCTGCACCGTAAGATCGCGTCGCCGCGCAGCTTGCAGCATCGGATAAGCGAGGTCGAGGCCGACCAGTCGCGCGCGCGGGTAGCGCGCGTGCAATTCGCCCAGCGCCTCGCCGGTGCCGCAGCCTGCATCGAGGATTGCCGCGGGATCCAGCCGCACGATGCCCAGGCGTTCGGCCATGCGCTGCCCGACTTCGCGCTGCAGCACCGCCGCGCTGTCGTACGTCGCGGCGGCACGCTCGAAGGCACGCCGCATGCTGGCGCGATCGAGTCGACCGGCGTCGGCGTTGCGGTCCTCGCTCATCTCAGAACGCCTCCGACGCCGCAAAGAACGCTTCGGGATGCGAGAGGAAAGGCGCATGCGCCGCGCCGGCGATCGAGGCGAGGCGGCCCGCCGGCAGCGCTGCGGCGAGCCACGCCCCCGCGGCGGCCGGGACCAGCGTGTCGCGCTGACCCGCGATGACAAGGGCAGGTTGGGTGATCGCGCCCACCCGGGCGCGAAGATCGATCGCGGCCAACGCATCGAGCGCGTCCTCGAGGCTTTGCCGCGTTGGTGCGCCGCGCGTGAAGAGTTGGGTGCGCATCTGCCCGAGGAGCTCGTGCTGATGCTCGCTGCCGCGCAGCTGCAGCGTCACGAAGCGTTGCAGCGTCGTCCGGTACGATACGGCGAGCTCGTCGCCGAAGCGCCGCAACGTTTCGCCGCTGATCGCGTGCGGCCAGTCGTCGCGCGCGACAAAGCACGGGGTCGCAGCGACCAGGATCAGCTTCGCGACCGCGTCGGGCCGGTCCAGCGCCCATTGCAGCGCGACCGCTCCGCCGAGCGACCAGCCCAGTACCGTCGGTGCCTCGGGCAGCGAGGCGAAATACTCGGCTACCGCAAACGCCATCCCCGCCAGCGTCGTCCGCGCCAGCGGCGGACTGTGGCCGTGTCCGGGCAAGTCGACCAGATGCACGCGAAAGCGCGATGCGAGCTTCGGCAGCGCCGGCATCCACAGCCCGGAGTGCATCGCCCAGCCGTGCAGCACGACCAGCGGCGGGCCGTTGCCGGTCGACTCGACATGAAGGGTCATCGCACGGCGCTTTTCCGGAGGTCGACGCCGATCTCGGCCAGCGCGGCGACCAGCGTGTCGACATCGGCATCGGAATGCGCTGCCGACAGCGTCACGCGCAGCCGCGCCGATCCCGACGGCACCGTCGGAGGACGGATGGCCGGCACCCAGATGCCGCGGTCCCAGAGCGCCTGGCTGACCGCCAGCGCTTCGCCGGCGTAGCCGACGATCAGCGGCTGGATCGGCGTGATCGATGGCAGCAGCGGCCAGGGCAAGCTCGATGCCAGGCCGCGCCAACGCGAAATCAGCGCGAACAGGCGATCGCGACGCGCGGTGTCGCTGCGCATCAGCGCGACGCTGGCCGCCAGTGCGCTCGCCAGCAGGGGCGGCGACGCCGTCGTATAGATATAGCTGCGCGCGGTCTGCAGCAGCGTTTCGATCACCGCCGGGTGCGCGGCGACAAACGCTCCGGCCACACCCGCGGCCTTGCCCAGCGTGCCCATGTAGACGATGCGATCCGACGCGAGCCCGAAATGCGCCAGCGTGCCGCGCCCGGCGTCGCGGCCTTCGCCGAGCACGCCGAAACCGTGCGCATCGTCGACGACCAGCCAGGCATCGTGTGCCTCGGCCAAGTCGAGCAGCTGCGGCAGCGGGGCGAGATCACCGTCCATGCTGAACACCGCGTCGGTGCAGATCAGCTTCACCCGCGCGCGGCTGGCTGCGAGGCGCGCCGCGAGCTCGCCGACGTTCGCGTGCGGGTAACGGATGAATTCGGCGCGGGACAGGAGCGCCGCGTCATTCAGGCAGGCGTGGTTCAGACGGTCGCCGAACACGGCGTCCTCGCGGCCCGCCAGCGCGGTGATCACGCCGAGGTTGGCCATGTAACCGGTCGAGAACAGCAGCGCACGCGCATTCGCGCAGGGCGACACCCAGGCGCCGAGCTCGTGCTCGATGTCCTCGTGCGGCTGGAAGTGTCCGGAGATCAGATGCGACGCGCCGGCGCCGACCCCGTAGCGCGCGGCCCCATGCTGGGCCGCGGCGACGACGCGCGGGTCGCCGGCAAGGCCGAGATAGTCGTTGCTGCCGAAATGCAGCATCTGGCGCCCGTCGGCGACAAGGCGCGCGCCTTGCGCCGAATCGACGACCCGTCGCTGGCGCGACAGCCGCTGCCCGGCGCGCTGTTCGAGCGCGGCATCGAGATCCGCGATCAGGCGCGACATCGTTTTCGATCGGGCCGAAAGCCCGCTTGAGCGCCGCTACGCCGGCACTAATGCGTGTCGCCGCCGGCGTGCAGACCGAGTCGCTCGAACAAGGCCTGGTCGGCGGCGACGTCGGGATTGCCGGTGGTCAACAGCTTCTCGCCGTAGAAAATCGAGTTCGCGCCGGCGTGGAAGCAGAGCGCCTGGATGCCGTCGCCCATCTGTTGGCGGCCGGCCGAAAGGCGCACCATCGCGCGCGGCATCGTGATGCGCGCCGCGGCGATCGTGCGCACGAATTCGAACGGGTCGATCGCCTCGCCGCCGTACAGCGGCGTGCCCTCGACTTGGACCAGGTTATTGATCGGCACCGACTCCGGATACGGATCGAGATTGGCGAGTTGCGCGATCAGTCCCGCCCGCTGGGCGCGCGATTCGCCCATCCCGACGATCCCGCCGCAACACACGCGCACGCCCGCCGCGCGCACGCGCTCGAGCGTGTCGAGCCGGTCGCGATAATCGCGCGTGGTGATGATCTCGCCGTAGAAGTCGGGCGCGGTATCGAGATTATGGTTGTAGTAATCGAGTCCGGCGTCTTTGAGCCGCTCGGCTTGTCCGTCCTTCAGCATCCCGAGCGTCGCGCAGGTCTCGAGCCCCAGCGCCTTGACCTCGCGCACCATCGCCAGCACCGGTTCCAGATCGCGGTCTTTCGGGCCACGCCACGCCGCGCCCATGCAGAAGCGGGACGCCCCGGCCGCCTTGGCCGCGGCCGCCGCAGCCGCGACCTCGGGCAGCGAAAGCATCGCCTGATTGTCGACGCCGGTGTGGTAGCGCGCCGCCTGCGGGCAGTATCCGCAGTCCTCCGGGCAGCCGCCGGTCTTGATCGACAGCAGCGTGGAGAGCTGCACGGCGTTCGGATCGTGATGCGCGCGGTGCGTCTGCTGCGCCCGATGCAACAGATCGTTCAGCGGCAGCGCGAGCAGCGCCGCGACGGCGTCGACCGTCCAGCGCTCGCGACGCTCGCGACGCTGGGCGCGATCGGCTATCGGGACTGGCTGCATCGTGCGGCCGGCTGGTTACAATGGGTCCCAAGTGTCGGGGAGGGTCATCGCGTTGTCAAATTTTCTGGCCGGCGCATTTGACCGCGCCTTCGGCCGCATGCGGCGCGGCGCGGTCGGCGCGGCGCGCCGCGCGTTGCCGCAGCGCTGCGAGCTCTGCGCGGCGTCATCCGGCGACGATCTGATATGCGAAGCGTGCACGCGCGACCTGCCGCGGATAGGAGCCGCCTGCCCGGTGTGCGCGCTTCCGGCGCCGGCCGCCCAGGTGTGCGGAAGCTGCCTCGCCGACCCTCCTGCGTTCGACGCGACGATCGCCGCCTTCGCCTACGCCTTTCCGGTCGACCGGCTGATACACGCCTTCAAGTACCAGGGCCGGCTGGCACTCGCCGAGTGGTCGGCCGGCGCGATCCTCGCCGAGCGGCTGCGCCTGGGGCGAGCCGATCCCGATCGGCTGGTCGCCTTGCCGCTGTCGGTCGAGCGTCAGCGCGAGCGCGGCTACAACCAGGCGGCGGAAATCGCGCGCCTTGTGGCGGCGCGCTGCCGGGTTCCGCTGTTGTCCGCGGGTGTCCGGCGGATCCGCGCCGCGCCGCCGCAGGCGATGCTTCCGTGGGGCGCACGCGAGCGCAATGTGCGCGGCGCGTTTGCCTGCGACGTCGACCTCGCCGGCTTGCGGGTCGCGATCGTCGACGACGTGATGACGACCGGCGCGTCGTTGTCGGAGCTGGCGAGAACGCTGCGCGGCGCCGGTGCGACCGGCGTGGAGAACTGGATCGTCGCGCGGACGCTGCCACCGGCACACTGACCGACGAGCCGCGCCGCCGTGATCGCCATCGTCCTCGTCCATCCGGAAATTCCGCCCAACACCGGCAACGTGATCCGGCTTGCCGCCAACACAGGCGCCGAGTTGCACCTGGTCGAACCGCTGGGTTTCCGGCTGGACGACCGCGAATTGAAGCGCGCCGGCCTCGATTATCACGAATACACGCGGCTGGTCGTGCATCGCGACTGGGCTGCATGCCGCAACGCGCTCGCCGGGCGCCGCCGCTACGCGTTGTCGACTCGCGCCACTACGTCGCTGTTCAGCTGCCGGCTTTCGGCCGACGACGTCTTCGTGTTCGGCTGCGAAACCGGCGGTCTTCCCGACGCCGTGCTCGACGAATTCGCGGCCGGAGCGCGGCTGCGGATTCCGATGCGGCCGGCGGTGCGCAGCCTGAACCTTTCCAACGCCGTGGCGATCACCGTGTACGAGGCGTGGCGGCAGGCGGGGTTTGTCGGCGCGGCCGGCGTCGCTCGCTAGCGCCCACCGTGTGGGGCGCAAGGTCCGCGCCCCGCGCCTTACTCGAATCCGGGCCCGGGCTCGCGGGCCAGCAGCGCCTCGACCGCGTGTCTCGGCGGCAAGCCCTCGTACAAAACACGGTACACGGCCTCGCAAATCGGCATGTCGACGCCGAGCGCGCCGGCGAGCGTGTGCGCCGCCTTCGCAGCCGACACGCCCTCGGCCACGTGGCCGAGCCCGGCAAGAATCGCGGCGAGCGCCTCGCCGCGCCCCAATCCGAGTCCGACGCGCCGGTTGCGCGACAGGTCGCCGGTGCAGGTCAGCACCAGGTCGCCCAAGCCGGAAAGACCGGTCAGCGTCTCGCGCCTGCCTCCCAGCGCGACCGCCAGCCTGGCTGTTTCGGCCAGACCCCGCGTGATCAGCGCGGCGCGCGCGTTGTTGCCGAAGCCCAGGCCGTCGCTCGCGCCGGCCGCGATCGCCAGCACGTTTTTCACGGCGCCGCCAACCTCGGTGCCGGTCAAGTCGTCGCTGACATAGGCGCGCAAGGTGCCGCCGCGCAGCCGCCGCGCGATCGATTGCGCGAGATCGGGATCGGTGGCGGCGACGCTGACCGCCGTGGGCAGAGCGCGGGCGACTTCCTCGGCGAAGCTCGGACCCGAGATCACGCCGACCGGCGCCGGCCACATCGGCGCGATGACGCGATGCGCCAGCGCGACGCCCGGCGGCTCGGCCGCGGCGACGAAACCCTTGCCCAACCAGGCGAGCGGCGCTTTGGTTTCCATGCGCAGGGCCTGCACGACGCCGGTCAGCGCGCCGACCGGCGTGGCCACGACGATCAGCGACGCACCGGCGATGGCGCGGGACAGTTCGGAGACAACGTCGATCTCGGTTGGAATCGCGATCCCGGGCAGGTAACGCGAATTCTCGCGGGAGGCGGCGATCGAGCGCGCGGCGACGGGATCGCGCGCCCAAAGACGCAGCGCGGGCGGCGCGGCGACGCGGGCCAGATGTACTGCGAGCGCCGTCCCCCAGGCGCCGGCGCCGACGATCGCTACGGTATCGCTCATCGGACCGACGGGGCGGCGCTGCTACAGACCCCAGACCTGTGCGATGCGAATGTAGCCTTGCTGTCCGTCACGATGCCGCACCTTTGCCCATCCCGGCGTGTTGCTGGCGTGGGCCGGATCGACGAGTTCGATGACGACATTCTGCTCGGCCTTGAACACCAGCGGCGCGTTGGGCTCGGGTGCAGCCAGGACATCGGCCACCGGGACGCGCACGATCAGCGTGCGCCGCTCGGAGACGGCCTTGCGTTCGATCCACGCGACGGTGCCGCTGGCATCGCGGATCTTCAGCCAGCCTTCGACGCCGACGATGACTTCGAACGGAGTGTCGCGACCGATGACGAACAGCGGCCGGGCCTTGAGCGACGGGGCGTCGTAGAGGACCGCCGCATCGCCCGCCGACTGGAACTCCGCTGCCGACGCGCCGCCGCTGAGCGCGATCGCCGCGACCAGCAGCAGGCGAGCGCGTCTCAATTCGTCGCCGGCACCGCGGACGCCTGCTGCTGCATGTTGGCGATCTGCTGCTGGTACAGCGCCTCGAAGTTGATCGGGTCCAGGTGCACCGGGGGAAAGCCGGCGCGTGAAACCGCATCGGCGATCGTCTCGCGTATGTACGGAAACAGCACGGTCGGGCAATGGATGCCCATCAGGGGCTGGATATCGGCGAGCGGCACACCGACGATGCGGAAAATTCCCGCCTGCGCGGCTTCGACCAGGAACAGCGTCTTGTCCGCCGTCTTGGCGGTCACCGTGATCGTGAGCACGCACTCGTAGACGTTTTCCTCGATCTGCTCGCCCCGGGTGCGCAAGCCGACCTCGACCTGAGGCGCGTCGGGCGTGGTGAACGACTGCGGCGCGCCCGGATTCTCGAGCGAAAGATCCTTGACGTAGATCTTCTCGATCGACAGCGACGGTGTCGGTTGAGCTTGGGTGTCGGCCATGCGAATTCCCCGGCGGTAAACCGATGATTATAGCGTAGCGTCGGTCGCCGCGCCGGCTTGCGGCTCCGCCGCAAGCAGCGGCAGGAGCTCGCCGGCGCGATCGAGCACGACCAGGTCGTCGTACCCGCCGACGTGACGCTCGCCGATGTATATCTGCGGCACCGTGCGGCGGCCGGTGCGCTCGACCATTTCGCCGCGGCGCGCCGGCTCGAGGTCGACGCGAATCTTGTCGATGTCGACGACACCCCGGGCCCGAAGCAGGCGTTCGGCCAGCGTGCAGAATGGGCAGCTGGCGGTCGAGTACATCAGGACCTCAGCCATCAGGATCCCTTTTCCAGCGGCAACCCCGCCTCGGCCCATGCGCGCAAGCCGCCGCGCAACGCGTAGATTTCCTTGAACCCGAGCTTGGCGAGCGTCCCTGCCGCGCCGCGGCTGCGATTGCCCCGGCCGCAATACGCGATCAGCGGCCGGGCGGTGAACTTGCCGAGCTCCTGCCCCCTGCTCTTTAGCTGTGACAGCGGGATATGCATCGCGTTGGGGACCCGGCCGCCTTCGTATTCCTTGGCTTCGCGCAAATCGAGCATCAGCGCGTTCTTGCGATTGATCAGCTGCGTCGCCTGCACGGCGCCGATTTCGCGCATCGTGGACAGCGGGCGGCCGATCAGCGGCCACGCGAGCATCGCTCCGGAGACGAGCATGACCAGGACCAGCGGCCAGTTGTTCTGCAGGAATTGGATTGTCGGCACGGATGTCGGCGGCGGCGCGCCGCCGAAGCGAGGGGATAAAGGTAAAATGATAGCGTAAACCCTTCGACCCCGAGCGCGATCGCGAATTCCCCGATGACCACGCACCCTGCCGCCACGGCAGCGGTCGTCCCCGTCGTGCTGCTGATCCTCGACGGCGTCGGTTGCCGCGACGACGCGCCCGACAACGCGATCACCCGCGCCGCCAAGCCGCACTGGGATAGCCTGTGGCACTCCTTCGCGCATACGACGATCGATGCCTCCGAGCTCGCTGTCGGCCTTCCGCGCGGACAGATGGGCAATTCCGAAGTCGGTCACCTGAACATCGGCGCGGGCCG
>DATASF010000133.1:0-10216 GCA_036269335.1 Casimicrobiaceae bacterium
GCGCACGATGTCGCGCCCGTCGCGCCGGCCTTTGACCAGCAGGGATTTACGGCCCCGCACGCTTGCGGCCTCATTGGCCAATTCGGCCGCTGCGCTGCCCCCGGACGGGGCGTAATTCGCGCCTTGTGGCGGCCCGTCGGCGCTCATGCGATCTCCGCGGCGTTCGTGGCACGCGCGACCAGGTCGCGCAAATGGCGATAGCCGAGCTCGGCGTAGCGATAGCTCGGCGCAACGCTCGGATCCTGCTCGGCTTCGACGACCAGCCAGCCCTGGTAGCCGTTCCGGCGCAGCAACTCGAGCAAGGACGCGAAGTCGACCGCGCCGTCCCCCGGCACGGTGAACGCGCCGTTGATCACCGCCTCGAGAAAGCTCCAGTTGCGATTCCACGCCATCGCGATCACGTGCGGCCTCACGTCCTTGCAGTGCACGTGGCAGACGCGACGAACGTGGCGCGTGAGCATCGCGACCGCATCGCCGCCGGCGAAAGTGATGTGGCCGCTGTCGAACAGCAGGCCGACCTCGTCGCCCGTCAACGCCATCAGCCGGTCGACATCCGACGGCGACTGGACATACGCGCCCATGTGATGGTGATACGCGAGCCGCACGCCGTGCGCGAGCGTGTGCCGCGCAAACGCACTGATGCGGTCGGCGTACTCGCGCCATGCGACATCCGTGACGAAGCGCGGCCGCTTGTACAGCGGCTGCGGTGCGCCCTGAATGCCGTCGGCGACTTCGCCGTAGACCATCACCGTCGCGCCGTTGTCGGCGAGCAGCTTCAGATGCGGCGCGACCGCGGCGATTTCCTCGGCCACCGAGCGGCGCGCGAGCTGTCCCGAGTACCAGCCCGACACCAGCTCGAGCCCATGCGCCGACAGCACGGCGGCGAGTGCCTTCGATTCTCGCGGAAACTTGTTGCCCAGCTCGAAGCCCTGGTATCCGATCGCCTTGCCTTCGGTCAGCGCGACCTCGAGCGGCGTCTCGCCGCCCAGCGAAGGCAGATCGTCGTTGCTCCACGAGATCGGGTTGATGCCGATCTTCACCTTGAACGCCTCGGTCATGGCCGCTGCTGCTTCTTCGCCTTTTCGTACGCTTCGCGCGCACGGCGGACACTTTCGCGCTCCGATACTTCGGGCACCGCGACGTCCCACCACCAGCCGCCTTCCTCGGTCGTCCGGCCGGGATCGGTCTCGATAGAGATGACGTAGCTCCGCGCGGCGGCGCGGGCGCGTGCCAGCGCCGCTTCGAGCTCCGGAATCGTCTTGACGTTCTCGGCCAGCGCGCCGAGCGAAGCCGCGTGCGCGGCGAAATCGATGCGAGGCGCGCCGTCGGGACCCTGCACGCAATCGTCGAACAGGTTGTTGAACTCCGCACCGCCGCAGGCCTGCTGCAGCCGGTTGATGCAGCCGTAGCCGCGATTGTCGAGCACGACGATGACGAGCTTCCTGCCCAGCATCACCGACGTCGCGATCTCGCTGTTGAGCATCAGGTAGCTGCCGTCGCCGACGATGACGATGACCTGGCGCTCGGGCCGTGCCATCTTGACGCCGAGTCCGCCCGCGATCTCGTAGCCCATGCACGAATAACCGTATTCGACGTGGTAGCCGCCGGGCGCCGACACGCGCCATAGCTTGTGCAGTTCTGCGGGCAGGGTGCCGGCAGCGCAGACGACGATGTCCTCGGCGGCCGAGTCGCGCGCCGAGCGCTGCACGGCGCCGATCACTTCGCCTTCGTACGGCAGCGCGGCGTCGCGCCGGCCGGTGATGCGCTCGACTTCGCCGCGCCACGCGCTCGCCGCCGCCTTGGCCCTGGCTTGCCACGAGGGCTCGGACTGCCAGTGCGCGAGCGATTGCGACAACGCCTCGAGACCGAGCCCGGCGTCGGCCACGAGCTCGACGCCGTGCCATTTCACCGCGTCGAAGACGTTGACGTTGAGGCTGACCAGCTTCGCGCCGGCGAACATCGAATGCGAGCCGGTGGTGAAATCCTGCAGGCGCGTTCCGACCGCGAGCACCAGATCGGCGTCGCGCGAGAGATCGTTGGCGGCGGGCGAGCCGGTCACGCCGATAGCACCCAGCTGCAGCGGATGATCCCAGCGCAGCGCGCCCTTGCCGGCTTGCGTCTCTGCGACCGGAACGCCGTGCTTTTCGGCGAACCCAGCGAGCGCGGCGCCGGCGAGCCCGTACAGCACGCCGCCGCCGGCGAGCAGCAGCGGGCGGCGCGCGTTGCGCAACAGTGCCGCGGCGCGCGCGAGCTCGGTTTCACCCGGCGGCTGCGCGCGAAACACGATCGTCGCCGGTGCGAAGAATTCCTCCGGATAATCGCCTGCGATCGTTTGCACGTCCTGCGGCAGCGCCAGCGTCACCGGGCCGCAAAGCGCGGCGTCGGTCAGCACGTCGATAGCGCGCGGCAGCGCGGTCAACAGCTGCCCCGGATGCATGATGCGGTCGAAATAGCGCGACACCGGCTTGAAGCAATCGTTGGCCGACACGCCGCCGTCGTGGAAGTCCTCGACCTGCTGCAGCACCGGGTCAGGCGCGCGCGAGGCGAATACGTCGCCAGGCAGCAGCAACACCGGCAGGCGGTTGACGTGCGCCAGCGCCGCCGCGGTCACCATGTTGGTCGCGCCGGGACCTATCGACGTCGTGCACGCCATCATCCGCCGACGCATGCTGGCCTTGGCATAGGCGATCGCCGCATGCGCCATCGCCTGCTCGTTGTGGGCGCGGAACGTCGGCAACGTATCGCGGTGACCGTAAAGCGCTTCGCCGATCCCGGCGACGTTGCCGTGGCCGAAAATCGCGAACACGCCGCCGAACAGGGGCCGGACGCCGGACCCGGTGTCGGCCGACAGCGCCGCCAGGTAGCGCACCAGCGCCTGCGCCATGGTCAGGCGGATCGTGCGGCTCATGTTGCGGCCTCTTTGACCCCCGCGCTGACTCGGTCGGCGCCGCGCTCGCCGCGCGCGACGTGCCACGCGCGTATCAGCGATTCGAAATTCGCGCGCACGGCGCGCACCAGCGCCGCATCGTCGATGTCGCCGGCCAGCCACTTGCGGCTGGGCTCGTGGAAGATCGTGCGCCCGACGGCGAAGCCGCGGCAGGTCCGGCTCGCGCGCGCGTCGGCGAATCCGGCAGCGAGCGTGTCGGCGTTCGCTGCCAGTCCCAGCAGCAGCACGCCGCGGCAATACGGATCGCGCGCTTCGACCAGCGCGTCGATCGCCGTCCACTCGGCGGCGGCCATCGGCTCGAGCTTCCACCACTCCGGATAGATTTCCAGGTTGTACAGGCGCTCGATCGCGCGGGCGACGGTGTCGGCTGCGCGCGGCAGCCCGGTCGGTGGAATGATCTCGAGCAACAGCTCGTGCCCGCTCGCCTGAACCGCATCGTACAGCGCGCGAATCTGCGCTTCCTGCTCGAGACGGTTGTCGACGTCGTCGTCGGGATGGAACTTGACCAGGCATTTGACGACATGTTCGCGCGGCCAGCTGATGAGCGTCGTCCCGATAGACCGGCCGCGATCGAACACCAGCGGGTTCGACCCGGGCAGCTCGACCGGCCTGCCGATCCACCAGCCGCGTCCGGTCGCGGCGTTCAGCGCATCCTGTCCGTAGCGATCGTCGCAGAGCATGCCGATCGATCCGGCGAGTCCGAGCGCGGCTTCGGTCTGCGCGACGGCCTCGACAAAAAGCTTCTTCAGCTTGGGCAGCCGCGTTTCACCTGCGCCGGCTTCGTCCGCGAGATCGAAGAACTGGTTGCGATGGTCGAACGCGAACGCGAAGACGGGGTCGTGAGGCGGGCGGGGCGCGGTGACTCGATGCAGCCGGGTCAGCCTGGCGTCCTGATCGGGTCGCGGAATCTGCGCGGCGTTGGCAAGGAAATAATCGAGCTCGATTCGCGTCGGCATCGCCGGCGCGCAGCCGTGGCGCGAGACGACCAGCGCACCGCAGGCGTTGGCGTAACGGCAGCAGGCGTCGTAGTCCTCGCCGCGGACCCAGCCCGACAGGAATCCGGCCGAGAACGCGTCGCCGGCGCCGAGCACGTTCAGCACTTCGACGTCGACGCCCCGGCCGTTGAACGCGTCGTCGAGCGAGCGCGGTATCGGTCCGTCGATCACCGCGCAGCCCAGCGGCCCGCGCTTGACCAGCAGCACCGCCGGCGTGACGCGGCGCACCGCCTTCAACGATTCGATGATGTCGGTGCTGCCGCCGGCGATGTTGAATTCCTCGATCGTGCCTACCGCCAGGTCGATCTTCGGCAGAATGCCTTGCAGGTGCGCGGTAACCGTGTCGGAACGCACGTATCGGGTCGCGCCGTCGCCGCGCGCGGTCAATCCCCACAGGACCGGGCGGTAGTCGATGTCGAGGATCGTGCGCACGTCGTTCTTCCGCGCGCGATCGAGCGCGAGATTGCTGATGCGATCGACGTGCGCGGTCGAAAAGTGCGTGCCGGTGATCAGCAGCGCCCTGCTTTGCGCGATAAAGGCCTCGTCGACGTCGGCTTCGGCGATCGCCATGTCGGCGCAGTTCTCACGCAGGAAGATCAGCGGGAACGTGTCCTTGTCCTCGATACCCAGCACGACTGCCCCGGTCAGCCGCGACGGATCGATGCCGACATGGCTGACGTCGCATCCTTCACGCGCGATCGTTTCGACCAGGAAACGCCCCATGCCGTCGTCCCCGACGCGCGAGATCAGCGCCGCCTCGAGGCCCAGTCGCGCGCAGCCGAAAGCGGTATTCGCCGACGAGCCGCCGAGGTACTTGGCGAAGCTGGTGACATCCTCGAGGCGGGCGCCGATCTGCTGCGCATAGAAATCGACCGCGAACCGGCCCAGGCAAATGACGTCGAACCGGCGGTCGGCGGCGAAAGGCGTGGCGTTTCGCATCGGGACGGTGCAGCGTGGTGCGAAAGAAGCGGAGCGCGATTGTCGCGTATCCGTGTCGGCAATTCAAGTTCCATCGCTGCGCGTTTCTGGAATATTGTCTGTGTCCTGCACCGCACGGCGGGAACGCAAACGCATGAACGGAACGGTGCCGCGCCGGTCAGAAGCGATGAGGGTCCGCTGTGCCCGGCCGGTGCCGCGAACAGCGCGCCGAGAAAGGATGTCGCCATGCCGTTGACCGCCCGCTATGCCGCCGCGCAACAGGTTGCGCTGAAGGCGGGCGAGCTCGCCCGCGACCTGTTCGCCAAGCGCGACTCGCTGATCGTCGAGCACAAGGGCGCGCAGAATTTCGTCAGCCGGGCCGACCGCGCGGTCGAGGTTCTCATCGCCGGCAAGCTCAAGGCGGCGTTTCCGAACGACGCCTTCCTCGGCGAGGAGTCGGCGGAATCGTTCGCCGGCACGCCCGAACACGTCTGGGTCGTCGATCCGATCGACGGCACACACAATTTCCTGCGCGGCCTGCGCTACTACTGCGTGTCGATCGCGTACGTCGAAGTGGGGAAGACCGAGATCGGCGTCGTCTACGATCCCGAGCACGACGAGATGTTCCACGCGCGCCGGGGCGAAGGCGCCTGGCGCCGTCATGGCGGCGACCAGGGCCGGATCGCCGCCAGCGATTGCACGGCGCTCAAGGATGCGCTGGTGGCGGTCGGGCATCACGACCGTTTTGTCGAGCCGCGCTATCTCGCGCTGCGGCACGCGCTGATGGATGCCGGCGCGGCTACGCGCAATCTGGGCGCCGGCGCCCTGCAGCTCGCGCACGTGGCCGCCGGGCGGCTCGACGGCTTTGTCGAGTTGTCGCTGAATGCGTGGGATGCGCTCGCGGGCCTGCTGCTGGTCGAGGAAGCCGGAGGCTACGTCGCCCCGTTTCCGGGGCCGGAGCGCTGGCGCGAGCCCGCCCCGGTGCTGGGCTGCGCGCGCGGCATCGCGAGCGCGCTGCAGACGATGGCCGACGCCTGGTAGGCAATCGCCGCGACGCCGGCCTCGCGGCCGGGCATCGCGACGAACACCGGGATTACTGCTTTTTCACCTTGGCGAAATCGCCGGCAAAGACGCTGGCGAACGCGTCCGGCTTCAGGTATTTGCGCAGCGCAGCGTTGACCGTCGGAGCATCGAGACTGTCGAGCGCGGCATCGAGCTTCGCCGAGTAGTCGAACGTTCGGCCGACGAACGACTGCTCGTTCAGCGCCGCGGCGAGCGTCGCATCCTGGCTGCGCGAGAGGCGCCGCTGCTGCAGCAGTGCGCGCTTGCCGTCGGCAACCTCCTCGGCGGTAAAGCCCTCGCGCTGCACGCGCTCGACCTCGTCCTGCACGGCACGGCGCAGGCGCTCGACATTTTCCGGCGCGAATGTTGCCGAGATCGATATCGTGGTATTCGGCTCCCAGCTGCTCGCCTGCATCGAGCTGTTGATGCCGTAGCTCAGGCCCTCCTTCTGGCGTACGCGATTCCACAGCCGCGCATTGGTCGAGCCGCCGAGCATGTAATTGGCGAGCATCAACGCCGGGTAGTCGGGATCCTTATCGCTGAGCGCGAACGCGGTCTGACCGATCAGGAAGGCGTTCGCCTTGTCCGGGGTCTCGATCGGCATCGCTGTGGCGCGCTTGGTCACCAGCGGGTCCGGAACGCGCATATAGCGGTTGGGCGCCGACCAGGCGCCGAACAGGCGCTGCAGCTGATCCTTCACGGCGGCGACGTCGAAATCGCCGACGACGCTGATCTCGGCTGCGCTCGCGCCGTAAAAACTCCGGTGGAAATCCTGCAGGCGGTCGACGCCCGGCGCCTTGATTTCGGCGAGCTCCTCGTCGAACGTCGGCGTGTAGCGATCGTCGCCCTTCGGGTACGGATTGTCGTAGCGCGCGAGCGCTCGCACGGCCACCGCGCGGGGATCGGTGCGCCCCTGCTCGATGCCGGCGGTCTGCGCGCGCTTCAGAGTTTCGAGCTCGGCGGCGGGAAACGATGGATGCTGCAAGGCTTCGGCGAGGAGGTCCAGCGTCGGCGCAAGATTCGCGCCCACCGTCTGACCGCGCGCGCTCAGCCCGGTCTGTCCTCCGCTGATCGACAGGCTGGCGCGCAACCGGTCGAGGGTATCGTCGATCTCCTGCCGACTGTGCTTCGACGTACCGCGCAGCAACATGCTGCCGGTCAGCTTGGCCTCGCCTTCGCGGCCCTTGATCGACGCCTCGTCGCCATAATGCATCGACAAAGAGAAGTGCACGGTCCCGCCGCGGGTCTTTTTCGGAAGCAGCGCGACCTTCATCCCGTTGGCGAGCGTGTAGCGCTGCGCGCGCGCGTCCAGGTTGGCCGGCGTCGCGTCGAAGTTCTCGCCGGCGGCGACAGCGGGGTCGCCCTTGTAGTCCTTGACCATCGCGGCGATGTTGACGGCCGGCGGCGCCGGGGCACGGTCGGGCTTGGCGTCGGGAATGAATTCGCCGACCGTCCGATTCGACGCCTTGAAATAGGCCCCGGCGACGCGATCGACGTCGGCGGGCGTCAGCGCGCGCCAGCGATCGCGCTGCAGAAAGAACAGGCGCCAGTCGCCGGTCGCGATCGAACTCGAAAGCGCGATGCCCAGGCGCTGCGGATCGTTGATCGTGTCGTCGATCGACTTCAGCGCCTTGGCCCGGACGCGATCGATTTCCGCTGCGCTGAACGGCTGCTTGGCGACATCCTCGATCACCTGCAGCATGGTCGTGCGCGCGGCGTCGAGCGACTCGTTTTCCGGCACTTGCGCCAGGAACATCGCAAAGCCGGGATCGAAACCGGTATAGACGAAGTCATCGACGGCGGCGGCTTTCCTGGTCTCGACCAGCGCCTTGTACAGGCGCCCGCCGGGGCTGACGGTCATCGCGTCGACCGCGGCGGAGATCGCGATCGCATCCGGATGCGCGCCGGGCACCGTGTGATACATGGCCGACAGCCATTGCGTATTGCCGACGCGGCGGAGCGTCACTTCGCGCGAGCCGTCCTGCACCGGCTCGTCGGTATGCAGCGATGGCAGAACCCGCGCCGGCTTTGGTATCGGTCCGAAATACTTCGCCACTGCGGCGAGCGCGCGGTCCGGATCGAACGCGCCGGCGATGGTCAGCACCGCGTTGTCCGGCTGGTAGTAGAGGCGATAGAAAGCCTGCAGCCGGCCGATGTCGACGCGCTCGACGTCGGTGCGCGCGCCTATGGTGTCCTTGCCGTAGTTGTGCCAGTCGAAGCCGGCGGCCGTCGTGCGCTGGATCAGGATGCGTACGGAGCTGTTCTCGTTGCGCTCCATTTCGTTGCGCACGACCGTCATCTCGCTGTCCAGGTCCTTGCGCAATACGGTCGAATTGACCATGCGGTCCGCTTCCATGCCCAGCGCCCAGTCCAGGCCTTCGTCGGACGCGGGGAAGGTCTCGAAATAGTTGGTGCGGTCGTACCAGGTCGAGCCGTTGAACGCCATGCCGCGCTGCGCGAGCGCGGTCATCAGGTTCCCGCGCGTGGTCGTGCCCTTGAACACCATGTGCTCGAGCAGGTGCGCCATGCCGGTCTCGCCGTAGTTCTCCATCCGCGAGCCGACCAGGTAAGTGACGTTGACGGTGACCTTGGGCTGGCTGGCGTCCGGAAACAGCAGGACCTTGAGACCATTGGCCAGCGCGTACTCGCTGATGCCTTCGACCGAAGCGCCCGCCGTGACGCCGGCCGGAAGCGCGGCGCCGGCGGCCCCGACAAAGCAAAGCAAAGCCGCGGCGAAGAGGCCGCGAACCAGCGATCGTGACGGCGATAACATGGGCAATTCCTTTGCGGCAGGGAGCGCGGGGGCTTGAGTATAGGGGCGGCAGCGGCGGCGGAAACCGCCTTGTAGCGACCGGGCGTCTTGCGGCCGCTGCTAGGACCCCGCAGCGCGGAAGCCGTTCCCCGAGGGCCGCCCTGCCAGCTCGCCTATGTTGACGTTAACGTAAACGGAATATAATGTCGGCAGCAGGGCGCCGGGAGTAAGCTTTCCGGTCCCAAGCCGGGCCTGCGGGATTTCCGGCCGCGGCACCGCGCGCCGGACCCCACGCCGACCCCGGACTCGATCGCCGGAGCAGTGATGAACGACCTCGCCATCGCCAAAAAGCCGCTGGTCTACAAGCCGGCGCACAAAATCCGCTTTGTCACCGCGGCGAGCCTGTTCGACGGCCACGATGCGTCGATCAACATCATGCGGCGGATCCTGCAGGCGTCGGGCTGCGAAGTGGTCCACCTGGGTCACAACCGGTCGGTCGACGACATCGTCAACTGCGCGCTGCAGGAGGACGCGCACGGCATCGCGATCTCGTCCTACCAGGGCGGCCACGTCGAGTTCTTCAAGTACATGCTCGACCTCCTACGTGAGCGCGGCGGCGCGCACATCAAGGTCTTCGGCGGCGGCGGCGGCGTGATCGTGCCAACCGAGATAGACGAGCTGCACGCCTACGGCGTCACCCGCATCTTCACACCCGAGGATGGGCAGCGGCTCGGCTTGCAGGGCATGATCAACGAGATCGTCGCGGCGTGCGACACCGATCTCGCGCAGGATCTGCCGAAGGACCTGACCGCGCTGAAGGCGGGCGACCGGAATTCGCTCGCGCGCTTCATCACCGGGCTCGAGGCGGGCAGCGTGCCGCCGAAGCTGCGCGACGAAATGCTGCGCGCGGCGGAAGCGAGCAAGGCGCCCACGCTCGGCATCACCGGGACGGGGGGAGCGGGCAAGAGCTCGCTGACCGATGAGCTGATCCGCCGCTTCCGGCTCGACCAGGACGATCGGCTGAAGATCGCGGTCATTTCGATCGACCCGTCGCGGCGCAAGTCCGGCGGCGCGCTGCTCGGCGACCGCATCCGGATGAATGCGATTCAGCATCCGAACATTTACATGCGGTCGATGGCCACTCGCGAGGCAGGGAGCGAAGTCTCGCAGGCGCTGCCCGACGCGATCGCCGCCTGCAAGGTCGCGGGCTTCGACCTGATCGTCGTCGAGACCTCGGGCATCGGGCAGGGCGACGCGGCGATCGTGCCGCTGGTCGACGTGTCGCTGTACGTGATGACGCCGGAGTTCGGGGCCGCGAGCCAGCTCGAGAAGATCGACATGCTCGACTTCGCCGAGTTCGTGGCGATCAACAAGTTCGACCGCAAGTGTGCGTCCGACGCCCTGCGCGACGTCGCCAAGCAGGTGCAGCGCAATCGCGAAGCCTTCACCGTGATGTCCGACAAGATGCCCGTCTTCGGCACCATGGCCAGCCGCTTCAACGACGACGGCGTCACCGCGTTGTACCAGGCGATGAAGCCGCGC
>DATASF010000134.1:0-4439 GCA_036269335.1 Casimicrobiaceae bacterium
GGCTCTTCGCTTTTCTGCTCGCCGCGGATCGACACCATCGAGTCGAACAGGCGCTCGTGCATGCCGGCTGGCAGCGGCGCACCTTCGTTCTCCACCCGCAGAATGACGACGTCGGCGTCACGCTCGAGCGCGACGACCACCGGCGTTCCCGAGGTGCCGAACTCGACCGCGTTCGCGATCAGCTTGTCGAGCAGCTGGGCGATCAGCTCGGGCGCCCCATCGACCGCCAGCGGGCCCGGCGGCAGCTTGAGCTCGAACTCGTGGCCGGCGTATGCGGCGCGGTAACCGTCGACGCAACCTGCGACCACCGAAGCAAGATCGAAACGCTCGCGCTGCGCATCGCCCAGGCTTTCCTCGAGCCTCGTCGCCTCGGTCATCCGCGTCAGGATATGGGTGAGCCGCGTCAGCCCCTGCTGCGCGCGCTCCATGTAGACGCGCGCGTCGTCGGGCAGGGTCGCCGCGCGCAGGTTGTCCAGCGACGAGCGTACGACCGCGACCGGCGTGCGCAATTCGTGCGATAGCCTGCTCGCCATGTTCTGCTGATAGTTCGCGTATTGCGACAGACGAGTGACGACGCTCGAAAAGCTGCGCGACAGATCGCCGATCTCGTCGCCCGCCGCGGAAGGCGACACCGTGCCACGAATCCTGCCCTGCATGTCGATCGCGGCCTCCGCTTCGTCGCGCAGCCGCCGGATGCGCGCGGTCAGTCGCGACGCGTACAGCGTCAACGCGACCGACCCGACCAGCAGCGCGGCGAGTACGATGTTGAACAGGCGCTCGAAGGCGCGGTTGCGCTCGGCCAGCACTGCGTTGGTCGTTTCCTCGACGATCACCGCGCCCTTGACCTGGTCGCCGACCCAGATCGGATGCGCGGCCGAGACGACGACCGCCTTGCCATCGCCGGTCAGCCGGCGGTCGACGGTCAGGATGCCCGACAGCGCGCCGTCGACCTCGCGCGCAGGCATCGCGACGTGCGCCGCGAGCTCGTCGACGAAATCGTCGGTCGGCTGGCGCAGGATCAGCGTGTACAGCGGATGCAGCGTCTCGCGCTCGATCCACCTCCATAGGCGCGGGATCGCCGAGTCCGGCGCGTCGGTCTCCGGCAGCGGCGGCCGCTTCAGGCTCCCCGCCCGCGCCAGGACGTCGAGCTGGCGGTCGATGACCCAGATCCGCGCGCTCGTCCGCGACAAGCCCTGGATGATCTGCCCGATTTCAGCCGACGGCGTCACCGCGGGATTGGACGTGCGGGCGAGCTGCGGCGTCGCTTCGGCTTCCGGCGCGCCATCGAGCGCGCGCTGCGCCGCCAGCGACTCGCGCGCCGCGTCCGGCGTCTCGAACAGCCGCGGCCGGTCGTGCAGGGCCGTCGCCACCGCCTGGGCGGTTCCGGCGAGCGTCTTCTGCTGCGCGTCGCGCAGGAAGCGCTCGAGCTCGCGCACGTATTCGTAGCCGAGCCACGGTATCGTAAGGAACACCATCAGCACCAGCAGCAGTTGCGCGCGGATGCCCAGCGCGATCCGAAAGCGGCTCATGGCTCGGCCGCGTTCCAGCGATACCCGATGCCGTAAACGGTGGCGATGCAATCGAAACCGGGGTCGAGCGCGGCGAACTTGCGGCGGATGCGCTTGATGTGCGAGGTGATCGTGCTGTCGTCGACGACGATGCTGGCGTCGCGCATCAGGCTGTCGCGGTCCTTGACGTGGCCGGGATGCCTGGCCAGCGTATGCACCATCCAGAATTCGGTCAGCGTCAGGTCGACGCGGCGATCGTTCCAGTAGGCGGTCAGGCGCTTCAGGTCGAGCTTGAGCGGTCCTCGATCGATCACCTCCTCGACCGCGTGCGGCGCGGCGAGCAGGTCGCTGCGCCGGAACAGCGCCGCGATCCGCGCCGACAGGTGCGGCAGGCTCACGTCCTTGGTCAGGTAGTCGTCGGCGCCGAGCCGCAGCCCGGCGACGACGTCGAAGTCGGAGTCGCGCGCCGACAGAAAGATGATGGGCAACGATTCCGACAGAGCGCGCAGCTCGCGGCACAGCGCGAAGCCGCCGTCGATTTCGTCGCCGAGTCCAATGTCGATCAGCGCGAGGTCGGGCAGCCGCGTGCGCAACGCCCCGAGGGCGTCGTTGCGGTTGGCGTAGGTCGCGACTTCGTAGCCTTGTTTTTTCAGCGCGTCGGCGTAGTTGGCGCGAATCGCGGGCTCATCCTCGACGATGGCGATGCGGCGGCTCATGGCGATTCGACTATACCGCAGCGCCGTGAGGCAAAGCCGCCGCCTCGCCGCCTGCCATCGTTTGGCCATGATTGATCGCCGGTGCGCCCTCGCCGGGGCCCGCCGCTGCCTTGGCGCAAGCCTCCAATGGCATTGCCGCGGAACCTTATCCCCGCGGCAGGCAAGGAGAGATGATGCAGACCAGACATGGCGCCCAGGCGATCGCCCCTCGCGTATGGCGCGATCTCGCGGGACTCGCCGCCGAGGCGGTGGCCATCGGCGTGTTGTTCAGCCTGTTGCTCGCGCTGGCGGTCCTGGTGATGACGCGCGGGCGACCCGACGACAGCTTTGCCGGCGCCGAGCCGGTCACGCCTTCGCTGGTCGCTGCGGTAGCGCACTGAAGGAGCGCTGAAGGATCGAGCGGGGAGGACCTGTCGGCCGGCGCGGCCACGAGCACGCTGAAGCTTGGCGGCCCGGGCGCGCAACCGGCCGAGTCTTCCCCGGTCGCGCCGCCTATTTGAAAAGCTGCAGCGCTCTGCCTACCGCGACTCCCAACGTGAACAAAAGCGTTGCGGCGATCATCGCGGCGAACGCCGTCGTCAGGCCGGCGGCGACGCCGTCGAGGCCGAGCGGCGACACCGCAAACCAGGCGATCGCGGTTCCCAGGCCTCCGCAGAAGAGTATGGCGATGGCGCTGCCGAGGTAGCTCATGCGATCCCGTGCGTTAGTCGACACGCCAAGTATAGCAGCGGGTCGGCGCTCGATCTGACGTGTTCTGCGCGAGCCGCTTATTTGCCACTCATTTCCCACTCATTTGCCATCGGAGCGGGCGCAAAGTATAAAGACGCTGCGCCGACGCCGGTTCGCGGCCGGCGCGCTTGCAATGACCGCCGATCCCCGCAACATCCACCTTCACGCCCGCCACGCCGTACGTTCGCTCGTCGCCTCGCAGATCCGCGAAGTCGCCAACGTCGGGATGGGCGATGCCCGCATCCTGGCGTTCTGGTTCGGCGAACCCGACCAGGTGACGCCCGCCTACATCCGCGACGCGGCGGTGGCTTCGCTCGGCGCCGGCGAGACGTTCTACACGCAGAATTTCGGGATTCCCGAGCTGCGCGACGCGATTGCCGCCTATGTGTCGGGCTTGCACCGGCCGGTCGCTGCCGCCGATATCGCCGTCACGGCATCGGGCATGTCGGCGCTGATGCTCTCGGTCGAAGCGCTGATCGATCCGGGCGACCGCGTCGTCTGCGTGACGCCGCTTTGGCCGAACCTGACCGAGATTCCCAAGATCCTCGGCGCCGAAGTCGTCCGGGTCGCGCTGTCGTTCGGCGCGGATGGCTGGACGCTCGACGTCGCGCGGCTGCTCGACGCGCTGACGCCGGGAACGCGCGCGGTGCTGATCAATTCGCCGAACAATCCGACGGGCTGGACCATAGCTCGCAGCGGACAGGAAGCGATACTCGAGCATTGCCGCAAGCTCGGCATCTGGATCGTCGCCGACGATGTCTACGAGCGCCTGTATTACGACGCGCCTGCGGCGGGGGCTTGCGCGCCGTCGTTCCTCGACCTCGGCAGCCCGGAGGACCGCATCGTCAGCACCAACAGCTTTTCCAAGGCCTGGCTGATGACCGGGTGGCGGCTCGGCTGGATCGTCGCGCCGGCCGCGCTGCTGCCCGACCTGGGCAAGCTGATCGAATACAACACCTCGTGCTCGCCGACGTTCGTGCAGCGCGCCGCCGTCGTCGCGATCAACGACGGTGAAGCGACGATCGCGCACACGCTCGAGCGCTATCGCGCCGCGCGCGATTTCCTGGTGGCGGCGCTGAACGCGATCCCGGGGATCAGCGCCGCGGCGCCGAAGGGCGCGATGTACGTCTTCTTTCGCGTTGCCGGCGTCACCGACAGCCTCGAATTCTGCAAGCGGCTGGTGCGCGAGGTCGGACTCGGGCTCGCCCCCGGCAGCGCTTTCGGCCCCGAGGGCGAGGGCTTCGTGCGCTGGTGCTTCGCGGCCGACATCGACCGGCTCGCCGACGGCATCGCGCGGCTGCGCCGCGCGCTGGACAAGGGCTGATTCGCGATGTCGCCGTTCGATACGCCGCCCCGTCATACACGGTCGTCGCTTCCAACGCTTGCGCGGCTGATCGCGCTGGCGCCGATGCTGGCGATCGCGTGCGCGCTGCCGGCGCTGTCGGCGTCCGCGGCGGACATGTCCAAGACTCTGCACGTCGCGCAG
>DATASF010000135.1:0-12241 GCA_036269335.1 Casimicrobiaceae bacterium
CCGCCTGCAATGCTACGAAGGTCTCGATACCGCATCGGCGGTCTACGAATGGAATTATCCGCGGCAGATGATCGAGATCCGCCTGGCCGAGGCGTCGGGAAAGGTCGACCGCGAATCACTGGGCACCGATATTTTCGCCGAACGCTTCCTGATCCGGCGGCCGATTCTGCAGGCGCTCGAGCCGCACGACGGGTCGGCGCCGGTACTGCTGATCGACGAGCTCGACCGCACCGACGAGCCGTTCGAGGCGTATCTGCTCGAGGTGCTGGCTGAATACCAGGTGACGATTCCCGAGCTGGGAGCGATCAAGGCGGCGGAGCCGCCGATCGTCGTCATCACGTCGAATCGCACGCGCGAGATCCATGACGCTATCAAGCGGCGCTGTCTCTACCACTGGGTCGATTATCCGAACGCCGAGCGCGAGCTCGCGATCGTTCGGCGCAAGGTGCCCGACGCCGACGCGCGGCTTTCGCGCGAAGTCGTCGCGTTCACCCAGCGCCTGCGCGCGATCGACCTGTTCAAGGCGCCCGGCATCGCGGAGACGCTCGACTGGGCCGAGGCGCTGGTGGCGCTGGACCGCGTCACGCTCGATCCGGACACGGTAGCCAATACGCTGGGCGCGCTGCTGAAGTACCAGGACGATGTCGGCGCGATCACGCCGGAGGTCGCCGCCAGGCTGGTCGCGGAGGCACGCGCGGAAGCGGTCGCGTTGCCGGCATGACCGCATCGCGCGAAGCGCTGTTCGGCCGCGAAAGGCTCGCCGGCAATATTCTGCATTTCGCGCGTGTGCTTCGCGCGGCGGGCCTGCCGATCGGCCCGGCCAAAGTCATCGTCGCGCTCAACGCGGTCGAAGCGGTCGGCGTCGGGAACCGCGATGATTTCCGGGCGGCGCTCGAATCGGTCCTGATCGAGCGGCACGAGCACAAGGTGCTGTTCGACCAGGCATTCGATCTGTTCTGGCGCAATCCCAAGCTGCTCGAGCGCATGATGGCTCTGCTGCTGCCGAAGGTTCGCGGCCGCGTGCCCGCGGACGCGGCGCAGGCGCCGCTGCCGGCGCGGCTGGCCGAGGCGATGGCGCCGCCGCAGCGCCCCGAGCTCGAAGTCGAGGGCGAAGAGGTCGATCTCGACGCTGCGTTCACGTTCTCGCCGCGCGAAGTGCTGCAGACGCGCGATTTCGAATCGATGTCGGCCGCCGAGCTTCGCGAGGTCAAGGCCATGATCGCCCGCCTGCGCCTGCCGCTGCCCGAGATTCCGGTGCGGCGCACGGTGGCCGCGCCACGCGGGCATGCGGTCGATCTCCGCGCGACGCTGCGCGCGATGACCTCGGCGCGAGGCGTAATCGTGCCGCTGGCGTGGCGCCGCAAGCGCCGCCGCCGTCCGCCGCTGGTCGTCCTGTGCGATATTTCCGGATCGATGGACCGTTATTCGCGCATGCTGCTGTTCTTCCTGCACGCGATCACCAACGATCGCGATCGCGTGCATACGCTGCTGTTCGGCACGCGTCTGACCAACATAACCCGTCATCTAAGGCAACGGGACGTCGATGTCGCGATCGCGCGCATCAGCGCCGCCGTCACCGATTGGGCGGGCGGCACGCGCATCGGCGCCTGCCTGGGCGAGTTCAATCGCC
Source organism: Casimicrobiaceae bacterium (assembly GCA_036269335.1). Lineage (GTDB taxonomy): Bacteria > Pseudomonadota > Gammaproteobacteria > Burkholderiales > Casimicrobiaceae > PALSA-1003. The sequence continues at coordinate 1,631 of DATASF010000135.1, forward strand.
GCTGGTCGCGGCGGCTGCTCGGACAGGGCGCCATCGTCCTGCTGATCAGCGACGGCCTCGACAGCGAAGTCGGCGACGGGCTGGCGCAGGAAATGGAACGGCTGGCCAAGTCGTGCCGGCGGCTGATCTGGCTCAATCCGCTGCTGCGCTACGAGGGCTTCGAAGCGCGGCCGGCGGGGATTCGCGCCATGCTGCCGTTCGTCGACGATTTTCTGCCCGTGCACAATCTGCAGAGCCTGAAGCAGCTGGCCGTCGCGTTCGCGCGCCGGCCCGCGGGCCGCGGCCAGGGCGCAGAACGGCTGCGCGCCGCGTAGGGCCGACAGGCGATCGATCATGGACATGAAAGGCAGCCGCGTCGTACCGACCGACATCGACACGACATGGCGGGCGCTGAACGATCCCGAAGTGCTGCGCGCCTGCATTCCGGGTTGCGAATCGATCGACCGCGTTTCGGACACCGAGTACGGCGTCGCGATGACTGCGCGGGTCGGACCCGTCAGCGCGAAATTCAGCGGCCGGCTGCTGCTTGCCGATATCGCTGCGCCGCGTTCGTACACACTGAAGTTCGAGGGGCAGGGCGGCGCCGCGGGTTTCGCCAACGGCACCGCCAAGGTGGAGTTGTCGCCGACCGACGGCGGGACGCGCATCGATTATGTGGTGAATGCGCAAGTCGGCGGCAAGCTGGCGCAGATCGGCTCGCGGCTGATCGACGGCGCCGCGGCGAAGGTCGCAGACGATTTCTTTGCACGGTTTGTCGACCGCGGCGGGGGCAGCCGGCCCTCGCCCGCGGACGCGCCCGAAGCGCCGCCGCCGGAGCTCGCAAGCGCGTTGCGAACGATGCGCATCAGGTTGCTGCTCGCTGCCTTGATCGTCGCCGGCATCGCGATTTATTGGTGGCTGCGCCCGGCGTAGAATAGACGCCATCGGACTGCTGCAAGGCATACCGGCATGGATAGCGTCGATCTAGAAGTTCTTCGCCGCAGCGCCGAGTGGCTCGACGCCGGCAAGCGCGTGCTGCTCGTCACCGTCGTTCGCACCTGGGGCTCGTCGCCGCGGCCTCCAGGCGCGCTGCTCGCCGTGCGCGAAGACGGGCAGGTGGTGGGCTCGGTGTCGGGCGGCTGCATCGAGGACGACATCGTCGAGCGATCGCGCCGTGAAGGCGCCTACGTGACGCGTCCGCAGGCGGTCACTTACGGCGTGTCCGCGGAAGACGCGCGCAAGTTCGGCCTGCCGTGCGGCGGCACGATCCAGCTGGTGCTCGAGCCACTGCGCGGCGAGAGCCGGATCGGCGAGCTGCTGGCGATGGTCGAGCAGGGGCAACTTGTCGCGCGCACGCTCGATCTCGATACGGCGAGCGTTCGGCTCGCGCCGGCGCGCGCAGCCGACGGCTTAAGCTTCGACGGCATGGCGCTGACGACCGTGCACGGGCCGCGCTATCGGATGCTGATCATCGGCGCCGGGCAGCTATCCAAGTACCTCGCCCAAATCGCCGTCGGCCTCGACTATCAGGTCACCGTGTGCGATCCGCGCGAGGAATACACCGAAGCCTGGGACATCGGCGGCGTCACGCTGGTCAGGACGATGCCGGACGATACGGTCGTCGACATGAAGCTCGACGAGCGCTGCGCGGTGGTTGCGCTGACGCACGATCCGAAGCTCGACGACCTGGCGCTGATGGAGGCGCTGAAGTCGCCGGCGTTCTACGTCGGCGCTCTGGGCTCGCGTGCCAACAACGCCAAGAGGCGGCTGCGCCTGGAGGAATTCGACCTGACCCCGGAACAGATCGGAAGACTGCACGGGCCGATCGGCCTCTACATAGGCAGTCGCACGCCGCCGGAGATCGCGGTGTCGATACTCGCCGAGATCACCGCGATAAAGAACGGCGTTACGTTGTCCGACGTTGCCAGCGTCGCCGCCGCGAAGGAACGTCTCGGGCCGTCGATCGCCTGTCCCGCGTAACGTGCGCCGCGAATGGCGTGTTCCGGTCCGGATCACTTCCGGTCGATTTTCGGATCGAGCGCGTCGCGCAGCCCGTCGCCGAGCAGATTGAACGCCAGCACCGTCAGGAAAATAGCGAGGCTGGGAAAGAGTGCAACGTGCGGCGAGGTGATCATGTCGGCGCGCGCCTCGTTGAGCATCGCGCCCCATTCCGGCGTCGGCGGTTGCGCACCCATGCCGATGAACGACAGGCTTGCCGCGGTGATGATCGACGTGCCGATACGCAGAGAAAAATAAACGACGACGGCCGCGACGGTCCCGGGGAAGATGTGACGGGCGATGATCGTCCGGTCCGGGGCGCCGATGCTCCGCGCGGCCTCGATGAACGTCAGGTGCTTCAGCGCCAGCGTATTGCCCCGAACCAGGCGAGCGAACGTCGGAATGCTGAAGATCGACACGGCAATGATGACGTTGGTCATCCCGCCGCCCAGAATCGCCACGATTCCGATCGCCAGAAGGATGCCCGGGAAGGCGAACAGGACGTCGCAGACGCGCATGATGATCCGCTCGGGCCAGCCTTCGTAGTACCCGGCGACGAGGCCCAGAAGCGTGCCTATGACTGCGCCGACGGCAACCGAGACGAAGCCGGCGGTGAGCGACACCCGCGCGCCCATCACGATGCGGCTGAAGATGTCGCGCCCGAGCGGGTCGACACCGAACCAGTGCTGCAGCGAGGGCAGCGCGTTGAGGCTATCGTAGTCGAAGAAATTCTCCGGGTCGTACGGAACGATCCACGGGGCGAAGATCGCGACGGCCACGAGAAGCAGCACAAAGATGCCGGCAGCCACGGCGACGTGCTGCTTCCTGAACTTGCGCCAGAACTCGGTCCACGGCGTGCGAACCGCGGTGTCCTCGATGACGACTGCCTCGGCGGTAGTCATCGGTAGCGGATCGAGGGGTTGATCACCGCGTACAGAACGTCGACGATCAGGTTGATCAGGATGAATTCCAGCGAGAACAGCAGTATCTCCGCCTGGATGACCGGGTAGTCACGCATGTCGACCGCATCGACCAGCAGCCGTCCCATACCCGGCCAGTTGAAAACGACTTCGACGACGATCGACCCGCCGAGCAGGAACCCAAACTGCAGGCCCATCATCGTGACGACCGGGATCAACGCATTGCGCAGGCTGTGCTTGACGATGACCGTGCGCTCGGTCAGGCCCTTCGCGCGCGCCGTGCGAACGTAGTCCTCCTGCAGGATGTCGACGAACGACGAACGCGTGAAGCGCGCCATGATCGCGGCGACTGCCGCGCCGAGCGTCAGCGACGGCAGGATGTAGTGCCGCCAGCTGTCGGCACCGACGGTCGGCAGCCAGTTGAGCTGCACGGCGAAGATCTGCATCAGGACCATGCCCAGCGCGAACGCCGGGAAGGAAATGCCCGACACCGCCAGTGCCATGCCCAGCCGGTCCGGCCAGCGGTTGCGCCAGACGGCCGAGATGACGCCGATGGTCATGCCGAAGACCACCGACCACGACATCGCGGCGACCGTCAGCCAGAAGGTCGGCATGAACCGCTCGCCGATCTCGACGCTGACCGGACGCTTGGTGCGTAGCGAGCGGCCGAAATCACCGTGCACGATACCCGACACGAAGCGCACGAATTGCTGCGGAAGCGGCTTGTCGAGGCCCAGATCCTGGCGCACCAGCGCGATCGTATCCGGGGTCGCGTCGGGACCGGCGGCAAGACGCGCCGGGTCGCCCGGCAGCAGATGGACGAACAGGAACGCCAGCGCTCCGACCAGCAGCAAGGTCGGAATCAGCCCGAGGAGGCGCTTGACGATGTATTGGAGCATCGGTTCCGCGCGCGGGCTTAAGACGTCCGCGAAGACGGCGACGGCGGCTGCCGGTCTCTCGCCGCCGCCGCGTTCAGGGCTTCAGGTCGACTTCGGTGAAATTGAACGAAGCGTCGGGCATCACGTAGACGCCAGTGAGTTTTTTGTTATGCGCCGACAGCAGCTTTTCGGTCACCAGTGGCGCCCAGGGAGCGTCGTTCCAGATCGTCTCCTGTGCGTCGCGATAAAATTTCGCCTTCGCCGTCTTGTCGCTGGTCGCCAGCGCGGACTTGATGTCGTTGTCGACTTTGTCGCTCTTGTAGTAGGCGGTATTGAAGAGCTTGGGCGGCCAGGATTCCGACGCCAGCAGCGGCCGCAGCGCCCAGTCCGCCTCGCCGGTCGACGCCGACCAGCCGACGTAGTAGAGGCGTACCGGCGCAGTTGCGGAGTCAGGCCAGCTCTCGACCTTTTCGACGCGCTGCCCGGCTTCGAGCAGCGTGATCTTCGCCTTGATGCCGATCTGGGCGAGCTGCTGCTGAAGGAACTGCGTGACCTTCTGCGCGATCGTGTGGTTGTACGCCGACCAGAGCTCGGTCTCGAATCCGTTCGGATAACCGGCTTCCGCCATCAGCTTTTTCGCCTTGGCGACATCGTAGGGCCAGGGTCCCAGCTTGACGTTGAACTCGACGCCGGGCGGAACGACGCCTTCCGCCGGCGCGGCGTAGCCGTTGAACGCGACCTTGGCCAGCGCCTCCTTGTTGATCGCGTAGGCGATCGCCTGGCGCACCTTGACGTTGTCGAACGGCTTCTGGGTCGTATTCATCGACAGGTAGCGCAGTACGATCGACGGCGCGGCGACGACCTCGAGCTGCGGCTTCCCGCGCAAGACCGCGTCGAGCTCGTACGGCACGGGAAACGTGAACTGCGCCTCGCCCGTCTGCATCACCGCCGCGCGCGAATTGCTGTCGACCACCGGCTTCCAGGTGATCGTGTCGACTTTCGGATAACCCTTGCGCCAGTAGCCGTCGAATTTCGCCACCTTCAGGTAATCGGTCCGGTTCCATTCGACGAACTTGAATGGTCCGGTGCCGACCGGATTCGCAGCGATGTCCTTGCCGTATTTGGCGATCGCCGCCGGGCTGATCATGACGCCCGACGGATGCGCCAGATTGTTGATGAACGCCGAAAACGCTGTCTTCAGCGTGATGCGCGCGGTGTAGTCGTCGACGACCTCGGTCTTGGCGATGTTGCTGTACAAGCCGTAGCGCTTCAGCTTGTTGTCCGGATTGGTGACGCGGTCGAAATTGGCCTTGACGGCGTCGGCCTTGAAGTCGTTGCCGTCATGGAATTTGATGCCCTTCTTGAGCTTCACCGTGTACACCAGCCCGTCGGGGCTGACCGTGTAACTCTCGGCCAGCACCGGGATCATCTTCATGTCCTTGTCGAAGCCGTACAGGCCTTCGTAGAACGACTTGGACATCGCCTGCGAAAGCGTGTCGTTGGCGTCGTACGGATCGGTCGTGGTGAACGTCGAGGCAACGGCGAACACGACGTCCTTCGAGGCGAACGACGGTCCGGCCGCAAGGGCGGCGAACGCGACGATGGTGGCGGCAACTAGACGCGGCAGCGATTTCATGGGGTTCTCCAGATGATGCGGAATTACGGGCGGGCTCTCGTTCAGTACGCACCGGAAATGCGATGAGTGGCGACAAAATGACCGGGTCCAACTTCGACCAGCGGCGCGACGACCGGGTCGTCGCCGACCGCCCGGATCGGGCTCGGTATCTCTTCGGATGATAGCTCGGTTTTGCGGCGCCGTCGCGCCGGGTCCGCGACGGGAACGGCGGCGATCAGCTTGCGTGTGTACGGATGCTGCGGATTCTCGAACACCGCGCGCCGCGGACCGATCTCGACGATCTGCCCGAGGTACATCACCGCGACCCGGTGGCTGATCCGCTCGACCACCGCCATGTCGTGCGAAATGAACAGGTAGGACAGGCCGAATGCATCCTGCAGGTCGAGCATCAGGTTGACGATCTGGGCGCGTATCGAGACGTCGAGCGCCGAGACCGCCTCGTCGGCGACGATGATGCGAGGCCGCAGCGCCAGGGCGCGCGCCAATGCGATACGTTGCCGCTGGCCGCCGGAGAATTCGTGCGGATAGCGCTGCGCGTGGGCGCGCGAAAGACCGACGTGCTCGAGCAGCGACGCGACGCGCTCCTCGGCGGCGCGGCCCGATGCCACGCCGTGAATGTACAGCGGCTCGGCGACCGAAAATCCGACCGTCAGGCGCGGATCGAGCGACGCGAACGGATCCTGGAACACCATCTGGATGTCGCGGCGCAGCGGACGGAACTGATCGGGCGACAGGCGCGCGATCTCGCGCCCGTCCAGCTCGATGCTGCCGTCTTCGATGTCGACCAGGCGCAGCAGCGAGCGGCCTGTCGTCGACTTGCCGCAGCCCGACTCGCCGACCAGGCCCAGCGTTTCGCCCGCATAGAGGTCGAAGCTGACCTGCTCGACGGCATGCACGCGGCGACGCACGCGGCCGAGTATTCCACCCCGCACCGGAAACTGCGTCTTCAACCCGCGGACCCGGAGCAGCGGTGTACCGGCGCCGGACGGCTGCACGTGCGGAGTCGCCTGCGTCGGCGCGACATACGCGCCGGGTTCCTGCCGGCGCAGCACGAAACGCGCGGGTGCGTCGGTCCCGCGCATCGCTCCGAGCGTCGGCACGGCGGCAAGCAGCGCTTGCGTGTACGGATGCTCGGGCGCGTGGAAGATGTGCGTTGCGGTGCCGTCTTCGACTCTTTCGCCGCCGACCATGACGACGACGCGGTCGGCGATCTCGGCGACGACGCCCATGTCGTGAGTGATGAACAGCACCGCCATGTGCATCTCGTCCTGAAGGGCCCGGATCAGCTCGAGAATCTGCGCCTGGATCGTGACGTCGAGCGCCGTTGTCGGCTCGTCGGCGATCAGCAGGCGGGGCTTGCACGACAGCGCCATGGCGATCATCACGCGTTGCCGCATGCCTCCGGACAGCTGATGCGGATAGCGCGACAGCACGCTGGCGGCATCGGGTATGCGGACCTGCACCAGCATGCGCAGCGCCTCGCGGCGCGCGGCCGAATGGTCCATCCGCTGGTGCAGCCGGATCGACTCGGCGATTTGCTCGCCGACCGGAAAGACCGGATTCAACGAGGTCATCGGCTCCTGGAAGATCATCGCGATCTCGGCGCCGCGGATCGAGCGCATCGTCGCGGCGCTTGCCTGCGCCAGGTCGATGCGATCGCCGCTGGGCCGAGTGAATTCCAGCCTGCCGGAGGTGATCCGGCCGCCGCCGTGCTCGACCAGCCGCATCAGCGACAGCGCCGTCACCGATTTGCCGGAGCCCGATTCGCCGACGATGGCGACCGTTTCACCGCGGCCGATCTCGAACGAAAGGTCGCGAACCGCCTGCACGACCCTCTCCGAGGTGCGGAATTCCACCGAAAGGCCGGTGACCGTCAGCGTGTTCGCGTCAGACGCCGCTTGCATCATTGCCGGTGGGAGCACGTGCTCATCGCGACGCCTCTGCGCGCAGCTGATCTATGGTCGCGTTCATCGTGATCGCCTGCGGGTCGATGCGAAGATGCAGCAGCGACGGACCGTCGTGCGCGAGCGCGCGCTCGAACGCCGGGGCGAATTCCGCGGTGCGGTTCACGCTTTCGCCGTGCGCCCCGTAGGCGCGCGCCAGCGCGGCGAAATCCGGATTGACCAGGTCGGTGCCGTAGACACGCGCCGGGTAGTGTTGTTCCTGATGCATGCGGATGGTCCCGTACATGCCGTTGTCGATGACGACGAAAATGACGTTCAGACCGTACTGGACCGCGGTCGCAAGCTCCTGGCCGTTCATCAGAAAGCATCCGTCGCCGTTCCATGATACGACGACGCGCCCGGGACATACCGCCTTGGCCGCGATCGCGGCGGGCACCCCGTAACCCATCGAGCCGCTGTACGGCGCGAGCTGCGTACGGTAGCGCGGATACCGGTACAGGCGATGCAGCCAGGTCGCGTAGTTGCCGGCGCCGTTGACGAGGATCGCATCCTCCGCCAGCCGGTCGCGCAGAAATCCGACCACCTGCCAGAGGTCGAGCTGGCCGGGCATCGGCCGCGGCGATTGCCAGGCCAGGTAGTCTGCATGCGCCACGGCGGCGCTGCCGGCCCAGGTCGGTGAGGCGATCGGAGACATGCCGGCCAGCGCTGCGCAGGCCGCGGGCAGCGACGCGGCGATCGACAGCCAAGGTTGATAGACCTTCCCCAATTCGTCGGCACCGGGATGCACATGCGCCAGCGTCTGCGCCGGATTCGGCACGGTGAGCAGCGTATAGCCCGAGGTCACCGACTCGCCCAGACGCTCGCCGATGACCAGCAGCAGGTCGGCATCGCGCACGCGCGCCGCGACCTTCGGATTCGGGTTTATGCCGACTTCGCCAGCGTAGTGTTGGTCGCGATTGTCGACGAGGTCCTGGTTGCGGAACGCGCAGGCAACCGGCAAGTCGTTGGCTGCGATAAAGCGCGCGAGGTCGGCGCAGGCGCGCTCGGTCCAGCCGCTGCCGCCGACGAGCACCAGCGGCCGGCGCGCTTGCGCGAGCCGCGCGCGCAGCGCGGCGATCGCGTCCGGCCCGGGATGCAGCACCGTCGGCTCGACGCGCGCGGCGTCGTCGACGGCGGCGCTGGCGGCCAGCATATCCTCCGGCAGCGCCAGCACGACCGGGCCCGGGCGTCCGGATTGAGCGACTCGGAACGCGCGCGCGACATATTCGGGAATACGGTCGGCGCGATCGATTTGCGCAATCCATTTGACGCTGCTGCCGTACATCCGGCGATAGTCGATTTCCTGGAAGGCCTCGCGCTCGGCGAAATCGCTGCCGACCTGGCCGACGAACACGATCATCGGCGAGGAATCCTGCGCCGCGGTGTGGATGCCGACCGCGGCGTTCGATGCACCCGGTCCGCGCGTCACCAGCGCGATGCCGGGCCTGCCGGTCAGCTTGCCGTACGCCTCGGCCATGTAGGCCGCGCCGCCTTCCTGGCGGCACACGATCAGCCGCAGCCGATCGCGCGCATCGTACAAGGCGTCGAGGACCGGCAGATAGCTCTCGCCCGGAACGCAAAAAGCCAGATCGGCGCCCTGGGCAAGAAGGTTAGCGACCAGGATCTGGCCGCCGGTGCGTGGCGAGGGCATGGGCGGCGTCATTCTAGAGTACCGGAACGCGGAATGGCGATCCCGCGCGGCGATCGGTGCCCCGCGGGCCGTGGGCGCGAGCTCTCGTAGCGCTCTATAATCACGCGACGCCGGGGCGGCCCGGGCAAAAAACGAATGTCACAATGAACCTTGCCGCGACGCTTCACGAAGCGCTGCTCTTCGCCGCCGCCGGAGGCCTGCTGGCGCTGGTGATGATGCGCTGGAAGCCGGAGACCCGGGCCGGGCTGATCCCGATGCTGAGCATCGTGGCCATCGCCGTCGCCGGTCTTTCGGCGCTGGCGCGGTTCGGCGCCGGGCTCGAAGGCACCAAGGCGGGCATCGCGCTGCGCGAGGGCCTGCTGATCGTCGCGACGATCGGCTTCGTTCGCATTCTGCTGGTCTTCGTCTTCCAGGGCGTGCTGGCGCGGATGACGTTGCCGCGCATTCTCGCCGACGTCCTGTTTGCCCTGTCGCTCGTCGTCTGGGCGATCTACCGGATGGACGTGCTCGGCGTCAATCTGGCGGGCATTGTAACGACGTCGGCGATCCTGGGTACAGGCGTCGCGTTTTCGTTACGAGAACCGCTGACCAACCTCTGGGGCGGGCTGGCGCTGCAGCTCGACAACACCTACCGGATCGGCGACTGGGTGCGTGTCGACGATGCGATGGGACAGGTCGTCGGCATACGGTGGCGCTATACGGCGCTGGCGACCAATAGCGGCGAAACGTTGATCATGCCGAATTCCGCGCTGATCAAGACTCGCGTCCACGTGCTGGCGCGGCGCGGCGACCTGCGCATCCCCTGGCGGCGGCCGATCGAGATCAACGTCGGCTACGAATGGCCGCCGAGCCGGGTGATCGACGTCGTCGAAGCGGCGCTCGCGCGCGCCGACATGCCGAACGTGTCGCGGGCGCCGGCGCCGATCTGCACCTGCGCCGCGTTCGAGGCGAGCTCGATCAAGTATGCCGTCCTGTACTGGCTGACCGATCTGAGCCGGGACCTGCTGACCGATTCGGTCGTCCGGCTGCACGCATACGCGGCTTTGCAGCGCGAGGGCATGGACGTGCCGATCACCCGCGCCGAGATCTTCTGGAACCCGGCCAGCGACGTCCGCGCCGAAGAAGCGGCGCGCGAGCGCGACTCGCGGATCGCGCTGCTGGTTTCCTTGGAATTGTTCCGCCCGTTGACCGATCCCGAGCACAAGGCGCTGTCGACGGAGCTCAAGCCGGCGCCGTTCGTCACCGGCGACGTCATCACGCGCGAAGGCGAGCCGGCCGAATCGCTGTATATCCTGGCGCGCGGCCAGGTCGGCATCTTTCGCGACGCGGCGCAGCCGGCCGAATCGCCGCGACAGCGTCTGGCCACCTTGTCGGCGCCCGGATATTTCGGCGAGATGGGACTGCTGACCGGCCAGGCCCGCACCGCGACCGTCGTCGCCGAAGGCGAGGTGCTCTGCTATCGCCTCGACAAGCCGGGTTTCGAAGCGATCCTCAAGGCGCGTCCCGAGATGGCCGAGGGCCTGTCGCAGACGCTGGCCGCCCGGCAGGCAGCCAACGATGCGACGCTCGCTTCGCTTTCCGCCGAGGCGCGCGCTCGCGCGACAGG